>JAXDQV010000255.1:0-7789 GCA_034667645.1 Chthoniobacter sp.
CCCGAGCCCTCGTCGCGGTCCACCCTGAAATTTTCGTAACTCACCACGTTGTCTTTCACCCGCATTATGGCGCTTGCCGACTTCAGCGGCACGCCGCGCATGCGGGTGCGACCGAGCTTGATCTCGCCCTGGGCCTCGCATTGGGCGATGTCCGGAGATGCTCCGCTGACCGCGAGTTCGATCTGGGGGGATTGCGCGAAATCCCACTCGCCGAGCAATTGTGCCGGTTTGCCGCTCAGGAGCGGGAGCAGCGAACGCGGATTGATGCTGCTGCTGAGTTGCGCACGAAAGTTTCCGCTCTCCTGCAACGCGTTTGCCGTGATTTTTCCGGTCCGATCGCGCAGATGCGACCCGCGCAGATACCAGCGGCTGCCATCGTAGGAAAAACTCGTGGCCGCTTCTTCGAAAAGGGCGGATTTGAACGCGAATTTCCCAAGTTCCACCCGGCCGAGAAGCTTGATCTGCGATTCTTTTCCGAGCACGCCCTCCGCGGAAAACTCGAGCAGCGGCGGATCGTAAAAGACAAATTCGTCGAGCAGGTGCGGCACCCGGAGCGAGTGCGTGAGCGCCTGCAGATCGATCGTCGAGCGCACGCGGAGTGTCGCTTTTGCCGAAACGAAATCATACGAACCGCTCGCGTCGAAAGCGCCATGCGCGTCGCTGAGGCTGCACCGCTTCAACTCACAGGCTCGATCACGGTAGCTGAGCGATGCGAAACAATTCTCGATCACGTAACTGCCCCGGCGAACTTTCTCGCCCCAGAGCGTCGCGTCCGCGAAGAGAGTGCGCGGTTCCGCAATGTCTCCGCCGAACTCGATCTCGATCTGAGGCGGCCCGCCCTCGAAGTGGGTGGAACGCAGCTCCTTGAGCAAGGTCTCAAAAGCGCTGCGGCCGGCGCCGCCGCCGGGCGCGGCTGTGGGCGAGGGCTTGAAAGCGCGCGGGTTTTGCAGCCGGCCGTGCGCCGAGATCTGCATCCCGGCGATCTGCGCCTCGGCCTGGCTGAGATAAAGCTCGTCCGCCGAGAGCAACAGGCGCGCGCTCAACCGGGAGATGTTGACCCGTTCGCTCGCCGGATCGGCTGGATCGAGCGGCAGCGTGACCTCGGCGTCGTGCAAATCCACGGCGTTGAGGAACGGTTCGCCGTGCAGGAGGTTCGAGTAGTTGATGTCGAGCACGACGCGGTTGATCGTGGCGAAATGCGTTTGCGGATTCCGCGGATCACTGATCACGACCTCGCGCGCCACCAGGCCTCGCAGCGGATCGAGCGTGAGGCGGTGGACATAAACCTGAGCGCCGAGTTTGCGCAGTTCCTTCGTCACCCGCTCCCGCCATTTCCGGCTGAATCCGTGCGTCGAAGCATACCATCCCGTCCAGATCAACGCGCCGATCGTCAGGAGGAAAATTACGCGAATCGAAGAATGCAGAAACCGTCTCACACAGCGTGAACGCTAAGGCGGAGCCCGCGCGCCGCAAAGTTTTTCCAGTCCTTTCGGCGGCCTGCACGCGAAGAGAAGGGCAGGAGACGATGTTTAAACAACTGTTCGTGCACGCAGCGCTGGCACGGCCATTGCTCATTTACGAGTCCCGATGATTCGAGCGAATTGCCGGGACCGTTTCACAGCCGAGGATTTTCACTTCATTGTGAAGACCATCGGGCGGTCGAGCGGCGACGCGGTTTCCCTCTCGGAGTTGTTCAGCGATCACGACACGCGCGACGCGATTCTCGACCACGAACTGCTGCTCGAGGCGATCCTTTCTGACAACGCCCACCTGTCCATTTCGCCGCAGTTTTATTTCTACATTTTGACCAGACATGTCTTGAAAGAGTCAGGTCTGCGCGATCGGCGCGTCAGCGATTACATCGCGTCGCTCCTCGAAACTTTCTCCCGCACCGCCCGCATGAAATCGCCCGCGGATTCAGTCGGGAATCCGCTCCAATACGTTTCCGACATGCTGCTCGCGCTGCGCAACGCGTCGCCAGTGCAGACCTTTTTGATCCGGGCGCATGCGGGAAACTACTCGTTGTTCCTGAGCGGAATTTTTCCGGAAACCGTGCAGCGCCGGAGCGAGCGCGGCGCGCCGAGCGTCGGATTTTACGAGGATGTGGGGCGGATGAATTACAAGGTGGTCGCCAGCCATGCCGTCGCCCGCTCGGCCGACCTGGCGGACATTTATGAGGCGCTCTCCGAGCAATTTCACGAAGTCCGTCTCGCGCTCAATCGCCTCTCCGATTCGCTGATCAACCTCGATGATGCCGTGCACATCCCGCTGCTCGGATAAGGCGCGATGACCCTTTTCTCCGAGATTCAGAACCTGTTCGAGCGCACCTACGCGCGGGTCGGCATCAACCTCGAGGAATGCCTCATTGACCGCCAGCGTTGCGGGCAGCTCAGCCGGCTCGCGGGGGCGTCGGCACGGGAGTTGAGCGAGCTGGCGCGCACATTTTTGCGGCGCTCGGGCGACCGGCTCTACGTCGGCATTTATTATTCGCGCTGGCTCATCGAGCAGCTGGAGAAAAACGATCCGCGCTCCGGTTTAACAAACGAAAACATTCGTTCGCTGATTGTGTTCGTGGAGGAAATCAATCACGCGCTCCACGCGGCGCTGCAGTTCCAGAACGGGCTGCGCGAAATCAACCGCGAAGATTTCGCGCGCAACCTCGAGCTGCAGGCTTCGGTGGATACCTACCTCGTCCTCCTGCTGTTTCTCGCCTTCTTCCGGAAGACGCAAAGGCTCGCCCGCGCGGACCGGCGCTGGCTTCGCTTTCACATGTTCTCGTCGCTGTCGCCCAATGCGTATGCGGACCCGAACTTGCGCGGGCGTTACCTCGAGACGTCGCAACTGGCGGCCAGCTACACCAAGTATCTCGACGCGTTGAACGCGGTGCGCCGGGTCGAGGAAATCCGGGTTTTTCACACGCTCGATTACGACGAGAAAATGCGCCGCATTCTCGAGCTGAAAAATCGCGAAACGGCGTAACGCACAGTTGCCAACCGGCCCCGGTCGCGCTTTAACTCGCGGATGCTTCAACTCACCGTGCTCGGCTCCGGTTCCGCCGGAAACTGCGCCCTGGTCGAGAGCGATGAATGCAAGCTGCTCATCGATGGCGGGCTGAGCGCGCGGCAGATCGCGCATCGGCTCGAAAGCGCCGGGGTGAACCCAATCGAGCTCGATGGAATTTTGCTCACGCACGAGCACATCGATCACGTGGGCGGCCTCGACGTGTTGTGTAAAAAATTCGCGGTGCCGATTTACTGCAATGCGCTGACGGCAGAGACGCTGCGGCGCAACGAAGAGGCGTGCCGCAAGAACTTCCGGCTGTTCCAGACTGGAGGAGAATTTTGCGTCAAAGACATTACCGTGCAGACATTTCCGGTGCCGCACGACGCCGTGGATCCGGTGGGGTTCGTCTTGCGACACGATGCCGCGGCGCTCGGTTTTTGCACGGATCTCGGTTTCGCAACGAAGCTGGTTTTTGAACGGCTGCGCTCGGTGCGGACAGTGGTGATCGAGACCAACCACGACGAAAAAATGTTGCAGGCCGACACGCGCCGGCCCTGGCCCGTGAAGCAGCGGATCATGTCGCGGCACGGCCATTTGTCGAACGCGGCGGCGGCGGAAGTCCTGGTGGAACTGCTCGAGGGCGGGCTGCAGCGCGCGGTGCTCGGACATTTGAGCCGGGATTGCAACCGGCCCGATCTCGCGCTGGAAACCGTGCGGAGCCGCTTGCGTGGCGCCGGTGCGGACACCGAGGTTTTTTGCGCGTCGCAGGTTGAGGTAAGCGCGCGCTTCGCGGTGGTTTAGACGTTGGTTGGGGGCGGCTTCGGCGCGTGGCCGGTGAGGAGCGCGCGATCGATCTCATGCACGCGATGCAGCGCGTTCGCGGCGTATTTCGTCTCGGGCATCGTCTCGATGATTTGCGCCAGCAGTCCTTTGGCGCGTGCGGCGTCTCCCTGATAATTCCAGTAAACATCCACGAGTTTGTTGGCGATAAACGCACTCTGTTCATGCGGCAATTCCGCTTGCAGCGCATTCTCAAAAACAGCGGCGGCGCTCGCAATATCGCCCCGCTTTTCCGCGTGCAGCCGGCCCGCCTCCGAGAGCGCATGCACATCCGCCGGATCCTTTTCAAAAATCTCGAGGAAGATCCTGATCGCCCCTTCATAGTCGCCCTGCGCCACCCTCGCCTGCGCGTCGTTGTGCGGATCGTGCGCCGCCTGTTCGCCGGGGTTGACCACGACATTCCCCATCCAGTCGCCGATCGCGGAAACGATCGACATGGCGAGGAAAACGCCCGCGACGAGCGCGACCAGAATCACGCCGGCGAACGTGATGACGATTTTGGATTGATCCGTGTTTTCCATCGCCTGCTGGGTGTGCGCATCCAGAAACATGACGTAGCCGAGCCAGAGCAGGGCGCCGACAATGATCATGCGCGAAAGAATTGTCATCGGCCCCGAAGCTAGTCCACGCCTACCTTTGCGCGCAAGACCCCGGTGCGGCCATCTTGACGCCGCCAACTTGGTGTGCGAGGAAACCGCTCGCCAATGTCTTCCCCCATCATCGTCGAGCCGCTGGAGCAGCGGATTGCGCCGGCCGCGCTCAGCATCACCGATGTCACAAAGGCGGAAGGCAACAGCGCGCTGACGACTTTCACCTTCGACGTCACACTTTCCGCGGCTGATCCGAACAACACGATTTCGGTCCATTATCAGACCGGACCGGGCACCTCGAACCCGGCGACCAACAACACCGACTTCAACGGGGTCGGGGGCAACCTCGACTTTGCGCCAGGGGAAATCTCGAAGCAGATCAATGTCAGCGTGCTGGGAGATACGGCGGTGGAGCAAAACGAGACCTTTTTTGTCGACCTCACCAATCCGACGGCGGGCACGACGCTCTCGAAGGCGCGCGGCGTCGGCACGATTCTGAACGACGATGCGCCAAACATTTCGATTGGGGACGCATCGACGGCGGAAGGGAATGCCGGCACGCATAACATGGTCTTCACCGTCACGCTTTCCGCACCGTTGAACCAGACGGTGAGCGTGGACTTTCAGACGGCAACCGGATCGGCGACTGCGCCCTCGGATTACACCGACACGCACGGGACGCTGACGATACCCATCGGCTCTACGACGGGCGTGATCAACGTCCCGGTCATCGGCGATACGGCGGTGGAGCCGAACGAAACTTTTGTCCTCAATCTCACCAACGCCGTGCGCGGCAACCTCGCCGACGGGCAGGCCACCGGCACCATCATTAACGACGACAGCGCCGACCTTCACATTCTGGGCAAGAAAGCGACTTACCTCGATGAAAACGGCGACCTGGTCACAGTAACGACGTCCAAAGGCGCATTCGAGACGGCAAATTTCGCTTTCGATTCGGCCGGAAAGCAGCTGCGCATTCTCGATCTCAGCGCGAACAATTCGGTGGCGGGCGCGGACCTGACTTTTACGGCGGTGCCGCAAAGTGGAGCGGGCGACGGCAAGATAAAAGTCGGCTATATCAAGGCGCAGAGTGGCTCGCTGGGAATCGATCTCGGACTCGTGAAACTGCCGGGCGATCTCGGGAAGATCGATGTGGGAGACAACTCATCCATTTTGGGAATCAAAGGTCTTCGCGTCGGATCGCTCGGCGCGAATGGCACGAGCAGCGGAGCGCCTGATCTGCAAAGCCACATCCGCGGTAGTGCAGCGGCGATCAATGTGGCCGGCGATGTCGCGCAGGCCTCGATTTTTCTGAGCGATGTCAGCGGCCATCCTGGCACCGCTGGAATTGGATCCCTGAAAATAGGGGGAGCGCTGACCGGCGGCGCGGCAAATAATTCGGGCGAGATTTTTTTCACCGGGAACCTGGCCGTTGCCACCATCGGCAGCATCGTGGGCGGTGCGGGAAAGGTCTCGGGCGCGATTCTCGGCGACTACAACACGCTCGCGAAGATTTCGTCGCTCACCATCCTCGGAAATGTCACTGGCGCTGCAGGCGATGAGAGCGCGGAAATCGCCGCCTCGCGCATCGGCGTGCTCACCATCGCCGGAGATGTGACCGGAGCGGCCGGCAATGGTTCCGGATTGATCCAGTCGCCGGAAGTCGGTCGCGTGACCATTCGCGGTTCGCTCGCCGGCGGCGGCGGCGCCAACAGCGGTGAAATTTTCGGCGACACCGTCTCGGCTGTGGTGATCGGAGTAAACCTGGCGGGAGGCTCCGCGGGCGTCGGCTCCGGCAACGGCCATTCCGGCACCATCGAGAGCAACAGCGACATTGGCAGCATCCGGATCGGCGGCTCAATCATTGGCGGCGATTTTGTGGACAGCACGCACACCGGAAGTTTCAGCGGGGCGATTTCCGTGGCCGGGAAGATTGGCTCCGTGACCGTTGGCCTGGATGTGATGGGCGGCAGCGGCAATTCCAGCGGCAACATCGGGGCAAACGGCGTCATCAACAGAATTGCGATTGGGCGCGATTTCATCGGCCACGATTCGAGCGCGACGATGCTCTTTAACTCCGGCTACATTCAGGCCGAGCGGCTTCCGTCCATTTTCATCGGCCATAATTTCGAGGCGGGCAGCAAGAACGGTGCGGGCGTCATTGACTCGTGCGGAGCCATTCGCGCCACCGCCGACATCGGCACCATCACGATCAGAGGCGACCTTCTTGGCACGACGAATAACCCGGCGATCATCTCCGCGGTCGGTCAGTCAATTCTGCTCACGACCGCCACGACCGATCTTGTCATCAGAGCCGTGAAGGTCGGCGGAAACGTCGATCGGGCGGACATCCTGGCCGGTTACGGCACGGACACGAGCGTCCTGCTTATCGGCGATCCCACGAACGCCGACGCTTCCATCGGCTCTGTCAAAGTCGGCGGGACGCTGTCCGCCACGAACATTGTGGCCGGCGTCGTTCCCGGCACCGGAGGGTTCTTCGGTGACACGAATGACGTGCGCATTTCCGGCTTGGGAACGACCGACCGGTTTGAACTGATCTCGAAAATATCGAGCGTGATTGTCCTCGGGCACACGACTGGTTCAACCACCCCTGACAGCTTCGGGGTCGTGGCGCAGCAGATTGGAATGGTGAATGTGCACAGAGTGGCCGTGTCCTTGACGCCAGGCCCGTCCAACGATCTCACACCGAAGCCGATCGACGGAAACGCGGATTTCAACGTGCGGGAGGTCGTTTAAATGCGAAACGCAAAGTTTTCCGTAATTGAATTGCTGGAAGACCGGATCGCGCCGGCGACACTGCTGTCTCCGACGACCGTCACTTATACGGACAAGGACGGCGACGCCGTCCTGATCAAAAGTTCGAAACCGATTTTCATCAGCGCGAGCATCGCCGACTCCATCTTGAGATTCGACACGGGGTCCGTGAACGGCAGCAACGCGACCAGCCAGCAGCTCCAGACGATCGATCTGACTTTCAGCGCCTTTGGCAACACAACCGGTGCGCAACTCCGCGCCATCGCATCGGACACGAATCTCATGGTGAAAACGCTGCCCCGGCTCGGCGTCGGCAATGGCCAGGTGGATGTCGGCTACATCAAGGCAGCCTTGATCGATTCCGATAACTTGGAGTTTTTCGATAATGTGGACTTGGGGACGGTCAACATCGGCGGCGATCTTGGTCGCATCGACGTGGGCGACAGCATTTCCGATCTGGCGCTCATGACGCTGACTGCGAGGTCCTTGGGGAAAACGACGACTCAGGACCCGTTCGACAACGGGCTCCAGAGTAACATCTTCGGCGGAGTCGGCAGCATTCATGTCACCGGCGACGTGAA
>JAXDQV010000256.1:0-4545 GCA_034667645.1 Chthoniobacter sp.
CACCGCCCGCGGGGTGTACTCAGCCCGCCGAATTGCGCCGGTCGCAGCATGCAGTCGGCCTCCCAGCGCGTTGTGGTTGCCGTAGGCCAGATGGTCCGATTCCGTGTGGGTGTAGGCCGTCGTGCGCACATTCTGGAAATCACGCTTCGCCAGCGGAACCTCGTATTTCGGCAGGGCGGTCGTGTGCGTGCGCGTCGACGTGGTTCCGCACGCGCTCAAAAAGAGCGCGCAAACAGCGGCACAGACAGAAAGGAAATAGGGCCGGTTACGCAATCGCGTTGGTTATTAACAGTTATTCACAACCACATGCAAGAGTATTTTTAAGGCCTCCAATGCGGCCTAACAACTAGATAGGGTCATGCTGTAGGCGCGGCGCTCAGTCGCCGCGCGATGACGCCCCGACAGAGCGGGGCGTCTACAGCGCTTTGATTAACTTTGGCGAATCATCGTCGATCTGCTTAATCTGGAAATCATGCTCGCGGAATTCGATGAACGATTGGCCAACACGCTCGCGGAAATCAGATCGCAAGGCCTCTACAAAACTGAACGCATCATCACTTCGCCACAGGATGCGAAGATCGGCATCGCCGGCGGCCGGCGCGTGCTTAACATGTGCGCAAATAACTATCTCGGTCTCGCCGATCATCCCGCGCTCCTCGCAGCGGCGAAAGAAGCGCTCGACACCCATGGCTTCGGGATGGCGTCAGTCCGTTTTATTTGCGGCACCCAGGACATCCACAAGGACCTCGAAGACGAGCTCACTCGGTTTCTCGGCACTGAAGATACAATCCTTTATCCGTCGGCGTTCGACGCGAACGGCGGTTTGTTCGAAACGCTGCTCGGCCCCGAGGATGCCGTAATTTCCGACGAACTGAATCACGCTTCGATCATCGACGGCATCCGGCTCTGTAAGGCGCGACGCTATCGCCACAAGCACAACGACATGGCCGATCTGGAAGCAAAGCTGGTAGAAGCAAAAGACGCGCGGCTCCGCTTGATCGCCACCGACGGCTGTTTCTCGATGGACGGCACGATCGCCGAGCTCGGCGCGATTTGTGATCTGGCGGACAAACATCAGGCGCTCACGATGATCGACGACGCCCATGCCACCGGTTTCCTCGGTCGGAGCGGGCGGGGCACGCATGAGTATCGCGGAGTGATGGGCCGGATCGACATCATAACCGGCACCCTGGGCAAAGCGCTCGGCGGCGCGAGCGGCGGTTTCACCAGTTCGCGCAAACGGATCGTCGAGCTGCTGCGGCAACGCTCGCGACCGTATCTATTTTCGAACAGCGTCGCACCCCCCATCGTGGCGGCGACCATCAAAGCGCTCCAGCTCTTGAGCGAATCGACCGAGTTGCGCGACAAGCTCGAGGAGAATACGAACTATTTCCGCTCCGCTTTGATGGAGCACGGCCTGACGATCAAGCCGGGCGTGCACCCCATCGTCCCGATCATGCTCGGCGACGCCGCCCTTTCCCAGAAATTCGCCGCGAGCATGCTGGAGAAAGGCGTTTACGTCATCGGTTTCTTTTATCCTGTCGTCCCGCACGGGACTGCGCGTGTCCGCACCCAGGTTTCCGCCGCCCATTCCCGCGAAGACTTGGAGTTCGCCGTAAATGCGTTCGCAGAAACGAACGCGGAGCTCAGGTAGGGGACGGCGCGCCGCGCCGTCCGTGAACGATCCCAAGCCGGACGCCGCAGCGCGGCGTCCCTACCTGTGTAATGCGATGCTGGAGCCGACCCAGGTCTTTTCCTTGTTGAAATCGACGCCCATCATTTTCCCCTGGCTCATCCGCACCAGATTATTCACGAGAGTCGGCGCGCCATCGTTCTCCGGCCAGACGAACATCATCCGGATTTCCGCCTTCGATTTCGGGCCGTCGGGGGTCCGCACAAACTCCGCGTAGCGGACTTTCCTTTGCAGGATCCATTCGCGCGGTTTTTCCAGGTCCGATAGTTTTTCGCGGGTTGGGTCCATCTCCACGCCGAGGCCGGCAAACGAGTAGAGCGGCTTTAAAACGTAATCGTCGATCGCTTCGTTGGCGGGAAATTGATCCGCAAAATAAGCCGGCGACGTCTGCGCCGTTTTCAAAAACGGCAACGAATGTTTACTGATGCGGAAATACCAATTCGGGTGTCCCACCCAGGTGACATCGAGCTCTTCCTGAAAACGAAACGCCGGATTCAGGTCGGGGCGTCGAATCAGCTCGTCAAAGATCACGCGATTGTAGATCCGCTCGATCCGGACTTGGCGGCCATCGCGTTCGTAAAAAAGCTGGCGGCCGTCTTTCTTCACTTCCGTCAGGCAAACCGAACGGATCCCGAGGATCGTTTCGGTCGCGACGAAATCGATCCGTGTTTTCTGCTTCTCCGGCTCAATCTCGAGGAGGACGACGTTCTCCGGCTTCGCGTCCGCGATGATCGTGCGGCGCAGCATCTCGACGTAAGCGTCATCCTTGATCCCGCCGAAGGACGAGGTCCACTCCCGCGGGATCGCCGGATACGCCTTGCGCATGCAGTGTAAAATTAAGAGCTGAAATCCGAACAGGCTCGGGAACGCCTGAAGTTCGATCAGGCGCGGGACCAGTCGGCCGCCCTCGGTGCAGATCCCGAAATCAACCACGATGAAATTCGGATGCGCCGATTCGCGTGGGACCTCCAGGCCCGCTGGAATCGCCGTCCTGGAATGCCGCACAAATTCCGGCGTCTGGACGAGGGCTACAATCTCTTCTGCCGCTGCCACCGATTCGTCGGTGAATTCGTCCGTCAAAAAGATCGGACTCTCCGAAATCCGGAAATCCGCCGGCCATTTTTCGGTCTCATTCACGCACCGCAGCAGCGTCGCGTATTTTTCCGCTGAAAAGTCAGCGTTGAATTTCGAGCGAAGCTGCGGATCCACGATGCCAGACCCGCGCCGGGTTATTCTCCGTTGCGCTCGATTACGCCGTTGATATGCAGCGGGCCGAGAACCGCGCTCGTGCCCTCGTCATCAAAAACGACGACCCGATTACCGCGCGGAGAAATATGAGCGTGATCGACTGTCGGCACGACATATTCGTGCCCGTCAGGTGTCCGAACCGAAAACGGAATAAAAGGAACGCGCCCCAGCCGCTTTCGGATCTCGTCGATCATGCTCGAAACTACACCAAAAACTTTCCGGCCTCCATCACCTTCTCGTCGTCGAACCAGATATCGAAGTCGCGGCCCACGCAATCGATGTGCGTTTTCGACACCCAATTCGCGCCGGTGTGTTCCGCATAGGGATGACCGAACGCGATGTGGATGCCGGGAATTTTTTCGTCCTGCAAAATGTTGCCGATGACGTGCGTGCAGGCGGTGTTTGTCCCGACGGCGAATTCGCCGACACGATTGCTGTTCTCATCCGTGCTGGTGTAGGCGCTAAATTCTTCGAGGAGTTGCTTATCGTCGCAGCTCATTTTGCAAATGCGATTGTCCTTTACTTCGATGGTGAGCGGCGTCGCCTGCAAGTCGCCGTACTTCTGGCAAAGGTAATCGCCCACCACGCCATCCACAACGAACACGCCGTTGGAATTCATGGGCGAGGTAAAAATTTCGCCGCCGGGCAGGTTGCCCCATTTATCCGGCGTGATGATGCCGCTGGTTTTGAGCCACTTCAGGGCCGGCGAAAACTCCCCCTCGAAGTCCGTCCCGGCCGGGGTGGAGCATTTGATTCGTTTCGCGGCGCGGGCGCGCTCAACGAGCCGCTGGCTAAGGGCATCGACCGCGCGAAAATCAGCGCGCATTCCCTCGAGCATGATCTGGCGCGTGATGTTCACCATGTGCCCGTGGCGAATTCGATGTTTGTTCACCACGTCGCTCATCTGCATGCGCGAGCGGAGTTCGCCGCGTTGCGTTTGCGCGCAAAAAATACTGACCTGCGATTGCGCCAGATCTTCGAGAATGATCTGCGGCATGTCGGTCAATGGCCGGTCCGCATGTTCTTCCAAAACAAACACGGAATGGGCGGCGCCGACTTCTTCCACTTCGGCCTGGAGCGCGGCCGCAATGCCGCGCGTCTCCTCGTCGGTGATGATCGTGATCCGTTCCTCCGGCCTCAGGCGGAGACAATCCCGGATGGCATTGCGCGCGCCGGGCTGGAGCTCGGGATCGATGCTTACGGTGTGAGCGCGGTCGGGCATGGCGAAAGAGCCGTGATCATTGCGCGAAAATCGAGGGTGGGCAATTCACGATGAGGCAGCGCCCGGATTTTCCGGCGTTCTCAATCCCTCATACGTCTCCGCGACGATGTGATCGACGACGGCTTTCATGTCGTTTGTTTTATGAAACACGGCGAGCTGGCGATCAGCGCCCGTGCCTTCGCGCATGATCCGCTCGATGTGTTCCATCTCGCGTTTGCTGCCGAGCTCGTCGACTTCAGTGGAGACGAATTCGAGCAGCTCGTTGAGCAGCGTTCGCGTCTCCACTTCCGTTTCGCGGCCGAAATCGATCAACTTTCCCTCGATCCCGTAGCGCGAGGCGCGCCAGCGGTTTTCATCAATCACTCGCCGCCGATAAATGCGG
>JAXDQV010000257.1:0-16293 GCA_034667645.1 Chthoniobacter sp.
GGCACTTGAAACAATACGTTTCCATCAGCGGCTTTACATCCTTGGCAAAATCCAGCGGGCCGAGGACCGCAGGTGCCGCCACTGGAGAGGGCGTGGCCTTTGCCGGCTCCGGCGTAGAAGGCGCGGGCGTCGCCGCGGACGAGGCGCCTGGCGTTTCCACATCGGCCTGCCGTTCGATCGGCGGCGAGCAAGCTGACAAGCTGGCGAGCAGTCCCGCCACGCCGAGACACAGGGCGGGAGAGAAAATGGAAAGGCGGAAGTTCACGGGGAAGAAAGACGCGGCGCTATATTGCCTCGAAAGCCTCCGCGCGGCAACTCGCTGCAGCGCTGCCGTGCGGCAGCGGAGCTTGCGTCGGCGTTCTCTCCGTATTTTCGCTTCGCGAACTACAGGCCGGTGCCGGCCTGTAGCGTCTGGCGGCCTTCGTAGATCACGTCCTTGTAAGTCGCGCCCGCCGGGATCATCGGCAGCACGTGCTCGGTGTAGGGCACCATCACATCGAGCAGGTAGCATTCGTCCGCATCGAGCATGCGCTGGATTGCGGCGCGAAGGTCACGCTTGTGCATCACGCGTTCGCACGGGACGCTGAAGCCCGCGCACATTTTCACGTAGTCGGGATAAATCCCTGCCGGATCGTCGAGGCTCCCCTCGTAGGTTTTCTTCGGATTGCCGAGGAAGGTGTGGCCGCGATTGCTCTGATAAAAGCGGTCCTCCCACTGCACAACCATGCCGAGGTATTGGTTGTTGAGGATCATCACTTTCGCCGCGATGTGCTCCACGTGCGCGGTGGCCAGCTCCTGCACGTTCATTAAAAACGAGCCGTCGCCGTCGATGTCCACCACTTGTTTATCCGGCCGCGCGACCTTCGCGCCGATGGCCGCGGGAAAGCCGAAACCCATCGAGCCGAGCCCGGCACTGGTGAGAAAGGTGCGCGGCTCGACAAAGTCGTAATGCTGGCCGGCCCACATCTGATGCTGGCCGACACCGGTGGTGATGATCGCTTCGCCGCGCGTCATTTCGTGGAGCAAATGGATCGCGTATTGCGGCTGGATGACATCCTCGGTGTCGCGGAATGAAAACGGAAACTCATCGCGCCAAGCGTTGATCTTTTCGAACCAGGGCTTGAAGCGCGAAAAATTCGCCTTCACGCGCTTGCGTCCCGCTTTCTCGAGCAGTTCGTTCAGCCGGCCCAGCGCATATTTCACGTCACTCAGGATCGGCAGGCGCACGACTTTGTTTTTGTTGATCTCGGAATTGTCGATGTCGATGTGAACGATCGTGCCGTGCTTGGCGAACTCCGTGATTTTTCCGGTGACGCGGTCGTCGAAACGCACCCCGATCGCCAGCAGCAGGTCGGCTTCGTTCACCGCATTGTTCGCGTAAACGGTGCCGTGCATGCCGAGCCATTTGAGCGAGAGCGGATGGGACTCCGGAAAACAGCCGATGCCCATCAGCGTCGTCGCCACCGGGATTTGCGTGCGCTCGACAAATTCGAGCAGCTCCTCGGAGGCGTTGCCGGAAATGATGCCGCCGCCGCAGTAGATCATCGGCTCCTTGTGCGACTCGATCAGCCCGATGACTTCGTTTAACGCAACGTCGTCGGCCTGTTTAACCGGGTTGTATCCGCGCAGGTTGATTTCCCGTGGGAAAACCGGCTGCGTTTTTTCCTGCTGAATGTTTTTCGGAATGTCGATGAGCACAGGCCCTGGTCGTCCCGACTGCGCGATGTAAAACGCTTCCTTCACCACGCGCGGGATGTCGTTGATATCCATCACGAGGTAGTTGTGTTTCACCACCGGCAGCGTCATGCCGAACACATCGGTCTCCTGAAACGCGCCTTTGCCGATCATCGCCTGCGGCACCTGCCCGGTGATTGCCACCAGCGGACACGAATCGAGAAACGCGTCCGCAATGCCGGTGAGCAAATTCGTGGCGCCCGGTCCGCTCGTGGCCATGCACACGCCGGCGCGTCCGGTCGCCCGCGCGTAACCTTCAGCTGCAAAGACGCCTCCCTGCTCGTGACGCGGTAGAATCGTGCGGATCTTTTTCGATTTCGTGAGCGCCTGGTGCATGTGCATCGACGCTCCGCCGGGATAGGCAAAAATCGTGTCCACGCCCTCGCGCTCGAGACATTCGACGAGGATCTCCGCGCCATTCATGACGGCGCCCCGCTCGCGGCGGGCTGCGGGTTTCGGTGCGGGAGTCTTGCTTCGGGAACTGGCTTTCTTGCTCATGGAAAAGGAGGCCATCTTAGCGGCCGCGGAACGGAGAGGCAAGCCGCGTGGTGCCGCTTTGCTTTCCTGGGCTTCCGCCTCTGCGCCTTGGAGCGCCCCGGGTTGCGAACGCGCCTTCCTCGTGTAGCCTCCGGCCATCGTGACAGAAAAGACTCCCCTCTGGATCGGATTGCGCGCCGCGCGGGCGAACTTCGTGCCGGGGCTGATCATCCAGACGGTGATGATCGCTGTCGTCGTTGCCTATTATTTTCATCCGCCGACTCGCGCCTGGCTGGGACTGCTCGCGCAGGCCAAGCAAAATGGCGGAATCGCCTTCACGATTTGCGCCACCTTTATCGCCGGCGCCGTTCTCCCCGAGCTGCTGAACGTGCTGACCTTCCAGCGCGGCAAATTTCGCCGCGAAAACTGGAACGAGTTCCTGTTCCTCGCCGTCTTCTGGACTTTCAACGGCCTCGTCGTGGACGGCTTTTACCATCTGCAAGTCTGGTGGTTTGGCGCGCAGGTGAGTTTTGCCACCGTCGCGAAGAAAGTCTTCGTGGACGAGTTTCTCTACAACCCGCTGGTGGCGGGACCCTTTGGGATGTTCTGCTACGAATGGAAAAACCAGCACTACGCCACCGCTGGCATGGCGCGCGCGTGGACCTGGACATTTTATAAAAACAAAACCATCCCTGCGCTCTTCGCCACGTGGGTGGTCTGGATTCCCGTGACCGGCGCGATTTATTCCCTGCCGCCTCTATTGCAAATGCCGATCTTTTCCCTCGCGCTCACCTTCTGGGTGATGATGTTTGCCTACATCACTGCCGGCGGGAAACGGAGGCAGCAGGACACCGTTGGTATAGATTAGACCGCGTCCACATCCCCACTTTCAGTTTCCGGTTAGGCTCGCTCTCTGCCTCAGTCCGCTGACTCCGGAAGGCCTTTCCCGAGCCAGCACTTCGGCTGGCACACCGCACTCGCGGAACGCTCAACTCATCCGGCAGTCTAACACAACCGCTTGATACAAGGGGTTAGGCGACGTTGGTGAGGACTTCATTGATGAACGCTGTCTTAGCGTGGGTATAAGCGTCGCGGTCGCGACGATACTGCTCGGCGAGTTCTTGTTTGAGACGCTCGTAGCGCGCGGCAATGGCCGCATCTGCTCGCAGCAAGTCACGAAACTGCAGGTGCAGAACCCACTGCGGGCCGCCGAAGACGACAAGGTGAAGATGATGGGTCCGCCTGCCGAAGGCGTGGCGCATGAGCCAGCGCCGATCTGGCAAGGTAGCGTTGAACTCCGCGGAAGTCTCGTAGCCCTGCGCATATAAAGGCTCCAGCAACGCATCGGCCTCGCTGATGGAGCTCACTCCGGCAAGGATGTCGATGATGGGCTTGGCGGCTAGTCGTGGAACGGCGGTGCTGCCGATATGTTCGAGTGCGGTTAAGTGCCCCGGCAGAAGATTCAGAAGGCGACTCCGCTCCGCTACGAACTGTGCCGCCCATCGCGAATCGTGCGCCACAATGCGGACTTCTTCGACGATGGCGTGTGTTAAGGAATCATCGGCTAGCATATGCCGGAATTAGTGGAGACGTTCTTAGTCGCCTTTCAAGAAACAGTTGACCAATTACTCTGGGGCGGGGGTGAGTTAATAGCCGAAGCTGGCGGCTTGTTTATGGAGCCGGGCGAGGATGTGCTTTTGGTATTTCTCTTCATAGTAGCGTTCGCCTGCTTCGATGTAGTCGCTTCCATGTTTGAGCATCCGGTATAGCAGACGAGCCAGCTTGTGGGCGAGTGCTTTGATCGCCTTGGGCGCGCCGAGGCGGGCTTTCATTCTCCGGTGTCGATCAGTGCGCCACCGGCTCATGTCGAGGCGACCTCGCTCACGAGCGCCTGCACCGTGAGGATGTTGAACCTAGGGATACGGGTAAGGTCCACGCCGCAGACCTAGAAGTGGCGGACGGGTGTCGTCTGGAAGTGTTGAGGCTGTAAACGGGCGGGACGACGGTCGTCCGGGAGTTCTGAGGCTGTGATTCTCACGGGTTCGCAAGAAGCTTGATCGCGGAATCGGGCGCGCTATTTTCCCACCCACTTCATGACCCCCAACGAACTCTTCGCGCGTATGCCGGCGGCCACTGCCGGCGATCTCTTCGCGCACGTTTTGGAAAAAGAAAAGCCGCTCTACAAAGCGACCATCGAGACGCTCTCAAGGCAGCGAAATCTGCGGCCCGTCTTCGTGGAAAGAAAGCCGCGGCCGGAGCGGCACGCGTGGCTGAAGGATGCGCTCAGCCGCAAGCAAAACGAAGGGGTAGCGGCGCACCTTTTGCAGATCTGGCTGGTGGGTGAACACTCCAAGGTGCTCTGCGATTTCCTTGACGGACTCGGCGTCGCGCACGACGACAACGGAACGGTGGAGCAACTGCCGCCGCCGCCGCCGCGCGCAAAGCTCGAGCCGGTGATCGACACGCTTTTCAAAAAGCACGACGCCGATGTCGTGCGGGTTTATCTGCACGCGTTCCAGGCGCTCGACGAAAAAGGCTGGCCGGCGCTCGGCGAGCTTTTGGAGAGCGATGAACGGCTGCGCTTTTCGGAGACGGCGGCGTCGGTTTAGGCCGGGATTCTTTCGTCCCGCGTCTCGGGAAAACGAAGCTCCGGCGTGCCGTCGAGGCGCTTCGAGATATCGATCGGGTCGCCGAGATCCACCTCGCGCGGGTCCACCTGATAAGCCCAGACGCTGAAGTAGGTCAGCCGCGCGTCACCGTAAACCGTGGCGAAAGCGCCATCGACGGCATCAAGGCCGCAGGCGATTTTGATGCGGCCGACGCGGCGGACGTTGAAGCGCGCATCGAATGTGTGCCAGCGATGCCCGAGGTAAACCTGGAAGTAGGCGTGAAAATCCATCGGCGTGCCGGGATCTTGGAACGCGACATCGGGCACGTAGCCAGTGATGTAGCGGGCCGGAAGATTGAAGGTGCGACAGAGGGCAATGCCCGCGTGGGCGAAGTCGCGGCAGACGCCGAAGCGTTGCGAGATCGTTTCGGATGCGGAGCGGTTGGCGTTTCCTGAGCCGAAGCGATACTCGACGTTGTCGTGCACCCAATCGCAAATCGCCTGCACCCGCCGCAGTCCGTGCGGCACCTGGCCGAAGTTTTGAAACGCAAAATCGAGCAGCTTGTCCGAATCGCAATACCGGCTCGGAAGCGTGTAGCGAAGCAGGTTGGCGGATAATTGCTCGACCGGCACCGGCTCATCCACGATCCCCTGGTTTTCAGGTAGCGAAGGGACGGAGACGAACGTGTCGTGCCGGATCGTCGTTCGTCCCACGGGCAGGTTGACCCGATGCACGATGTTGCCATGCTGGTCCTCGTATTCCAGCGAGGAGAGCTTCGGACTAAAGACAAGCTGTTCCTTTTCGATGTATTGCCACGTGTCCAGCCGCGGCTTGATGAGCAAGAAGATCGGCGTGACGGCGCTGGCCTCGTAAACGAATTCCAGCCCGCAGCGGATCGTGAGATCGAGTTCCACGGGATCGGGTATAAATGGTGAGTTTGCGTGAATCATGAGCCCAGCCTTTCAAAGAAATCCTCAAACAACGGCGCGTATATCGAATCGCGCTCGGGATGATATTGGACGCCAAGGCAGAACGGATAGTCGCGCAAGCGCACCTGCTCGATGATCCCATCGGTTGCGCACCATGCCTCGATCTCCAACCCGTCCGCGAGACGATCAATCGCCTGATGATGCGAGCTGTTGACGAACGGGAACTGATGCTGCGCGCCGGCGGCGTAGCGCATCGGCTGCGTGTTTTCCATCTTCATCTCGGGCTGATCGTGCCCGGAAATATCGAGCAACAGAGTGCCGCCGAGCGCGACGTTGAGGACCTGATGGCCCTTGCAAATGGCGAAGACCGGTTTGCGCGCGGCGAGCGCGGCTTCCAGGGCCTGGAATTCCCACGCATCGCGCGACGGCTCCGGATCCTCGATGACCGAAGGATCGGGCACTTCCTGACGCAGAAAAGATGCGGAAATATCGGGACCTCCCGAGAGCAACAGCCCATCCGCGTCTTTTCCGTCGACGGCCGAATCTCTGCGCGCATTGAAGACCGCAAGGTCGCCGCGTTTTTCAAAAAAACGCCCGAAATGCGGCTCGTCGCTCTCGCGCAACCATGTCGCCAGTCTCAGCATGCGCGACTATTCCGCAGGATGAGTCCGGACGCGAACGCGAAATCGCGAAAGGCTTGCAATGCTCCCACCATTGGGCAGCATCGGCTGCTATGAAAAAAATAGAGGCGATCATCAAGCCGTTTAAAATGGAGGACGTGAAGGAAGCCCTCGCTGAAATCGGCGTCGAGGGGATGACCGTCACGGAAGTCAAAGGATTCGGCCGGCAGAAGGGGCACACGGAAATCTATCGTGGCAGTGAATACACGGTTGATTTCCTGCCGAAGGTGAAGTTCGAGATCGTCCTGAGCGAAGATCGTGTGCAGAAGGCTGTGGACGTGATTGTGCAAGCGGCGAAGACGGGCAAAATCGGCGACGGCAAGGTCTTCGTGTTGCCGATCGAGGAAGCGATTCGCATTCGCACCGAAGAGCGCGGCGAGAGCGCAATCTAACCGGCAGCCCGCTTCCGCTTACCGTTGCACGACTACATTTTGTCGTTGGTTCTCGGCATCGTCGAGGGCGTCACGGAATTCCTCCCGGTCAGCTCGACGGCGCACCTGAGGATCTGCGAGCAATTGCTCGGGATCAGCCTGCACGATGGATTCTGGAAGATGTATTCCATCGTCATTCAGCTCGGCGCGGTGCTGGCGGTGCCAATCTTTTTTTGGGACCGCATCGCGAAGTTTCTGAGCACTTTCCCGCGGGGTGAGCGCGGCGATCGCACCGTTTTTACTCACCCGCTGAGTCTCACGCTGCTCGCGTTCGTGGTTACGGCAATCCCAGCCTTTTTGCTGAAAAAAAAGATCGGCGAAAACCTCGAGAATCTCTCGGTGATGATCGGCGCGCTGCTCGTGGGTGGCGTGGTGATGTGGGTGGTCGACGCGCTTTGCAAACGGCCGCGCGTGTCCCACATGGAGGAAATGAGGACTCCGCACGCTGTCTGGATTGGCGCCGCGCAGATTTTGTCGGCCGTCTTTCCGGGCACGTCTCGTTCCATGTCCACCATCGCGGCCGGACAGGTGGCCGGCTTGTCGCGCGCAGCCGCGCTGGAATTTTCGTTTTTTCTTTCGATCCCGACGATGTTCGTCGCGACCGGATACGACCTTTTAAAAACCATCCTGCCGCATCACCACGATGTAGAGAATCTCGCTCCGGTCACGCTCGGCAGCCATCAATGGCTCGTGCTCGCGATCGGCCTCGTCGTCTCGTTTGTCGTCGCGCTGGCGGTGATCGCATGGTTCATGCGCTGGGTGCGCCAGCACGGCTTCGTGCCCTTCGCGATCTATCGGATCGTGCTTGCGCTTCTTCTCCTGGCCTTTTTCGCGCGCTAAGGCGCAGTCCGCGGCATCGCCTGATTCGAGCCGGCCATGGACGCATTTTTCAAGGAACTCGGACGAACGGTTTTGGAGCGATGGAAGCGGGAGAATTTCTCCCTTCAGGCCTTTCCTGAAATTGCCCGTGTCGCGCTGGAAAAGCGGCCACCGTCCAAGCACGTGGATCTGCCCGCGCTGATTCAAGAATTTTTGCTCAACGACGAGCAGGCCTTTCAAACGCAGTCGGGTTTCGGACAACCCGAGCTTGTCGCCTACGATCACCCGCGCTTTTACATCCAGCTTTTGTTTTGGATGGAAGGCACGACGGACATCCATCAACATGAGTTTTCCGGTGCGTTTCACGTCCTGCACGGATCGAGCATTCACGCGCACTACGAGTTTCAAAATGCCCAGCCGGTCACCGCCCACCTCCGCTTGGGCGACGTGAAATTGAAAACAATCGAGCTGCTGGAAACGGGCCGCACGATGCCGATCATCTCAGGCCCGCACGGCAGTCATTCACTTTTTCATCTCGAGACGCCGTCCATCACCGTCGTGGTCCGCACTCAGCACGATCCGGGAACCGGACCGCAATTCAATTACCTCCCGCCGCACCTGGCGGTCGATCCGGAGCATCTGGACGCGCTGACGCTGCGCCGGCAGCAACTGCTCGATGTGCTCGAGGAAATCGAAGACGAAACCTATCCGAAGCTCGTGCTGGAAATGATCGCTGAGCTCGATTTCGAGCGCGGTTTTCACGTGTTGCAGCATTGCATGGGTTATCTGCAAAGCCTGGAGGAATGGGACACCACGCTCGCGGCGTTTCGGAAAAAACACGGCGCTCTCGCGGCAGGCGTCGCTGCGACGCTGGATGAGCAAGCGCGCCGGAATGTGATCAAGGGAATGCGCGGCTCCATCGCGGAACCGGAGCACCGTTTTTTCCTGGCTCTGCTGATGAATGCGCCCACGCGTGCGGACGTATTCGCACTGGCAGCCCGCCGTTTTCCGAAACAAGCGGCGGAAGAAACCATCGTGCGGTGGGCGGACGAGCTGATGGAGGTTTCAGATTATGGAGTCGCCATTCTGGATGCCTCGATCCCGGAGATACCCGGCCTCGCGAGCGAAGAGCAGGCACTGGTTTTCATGGCGGCCCTGCGGCATTTTATTCGCGGCGGTAAAAAAATCCCACCTGCGTTGCGTGCGCTTTCAACGACGAACCTGAAAAAACTGCACGCCGCTTTTGCCGAATCGAGCCTGCGCGTTCTCGTCGTCTGAAAGCTAGACGTCGCGCAATAACTTGAACTCGATGCTGTCAGTCAGCGCGAGCCAGCTTGCTTCGATGATGTTGTCGGAAACGCCGACCGTGCCCCAGTTGTCGTGGCCGTCGGTGGATTCGATGAGCACGCGGGTGCGGGCGGCGGTTCCTTTTTGCCCGTCGATGATTCGCACTTTATAGTCCTGCAATTTGATCGCATCGATCTGCGGATAAAAAGGGCGGAGCGCTTTGCGCAGGGCGGCGTCAAGCGCGTTTACCGGCCCGTCGCCCTCAGCCACCGTGTATTCTTCGACGCCTTTCACGGAGAGCCTCACCGTGGCTTCACAGGTATTGCAGGAGGCGGTGCCGGAACGGCGGAAAGTGGTGTGATATTCGAGCAATTCCCACATCGGTTTGTGATGCAGCAGAATTTTTTGAATGAGCAAGGAGAGAGAGCCTTCGGCCGCCTCGAATTCATAACCCTCGCTCTCGAGACGTTTTACTTCGTTTAAAATCTCGTTCACCTCCGGCGTCCCTTTTTGCAACTGGAAGCCGAGGTCCTCGGCCTTTTGCAGGATGTTGCTCTGCCCGGACATGTCCGAGATGGAGATGCTGCGCTGATTGCCGACGGCGGCGGGATCGACGTGTTCATATGTGCGCGCGAGTTTTTGCACGGCATGCACATGCAGCCCGCCCTTGTGCGTGAAGGCGGCGACACCGACGAACGGCGCGCGGATGTGGTGGGTGGTGTTTGCCAGCTCGTCAATGAAGAGTGAAAGCTCGCGTAGTTTCGTCAAATCCGGCACGACCTCGATGTCGAGCTTGAGCTGCAAATTCGCCATCACGCTGATCAGGTTGCAGTTCCCAACTCGCTCGCCGTAGCCATTGATCGTGCCCTGCACCTGCACCGCGCCGGCCCGCACACCGGCGAGCGCATTGGCGACGCCAAGCTCGCAGTCGTTATGCGTGTGAATGCCGACGGACGCCCCCAGCTTTTTCATCGTGGAGATCGTGACCTCTTCAATCTCGGCCGGCATCGAGCCGCCATTGGTGTCGCACAAAACGACGAGGTCCGCGCCGGCATCGCGTGCGGCAAGGACGGTGCGGAGCGAGTAATCCGGGTCCTCCTTATGGCTGTCGAAAAAATGCTCGGCGTCGTAAAGCACCTCGCGCCCGTTCGCTTTCAAAAACGAAACGGTGTCCGCGATCATCGCAAGATTTTCCTCCAGCGAGACTTGGAAAACTTCCGTCACATGAAGCGGCCACGTCTTGCCGACCACGCAAACTGCGGGCGTCTCCGCCTCCAGCAACAGCCGGACCTGCGGGTCATCCTCAACCTTTAGTTTTCCGCGCCGCGTCATGCCGAACGCCGTGATCTTCGCGTGCTTCCACACGTGCTTTTTCGCTTCCTCAAAAAACGCCACATCCTTGGGATTGGAGCCCGGCCAGCCGCCTTCGATGTAATGGACGCCGAATGCGTCGAGCTTCTCCGCGATCCGCAATTTATCCACGACACTGAAGGAAATTCCCGTGCCCTGCGTGCCGTCGCGCAGGGTGGTGTCGTAGATCGTTACGGCTCGCTTTTGCATAAACGGGGACGGCTTTTTAGTGGAAGCGCCGAGCCGATGCAAGCCGGCGAGGCGATTGGATTGCCGCCCCGGAGATCCGACTAGCGGTTTGAATTCCGACCGGTCCCGCGCGCTTCATCGTCAAGCACACGAGAGGCGTAGAGCTGATGTTCCGCCTGAAACCAATGATCGAGATCACGATCAACGGGACAGCCCTCGCTTTCCCAGATCAGGTAAGCACATAACGCGATTTCCTCATGCGTGGGATAGGAGTGCTGGAATTCCATGAAAAGTGGTGCTGTGACGTCTGCGGCGCGGATTTTATATCAGCTCCAGCCGTCTGGAGGAAATGAGACTTTTCCGTAAAAATCGGTCGGAGAAAAACGCACACCGATCCGCTTACCGATACGCTTCCAGATCGAGGAACGTCAGCTTTTGTAAATCGACCACGGCCCCGCGCCGGGCCCAAGGCGCGCCGGACTCCGAATAAAGCGCGCCGTCGCGCAGGAGCGATTCGTTGCGCTCCGCGATGGAATCCAGAGCATAGCCGAGTTTCGGCCCTTCGTTGAAAGTGCGCACATACATTGGATCGATGCCGCGGACTCCACCCGAGGAAACAAGCGCGCCATTGGTGGCGAGCACGTAACCGCGTGCGTCGCGCAGGCGTGTGACGGCGCGGTCGCGACGGCCCGTTGCAAAGTCGACGAAATCTGACGTTGAGCGCCCAAAGGACGCGTGATAATCGGTGCTGAATTCGCGTTCGCCGGCGCTGCTTTCAAAATGAGCACCATCGCGGCTGAGCGTGGCCCAGCCGGCTTCGCCTTTGATCTCCAATTGAATGCCGACGCTTTCTTCGCATGCGTGCGCGAAGCCTGCGGCGAAGGTTATTCCGGACGAAAATTCTCCGCGGAGACAAACGACGTCGTAGGATTCGATCGGCCGCGCGCGATACAATTCCCCTTCGATCATCGTCGGCTCCGCGAACGTCTCGTGAGTTTTGCCCGCGAGAAACATGATGTTGTGAATCATGTGCGCCAGCGCGTTGGTGGCAGGGCCGTCAAAGACGGGCTGCCCGCAGGCGATCATTTTTCCTGCCCAAGCAGCGCGCGAATAGTAGTCAGCAGCGCGGGCCCAGCTCGCCGTCACGCGAATGCTGCGGATGCGACCGAGCCGGCCTGAAATGACGAGCTCTTTCATGTGCTGAATCGGCTCCGAGCTGATCCATTGGAATGCGACGTGGACGCGCTCTTGCCCGTCGAGCGCGATCAACTCATCGAGTTGCTGAATGAGCGGCACCGGGGGTTTTTCGAGGTAAACGAATACGCCGCGTTCGATGCACGCCTTCGTCATTTCGAAATGAAAGGGGACCGGTGTGATGATCACGACCGCTTCCAGCTCGGACTCTTTTTCCAGCATCGAGCGATAATCCAAATGCCAGCGCACGCCTTGAGAATCGAGATGCGCTTTTTCAGCCGGGAGTTTCTCGACGGTCGGATCCGCGACCGCGATGAGCTGGACCCGGCCTTCACTCTCCAGATCTCCCAGGCATCGCAGATGCATCGCGCCGACGCCTCCCACTCCGATCATCCCAACTCGCAACGGCTTCATCGCGCCACCTTTAGCGCATCGCGCGCATGGGCGGCAATGCCGCTCTCCAGTTGCTAGACCTTCCGGGCGCGCTCGTTTCGGACGAGCGCGACCAACACCCCTTGCACCACGAGTTCCTGCGCGGGGATGAGGTCGGGGTAGCGGGAATTCTCCGCCTTTAAGTAGGGACGGCCATGCTTTACCAGATAACGCTTCAGCGTCGTTTCTCCATCGATCAGCGCGGCGACGATGTCCCCGTGATTTGGTTCGCGAAACTCCAGAAGAACCGTGTCGCCATCGAGAATGTGCGCGTCCGTCATGGAGTCACCGCACACTCGCAGCGCAAAGGCGTTCGCGTTTTTCCGAAGCCCGGAAGAGGCAGCATCGATCGAAATCAGTCCTTCATTTTCCTGCTCCGCCAGCGCAGGCATGCCGGCGGCGATCTGCCCGAAGATCGGCACGTCCACAATCGTGTCCCGCTCCAGCATCGAGGCGAGCGCGACCGCCCGGGCCTTGCCTGCGAGACGCTGGATGGCGCCTTTGCGCTGAAGCGCTTTGAGGTGATTCACCGCCGCCGTCTGGCTCGCAAAGCCGAAGTGCTCCTGGATCTCGCGTGTGGAAGGCATGACCGCGTTTCGGTCCATCTCGCTCTCCAGAAAACTGAGCACTTCCTGTTGTCGCTCCGTCAACATTGTGTTCGCCCGAACACTATGGCGCGGACATATTCAGTAAAGCCAAAATTTGCTTGTCGCCATGGTGCGCGCTCACAAGTCTGGCGCAATGAACGTGCTTATCCTCGCGGCCGGTTACGCCACCCGGCTCTACCCTCTCACGCTAAATAAAGCGAAGCCGCTGCTTGAGGTCGCGGGCAAGCCGATGATCGAGTGGGTGCTCGACAACCTGGAACCGATTCCCGATCTCGAAAAAATCTACGTCGTCACCAACAACAAATTCGCCGTGGATTTTCAGGCTTGGGCGGACGGCTATGCGAAAAGTCAGCCGAAGATGCAGTTCAAGATCGTCAATGACGGCTCGATGAGCGACACGGACAAGCTGGGCGCGATTGGCGACATCAACCTCGTCGTCAGCCGCGAAATGCTTTCACAGTCCGATCTCATCGTGGTCGCAGGCGACAATCTTTTCAGTGAACCGCTGGCCGACTTCGCAGCGCATGCGAAGCAGTTTCCCGCGACGATCGCCACCTACGACGTCGGTGATCTGGAGGCGATCAAGAAATACAACAGCATCGAGACAGACGCCCATGGAGTCGTGACGCACTTTGAGGAAAAAGCGCCGGAACCGAAAAGCACGGTCACCGGCATCGCGCTTTACTATTTCTCTAAGGAAACCGTCGGGATGTTCAGCACTTACATCGCTGCCGGAAATAACCCGGATCAGCCCGGCCGGTTCATCCAGTGGCTTTATGCGCTCAAGCCCGTGCACACCTACCCGATTAAAGGCACGTGGTTTGACATCGGGAGCAAAGAGACGCTGGACGAAGCGAACCAAATTTTCGCGCAGTTTGCGTAGCCGCACTGGCGGGCGGGAGTAGGTCGGAGGGCGGGGGAATTGACTGAGCCGCCTCCCCGATTTTGCTGTGGGAGCGACGGATTTGCTTTCTAAAACGCCCGTCTTGCTTCCTAAATCTGTCATGTCCGATCTCTCCCCGGCAGGGCGCGTCCAGTATCCGCCCGGCTTCCGCGCGCGGCGCGGGCTGAACTGGTTTATCATCGGGTTGCTCTACGGTTCATATTACATGTGCCGCTACAACTTCCGGTTCGCCACCCCGGGGATGGTGGACGAGTTTCATTTTTCCAAGACGCAGGTCACCGGCATTCTGAGCGCCTGGTCGCTCGCTTACGGCACCGGTCAGCTTGTTAACGGTTTGTTGACGGACCGCATTGGCGGCAAAACCGCGATGCTGATCGGCGCTGCCGGCACGATCACCATCAATCTGATTTTCGGCTTCGCCTCCTTCGCTGGCACCTTCTCGACCTTCGCCTTGATCTGGCTGTTGAACGGTTACGTGCAGTCCTTCGGTGCGCCGGGCATGATCAAAATCAATGCGGCGTGGTTCAGCCGCACCGAGCGCGGCACTTTCGCCGGCATCTTCGGTTTGATGATCCAGTCCGGACAGTTCGCGATCAATAACCTGGCGCCGCTCATTCTCGCTGGCTTCACCATCGGCGCCTGGGTCGTGGCGAAAGGCGACTGGCACTGGCTTTTCCGCATCCCGCCGATGATCGTCGGAGTCGCGGCGCTGCTGCTCGCGATCTTCGTCAAACAGACGCCTGAAGAAGCGGGCTATCCGGACGTGATTGAGGATGAAACCGGGGGAAAGGCGAATGTGATTGTGAGCCTGCGCGAATCGTTCACGACGATTTTCATGCACCCGCTTGTCTGGCTCTACGCGCTCGCTTACGCCTGCACCGGGGCCGTGCGGAATAGCTCCGATCAGCTCATGATTCTCTATTTCCGTGACCAGTTGAAATTGAACCTGGAGGAGAAACCTCCCGCAGTTTTTTGGACGGTGAATCTAATGCCGCTGGTGGCAGTCATCGGTTCCTTCAGCGCCGGCATCGTCTCGGATAAAGTATTCAAAGGCCATCGGTCACCCGTTGCGATGACGCTCTACTTTTTTGAGGCTTTCGTGATTCTCATCGCCGCGGGCGTGATTTTCTCGGGCGCCGTCGGGCCGACTCCGACCGGGGTTTTTATTGGCTGCCTGTTTCTCGTGCTGGTGGCTTTCACCGCAAATTCCACGCACGCGATCGTCGGCACGGCGGCACCGATGGATATCGGCGGACGCCGCATGGCCGGCTTCGCTTCCGGCGTGATCGACTCATTCCAATATTACGGCACGGCAATCGCGCTCCCGCTCACGGGCTGGTTGCTCGATAAATACGGCTGGGGCGTCTGGTATCCGGTGATGGCGGGGTTTGGAGTCATGGGCGGCTGCGCGATGCTACTCGTGATTCGCAAGCAGCGGCTCATGGCCGCGCAGGGCGGTTGATGCATCACGGTCGCGTTCCGTTGTAGAGGAAAACGGGCACGGTTTGCCGCGGTTCCATCAGCGCCTGTGAGGCCAACAAGAGATACGCGCGTTGCCCGGATGCTGGTCGCGGCGCTCGCCGTCGCGCTCACGCTTCTATTGCTTCTGCAATTCCTCGCCGCGCCCCGTCCGCGCTGGAACGGCGTTGAGCACGACCGCAACGGACACTATAGCTACGGCCTCAAGATGGCGCTGGCCCTGGAACACGGACAGCTCATCACGTTTTTCTCGGAGCTGGAAAAAGGAAAAACCTGGCCGCCGCTGCACGGCCTCCTGGTCGCGTTCACGCAAGTTCTTTCCGGCAACGACTGGCGCGCCGCGGTCCTGCCGGGCCTCCTCGGCTGGGCGACGCTCCTCATCTCTGTTTTCATCGTCTCAGAACAAATTGTGGCGCGCGCTGCTCCGCAGTTTGTGGCCGGCTCGGTGGCGTTTGTGTTCGCAGCGCTGAGTCCCGCGCACCGTGGTTACGCGATCGATTTCATGCTGGAAAGTCTTGGCTCCGGGCTGACGGCAGCGGTGCTTGCGGCATACACGTTCGCCGCGGAGGCGCGCACTTCAGCCAATCGCTGGCGTCTGCTGGCGCTGATGTTGACCCTGCTATTTTTTGAAAAATACAACTACTGGCTGATCGTGGCGCTGGCGATCGCTGGCGCGGAGATCAGCCAGCAGAACGACTTTGCGGTGCGCGTTGGCGCGTGCTGGCGCTTGATCGATTGGAAGCGGTTGAAGCCGTGGATCGCACTCCTCTCGGCATTCGTATTCGTCATCTCATTCCTGTCCTGGCGGGGCCCGACCGCGTTCGACCTATTCGGCAGACATGTTTCGCTTTATCCGCCCGGCAATCTCGTGACCGCGGCCTATGCGCTCCTGTGTCTGTGCGTCGCGCTCGAAATCCGCCGCACCCGCTGAAAACCGTCTGGGGCGCCCGCGGAAAGTCTGTGGCGATGGCATGTGCTGCCGATCGCGGTTTCATTTTTGTTGCCAAAGCGGCTCAGCGCTTTCATCGCGTTTCTCAGTCCGTCCAATCACGAAGCTGCAACACGTCCGATCACGGACGCCGCCCTTTTTTATGCAGATGCCTGGCGGTGCGATTACCACGCGACGAATCTCATGGCGGTAACCGGAGTCTGTCTCGCGGTTCCCGTGTTG
>JAXDQV010000258.1:0-6566 GCA_034667645.1 Chthoniobacter sp.
ACGGCGGTTCACGATGTCGACACGGACGCGGCACGCGCACTGGCGGCGGAACTCGGCTGCGAGGCGTGCCCAAATCTCTCCGATGTGACCGCGCGCGCCGAGGTGATGTTCACTGTGGTCACGAACGATGAGGCGATGGAAAAAATCTTTGCGCCGGAAGGCGACTCCTTGCTCGTGAAAGCCGCCGGGAAGCTGTTTGTGAACTGCGCCACGGTGTCGCCGCCAGTGCACGTGGAGGTCGAACACCGTTGCGAGCAAGCCGGCGCGCGATCGCTGGAGGCATGCATGGCGTCGAGCATCACGCAGGCGCGCGAGGGGTCGCTGTATTTGATGGTTGGTGGACAGGACGCCGGGTTCCGGCGGGCGGAGCCGCTTTTGAAAGCGTTGAGCGCCTCCCTGCGTTTTGTCGGGCGCGCCGGGGAAGCGGCGAAGGTCAAGGCGCTCGTGAACATGGTCATGAACATCAATACCGCCGGACTCGCGGAAGGGCTTGGACTCGGAGACGCGCTGGGCCTCGACCTGAAAATGCTGCGTGAAGTTTTCTCCGAAACCGGCGCGAACTCACGCGTGCTCGCAACCGACGGCGAAGATATGCAGAACCGCGAGCACTCCTGCTTTTTTTCCGCCGCTCACGCCGCCAAGGACAGCGGCATCGCGCTCGCGCTCGCGAAAGACACCGGACTTGCATTACCGCTCGCGGAGGCGACGAAAGCGCAATTCGACCGGATGGTGAGCGCGGGACTTGGTGAGCTCGATAAATCCGGCGTCGCTGAGCTCACGTTTAAAAGCCGGATGCCGCCGCGCGCTCCTGAGCAGCCGTCATGAAATTTCGCACACGGGTCATTCTACTTCTGCTCGTTCTCGCAATCGCGAGCAATGGTGTGCTTCTGGCGCTCGTCTATTCTCCGGCGCGCCGGCATTTGCTCCAGCAAATGGGAACGACCGTCCTTTCGATCGCCGCAACCGCCGCTTCAGCCGTGGACGGCGAGAAGCATCAAGCGATTAAAAGCCGGGCCGATGAGAAGACGTCGCCGTATCGCGAGATCGAGGCTGAATTGCGCAAAGTGCGTGACGCAAACCGCCGGGACGACGACATCAACGTGAAATACGTTTACACGATGACGCCGCATCCGACCGAGCGCGGCGTCGGGTTGTTTGCCGTGGACGCAGAGGAGAAGGAAGACGACAAATCGCACGTCGGCGACATCTACAAGGCGCGTGGCAGCAACGCCTTCATCGACTTTGAAAAATATCAGGTGCAGCCCGGATTCGTGGAGGATCAATGGGGAACCTGGCTCACGGCCAACGCACCGATCCGTGACCACGCCGGCAAATCGGTGGCCGTCCTCGGCGTCGATGTGGATGCCCGGGATGCGCTGCATAAACTCGACCTGCTGCTCTGGAGCGGTTGCGGCGCGCTCGGCGCGTCCATGCTGCTTGCAGTCGTGATGGCGGCGGTGATTTCCCAACGGATTTCCGAGCCGCTGACCGTGCTTCGGCGCGGCGCGGAGGCGGTGGGCGCGGGCGATTTCACGACTGAGGTGAAGCTGCCGCGCGGCGATGAGTTCGGCGAGGTGGCCGCGGCGATGAACACGATGATCGCCGGCTTGCGGGAACGCGAAAACCTCAAGGGCACGCTCGTGCGCTACGTCTCCAGCGACATGGCGGAGAAAATCCTGAAGTCCGGCCAGATGCCTGAACTCAAGGGCGACCGGCGGAAGATTACGCTGCTCTTTGCGGATGTCCGCGGCTTTTCAACGATCGCCGAGTCCCTGAAGCCGGAGGAGGTGGTGGCGCTGCTCAATGAATTTTTTGAAAAAATGATCGAGGCGATCTTCAAGCACGGCGGTGCGATCAACAAATTCCTCGGCGACGGATTCATGGCTGTCTTTGGCGCCCCGATGGACGACGAGTTTCAGGAGGAACACGCGGTACGCGCCACGCTCGACATGCGGGCGGCGCTGGGGGCGTTGCGGGAACGGTGGAAACTCTCCCACGCCGTGGAATTGCGTGCCGGGATCGGGATCAATACCGGCACGGCGATCGTGGGCAACATCGGCTCGCACCAGCGGATGGAATACACCGCGATCGGCGACGCGGTGAATATTGCCTCGCGGCTCGAAACCGCGTCAAAGGAACTCGGCACCGACATCGTGGTGAGCGAATACACTTACGTCACGGTGCGGAGCCAGTTTCCGTTCCAGCAATTGCGATCGATCCCGGTGAAAGGTCGCACCGATCCGGTCATTGTTTACGGCGTTTCGCCCCTTGTGCCGGAGGCCGGCTGACAGGACCAGAATCCAATTCATGAAACTTCAATCCATTCTCGCCGCGCTCGGCGCGCTCATTCTGGCTGGCTGCGACTATGACGCGCCGATCACGGAAAAGCCGTCCGCAAAAATAGATGAACGGCTGCTCGGGACCTGGTTGCAAAAGGGCGAAAAGCCGCAGCTTTTGCGCATCCGCAAATACAGCGATATGGAATACGTGCTCGATTACGACGGACTCTTTCGCGCATTTTTCTCGGAAATCGGCGGAAAGCGTTTCGTCAATGTGCAGACGCTGGAGCCGGCCAAAAGCAGTGAGCGCAAATACGCGTTCGTGACTTACGAGTTGAAAGATGAGCACACGCTCGTCGTTCATACCGTGAACAAGAACGTCCTCCCCGACTCGCTCCACACCTCGGGCGAGATCGCTGCGGCACTGGAGCGCGAGCTGAAAAATCCGCGGTTGCTCGACGAGGAGCCTGCAGTTTTCATCCGGTAAACCGGCCGCTGGAAACAGCACGGCACGCGAATCGAGGGCCGCAATTTTCCTCGCCAGCGCCAGGAGGCACGCTTAGAAACGCCATCCCTTTGAAGCAGGAAAACCCAGTTTTACGGATCGGTTTGCCCTCCGGCAGTTTGCAGGAGGCAACGTTCGCGCTGTTTGGAAAGGCCGGTTTTTCCATCAATGCCGCGAGCCGCTCGTATAAGCCGGCGATCGACGACCCGGAGCTGGAAATCCGCCTGCTGCGCGCGCAGGAGATTTCGCGCTACGTCGAGCATGGTTTTCTCGATTGCGGGCTCACTGGCCAGGATTGGATCGAGGAGAATGGCTCCGAGGTCGAAAACGTCTGCGAGCTGACCTTTTCCAAGGCGAGCTCCCAGCCGACGCGCTGGGTTTTGGCCGTGCCGGAAAGCTCGCCGATCCAGACGGTGAAAGATTTGCAGGGAAAGGTGATCGCGACGGAGGCCGTGGAAATGACGCGTCGGTTTTTAAAAAAACATGGCGTGACGGCGAGCGTGGAATTTTCCTGGGGGGCGACGGAAGTCAAAGTGCCCGACCTCGTAGATGCGATCGTCGATGTCACGGAAACCGGTTCCTCCTTGCGCGCGAACAAGCTCCGGGTGCTGGAAACGCTCATGACTTCGTCCCCGCAATTCATCGCGAACACGCGCGCCTGGACCGATTCGTGGAAGCGTGAAAAGATCGAGCGGATCGTGCTTTTGCTCAAAGGCGCGCTGGCCGCACGGGACAAAGTCGGACTGAAAATGAACATCGCGGAAAAGGAGTTGCAGAAATTACTTGAAGCTCTACCGTCGCTCCGCAATCCAACCGTCTCGCGTTTAGCGACGTCGGATTGGGTCGCGGTTGAAACGGTGATCGACGAGAAAATCGTCCGCGAAATAATCCCCCAGTTGAAGTCGCTCGGAGCGGAAGGGATTATCGAATATCCGCTCAACAAGTTGGTTTACTAAATCGAAATGGGTTCACTCAAAAAACGACGCAAAGCGAAAATCGCCAAGCACAAGCGCAGAAAGCGGATGAAACTAAACCGCCATAAGAAGCGTTTGCGCTACAAGAGCTAGTCGCTAGCTTAGCCAATGAACTCATTGTGGGTTGGGGCCTTGCGAGGAAAATGCAAGTGTCTGCGCGGCGTTGTGCCCGCGATGCTCCTGGCCTTGGATTCCAACGCCGCTCCCCAGCTTCGCCCCGCACCGTCGAGGGCCGCTCGGGTGCAGCAGGCTGACGTGCTCGCTCCGGAGGTGCGGAATGCCGCGCCCGACCTCCTTTTGAGGAAGGAGGACGAGCAAAAGGCAGCGGCGCTCGCGGCGTTCGTGGATGGAATTGTCGCGGAAGACAGCGCCGATACCGAGAAGGCGATTGCCTCTTACCAGAAGGCGCTCAGCCTGGATCCGGCGAATACGGAGCTGGCCGTCAAGATGGCTTTTGAACTGGCGCGCCGGGGCGACGTTCCGGGAGGCATTGAGATCCTCAAGGACTCCATCAAAGCGTCACCCAAGGAAGCGCTGACCTACGTCTATCTGTCGCAGCTTTACGCGAAGTATCAGAAGAAGCCGGACGTTGCGCAAAAATACGCGCAGCAGGCGCTCGATCTCGACCCGAAAAACTTCGCGGCCTACCTCGCCCTTTACGACATTTACCTCAATACCGGGCAGCAAAAGAAGGCTGAGCAAACCCTCGAGCGCGCGGCGAAGCTCGACAACGACGACGCGCAGTTCTGGCTCCAGCTCGGCGATTTTTACACGCGGCTTTTGCTCAAGGAGGACGGATCGCCGCGCAATGGTCCGGAGGATCTGAAAAAAATGAACGCGGTCTTTCAGAAAGCGCTGGCGTTGTCCGGGGATGACCCGGCGATCCTGGCCAAGGTCGCCGATTATTACGTTATTTCACTGCAAGTCAGCGACGCGATCCCGCTGTATCTGAAGGTCATCGACCTCAAGCAACACAGCCCGGACCCTTCATTGACGGCGGTGCGCGACAAGCTCGCCAAGAGCTTTCGCCTCAATGGACAGCGGCAGGAAGCGATCGATGTGCTGCAGAAGCTGATCAAAGACAATCCGCTGCGTTTTGAAACTTACGAGCTGCTCGGCGAGCTCTATGAGGAACAGGGGGAGATGCAGCGTGCCCTGGCGAGTTATCGGCAGACCCTGCTTCTCGATGGCTCCCAGCCGATTAATTACCTGCGTGTCACCGACCTGTTTCTGAAAATCAAAGACAATGCCAAAGCGGTCGAAACGATGAAGGAAGCGCGCGATAAGTTTCCCGGCCTCCCGCAGATCACCTACTCGCTCGCGCTCGCGCTAACACAGGCGAAAGAATTTCAGGAGGCGATCACCACCTTCGAGGAAGCGGCAGGCGAGGCCAAAAATTCGCAGCAGGACATGCTGACGGCCGAATTTTATTTCAATTACGGCGCCGCCTCGGAGCAGGCTGGCTTCATGGAAAAAGCGGTCGAACTCTTAAAGAAAGCGATCGAGCTCGACCCGGCGAATGCGGCACAGGCCTACAATTATCTCGGTTACATGTGGGTGGATAAAAACCAAAACCTGGACGAGGCCGGGGAGATGATTAAACGCGCGGTGGAGATGGACCCTGATAATGCCGCCTATCTCGACAGCCTCGGCTGGTGGTATTTTAAAAAAGGCGAAACAGACAAGGCGCTCGAGCATTTGCAAAAGGCAGCGGGAATAATCAAGCCGGAGGACGCGGTCGTTTATGATCATCTCGGCGACGCGTTTGCCACGCTGAACAAAGTCCCCCAAGCGTTGCTCTATTGGCAAAAGGCCGTCGCGCTCGAGCCGGAAAACAAAACTGCGCTCCAGGAAAAAATCGAGAGCGCGAAGCAGAAAATCACCGCGCATCCGGCTCCGGGTGCAGAATCTCCACCGCAGCAGTAATGGCGCTGGAACATGCCCATATCATCGACGCGATCGCGCTCGATGAGAAAACCGGTGAAGTGGCGTTGATCATGATCGAGCCGCGCGAATGGGACGGCTCGGAACGGCGTCTCTACGCGCTCCAGGAAAAAGGAAACGCCTATCTCTCATTCGCGCTTGATGGAGAGATGGCGGAGGAATACCCGCAATTCCGAGGTCGCCCGCTCCGCCTCCAACTCGAATGTGCTCATCCGCCGGACGCGCTGACCGCGACGATGATCACCGCCATGCGCGAACAAATGGCCTTCCAGGGGATTGGATTTGAGGTCCGGATCGCTCCATCCGGCTGCGGCCAATCCTGTGGCTGCGCGGGCGGGCAGTGATGCTCAATCGCGACTTGTTTCGAGAGCCGATCTCCGCCACTTTCCCCGCGCCATGAGCAAACCCCGTTTCGGCTGCATGATTGCCGCGCTCGTCTTGCTGCTCTTCTTCAGCATTGTGTTTAACATTGTGTTGATCGCCGCGAAATCGCATCGCATGCCGGGCCGGCGCTTCATGACGCCTCGCGCGCCGCAGTTCGAGGAGCAAACGGTCGCAAACGCCGCCGGCTCTACCGGTGACAAGATCGCGCTCATCACTTTGCGCGGATTGATCAGCGCTTCCCTGGGCGGAACGCTCGGCGAGACGATGGTCGAAGATCTGAAAATCGCACTGCGGCAAGCCGTCGACGACCCGAACGTGAAGGCAATCGTGCTCAATATTGATTCGCCGGGCGGCGAAGTGACCGCCTCCGATGAGATTTACGACTCCGTCAAACGCGCCCGCGACAAAAAGCCGGTCGTTGTTTACATGAGTTCGCTCGCAGCATCGGGCGGTTACTACGTCTCCTGCGGCGGCACGTGG
>JAXDQV010000259.1:0-4957 GCA_034667645.1 Chthoniobacter sp.
GACGCCGGTTTGCCTTCGGCTTTCGCCTCGGTGCATTCGATGGTGACAATATCTCTGGGCATTTTATTCCTTTGCGTCGGCCGTGGTTTCTTCCTCTTCGCCCTCGGTGGCGTTGCCTTCCTCGTCGGTCAGGCCGAACAACGAAGTGACCGGCACCCGTGAGCGGGTTTGTTTGCGCTGCTTTTCGAGCTGCGACTGGCAATCCACCGTAAAGCGCGTGAAGGGAATAGCCTCGAGCCTTGCGTGCTGAATCGGTTTGTTGCAAAGCTCGCACGTGCCGTAGGTGCCGAGCTCGAGACGTTTGAGCGCCTCGTCAATTTCATAAAGCGCGTCCTGCTCCTGCGACAGCAGGCTGAGGGCGAAATCGCGATCGTAGGCATCGCTGCCCGCATCGGCCTGATGCATGCCGAACGCGCTCGCCTCGCTGCCTTCCGCGCGGGAGCGAAGAGTGTCGCGCGCCACGCCGGTCATGGAGTCGAGCATTCCATCTCGCAAATGAAGCAGCTTCTCCTGCTGCTTCTTCAAAAACGGATCCTTGATCTCAATCCCCTTTTTCGGCGCGAGCATCTGATTGTGACGATTATTGGTGGCGGCGCGTCTTGCCGGCTCCGCATGTTTCACCGGCTCGGCTTTCTTCGCCGCCGGCTTCGCAGCGGCTTTCGCCTTCGCGGGAGCTTTCTTTTCGGTAATCGATTTCGACATAAAACTTGGGGAACAAACTTAAATACGCACGCCGGGAAAAATTGAGCGCGCATGATTAACGGCATTCCCAAGGTCGTGCAAGGGGAATTCGGAAATAATCAGGCACAGTTCACGCCGGCGATTTCAGGAACTTGCGCTTGAGTAGTGCGCCAGCGCAAAACGCCAGAAGACGCGGCTTGCGCCCACGCAAAAAGCGGCGGCGAGCGTGAGCTGCAGCAGCAGCGGAAACGGGTCTTCAAACGAGCGCATCAGCAGCCGCGCCGGCACATTCGCCACGATGATCACCGGGATGAACCAACTGAAGATGATTTTGAAAACGCCGCGAAAGACCGCGTCGGGATATCGCGCGATGTTAAACAGATTGTAGTAGCCGTAGATGAGCCCCTGGGCCCGGACGATCCAGAAGGCCGCCGTTGCGAGCGCAAACATGATCGAGTCATGCACCACCACGCCTAGGCCGACCGTGAGCGCATAAAGCACGATCTGATGAAAAGCGGGAACGACATGCAGTTGCACCAGCGAAAAGACGACAATCGCGAGCCCGACCAGCGCGTTGACGACATTATCCAGGCCGAACTGCCGGGTCGAAACGGCGAACTGCGAATCAACCGGCAGCAGCAGCATGAAATCGAGCCGGCCGGTGCGCACCAGCTCAGGAAGATTTGCGACATTGACGTAAAAAAACGCCTGGAAAAGCTGCCCGATGATTTGATGCGTGCCGATCAGCAGCACGACTTCCCACTTCGACCAGTCACCGATTTTGTCCACATACAAAAACAGCACATCGATGAAAATGATCTGGCCGACGAACCAAAGCAGCTCGGTGAACATCCACAAAATGAAGTTCGCCTTAAAGCTCATCTCGCGGATGAGCGAATTGCGAAACATGATCGCGTAAACCTCGAGATAGCGCCGCATTCAGCCTCCCACCGCCTGATAACGCCGCACGCCGCGATGCCACATCAGCCGCGCGATGCTCCACGTGACGAACAGCCACCCGGTCTGAATGGCCAGTCCGCTCCAGAGTTCGTGCGGTTTCATTTTCTCCAAAAAAATCGCGATTGGGAAAAAGAGCTCGTAGGTAAATGGGAGCCAGTGCAGCGCCCCTTGCAGCCACGCCGGCATGATATCGAGCGGGAAAATGTGGCCGCTGAGAAAATACTCAAACGAGTAGAGGATGAACACGACCGTCGAGATTTCCAGGATCCAAAACGCCAGCATCGCCATCGAATAGGCGATGAAAAACTGGATGAATCCCGCCATCACCAGCGACAAGACGGCGAGCGGCCACGTCGGAAGATCATGCGGCAGCGTGATCAGCGCGCGAAACCACCAAAAAATCAGCGCCACGGGAACAATCGTTATCACCGTGTATAACAACCGGTAGCTCAGGAACAGCGTGAGGCGATAGCCGAGATAGTTAAGCGGCTTTGTCAGAAACGCATTCATCTGCCCGTCGCGAATGTCCGCCGCGATCTGCCACTCGTCCTCGGTCGGCGTCACCAGATTATCCACAAGGATCGTCAGCAAAAAATAGTAGATCATCGATCCATACTCGTAGCCGCCCACGCTCTGCTGCCGTTCGTCGAAGATCGCGCGCCAGATGAACACCGTTCCCGCCAGCGGCACGAATCCGAACACCGAGCGCAGCAGGAAATTCCAGCGATAGACAAAAGTATTCTGCAGGCCGATGTCGAAGACCTTGCCGTATTTTGCGAGGTTCATGCGTTGCGTCGCAGCCTTTTAGCGGTCGTATTTAAAAAGCGAAAGCCGCGCGTAAAATCAAACCGTTGTGCTCGACAGCCGTTCTTTCACGGCGCGAATATCTCGACGTGAACGTTCTCTCCAAAACCGCCGCGACCGGCTCGGCTTTGCAAGCCGGCGATGTCGCCGAAATCGTCTCTCAAGCCTGCCCGGCCAAGGATTACCGCAACAAAAAGGTGCTGCTCATCGTGCCGGACGCGACGCGCACCGCGCCCATCGGCACCGTTTTCAAAGCACTCTTCGAGCAGATCGGCGGCGCGGCCGGCGCGTTCGATGTGATGATCGCGCTCGGCACGCATCCGCCGATGAGCGAGGAGGCCATCTGTGCGCGGCTGGAGATTTCCGCCGGCGAACGCGGCGGGAAATACCGCGCCGTGCAGTTCATCAACCACGAATGGGACAATCCCGACGCGCTCCGAAATCTCGGCGTGATTCCCGCGGACGAAATCAGCGCGCTCTCCGGCGGATTGTTCGCGATGGACGTGGAGGTGAAAATCAACCGCCGCGTTTTCGACTACGACCAGATCATCATCGTCGGGCCCGTCTTTCCGCACGAGGTCGTCGGCTGCTCCGGCGGAAACAAATACCTGTTCCCCGGCGTCGCCGGTCCGGAGATCCTCAATTTCTTCCACTGGCTCGGCGCAGTCATCACCAACCCGATGATCATCGGCAACTAATGGACGCCCGTGCGCAAAGTGGTCGATCGCGCCGGCGCAATGGTCGGCGTGGACAAGCTCTGCTTTTGCCTCGTCGTCAAGGGAACCGAGTTCGCGGGCATCTTCGCCGGCAGCCCGGAAGCCGCTTGGGATCAGGCTTCCGACCTCTCGAAGCAGCTCCACATCGTCTACAAGGAGCGGCCTTTCCACACCATCCTCTCCTGCGCCCCGCCGATGTATGACGAGATGTGGGTCGGCGGGAAGTGCATGTATAAACTGGAGCCCGTGCTCGCGGACGGCGGCGAACTCATCATCTATGCGCCCCACATCCACGAAGTCTCCGTCACGCACGGCCAGCTCATCGAGGAGATCGGCTATCACTGCCGCGATTATTTCCTGCAGCAGTGGGACAAGTTCAAGGACAAGCCGTGGGGCATCCTCGCGCATTCCACCCACGTGCGCGGCATTGGCAAAATGGAAAACGGCGTGGAGAAATGCCGCGCCCGCGTCACCCTCGCCACCGGCATCCCGCGCGAGACCTGCGAGAAGATCAACATGGGCTACCGCGACCCCGCGACGATCAACGTCGAGGACTACGCCGACCGCGAAGACGAAGGCGTGCTCCTCGTGCGCAAAGCCGGCGAAATGCTCTATCAACTCCGCGAGCCCGCGCCGTGGGCGAGCGGCGTGTAGAGTTTTCCGAAAAACGCTCACAATGTCGCCGGCTCGATGCGCGGCGGCGTTTTCTCGATGGATTCCGCGGCTTCCCCGACTCGGATTGCCGCTTTCCTTGCTTGCGGCGTGACTTTCCTGACTCGGGACGTCGTTTTCTCGACCCGGAGTGCGACGTTCCCGATTCGGGAAGCGGCTTTCCCGACTCGGATTGCGACGTTCCGGACTCGGGAAGCGCCTTTCCTGACTCGGAAAATGATTTTCCGAGTCGGGGAAATAACATTCCGAGTCGAAAAAGTGGCGTTTTTTAGCCAGCTTGCGACGGGTTTACTCTGTAGAACCTCGAAACTCCAAGCCCGACCCGCCCTCCAGAGACGCCTATAATCTTTTAGCCCATCGAAATGGATGCTAACACCCCTGTTAAGGCCGCTTATGAGCGCACGCCGTTTCAAAATCTCCCTGAGTGTTCTGATCGCGCTGCTCTTCCTCGGCGGTTGCTGGGCATATTTATCGTGCCCAGTGGTCGTGCTTACCGATGCCACGGCTCTCTGGAAAAACGAATACGATGCTTCCCGTCAGGGGACACTCGTTCCCGGACCCGGCATACCGCGTGTCATGATGACGGCGGGCAACCGTCTGCGAGTTCTTTGGAGAGCCGACGGAAAAGATTATCGCGCTTATCTTGTCGTTGCACCTCGTTGGCAGCGAGGTTGGGTTCTCTACGGGCAGCATGGTGTTCCGCCACTATGAGTATCGAGCACACAACGCAGCCCTACCTGTGTGAAAGTGGCAAGTGCGCGAGTGGAGTTTCTGGTTGGGCGGCTGAGTTGGCGCGTTCATCAAAAAACTTCTCGCGCGCCCATTGCGGGCCTTCGTATTCTCGCGTCCCTCATTAATCCCAAATCCTAATCTCCCATGGAACCTCAAGCTGACATCGCACTCATCGGACTGGCCGTGATGGGCCAGAATCTCGTCCTCAACATGAACGACCACGGCTTTACCGTCGTCGCCTACAACCGCACCACCTCGAAGGTGGATGAGTTCATCAACCACGAAGCGAAGGGGACGAAGGTCATCGGCGCGCACTCGATCGAGGAGATGGTGTCGCTTTTGAAAAAACCGCGCCGCGGTTCCCCTTGAATGACCCTCCCACAAATGGAACC
>JAXDQV010000260.1:0-8638 GCA_034667645.1 Chthoniobacter sp.
TGGATCCCCGGCCGAAGGCGGTGGACCATCAATATCGTGGCAGCGGCAAGCTCGCCGGAAAGGTCGCGCTCGTCACCATTGAGATAAACGATCGCAACGTCTGCTCCTTCTTTCGCAAAGAAAATCGAGACGGCGCGCCCGATTCCGCTGTCACCGCCGCATTTCCGCCTCGATTCCCGGCTGTTGATCCTGATGCTGCGCCGGTCGCAGCGTTTTTTCCTCCTGCTGTTTTTGAGCCATGCCTAGTGAAACGGTCTGTCCACCGGCATCGCGCGTAGAATTGTCAGTCGCGAGCCCTCACCGGCTGGGGATCACCAACACGGTCACCGAGTAAGGCGTAAACGTGTAGCTGAACTGCGGACTGAGGCCAGCCGCCTTGGTCGTGACCGGGATGATCTTCTTCGGTTCGCTGATCGAATTGGAGTCGTCCGGTTTCGCTGAACTCAAGGTGATCGCCGTCCCCTCGGGGGCGATGTTCGTGGCACCGGTCAGGTCAATCTTCGCGGTTTGCGCTGAGCCAATGGCGTTTACCACCTTCAAATAGATTGTCCCCTTTTCGCTCGCCTTCGTGGCCACAAAGAAAAGTGTCGGCACTTGCTTCGTGGGAGGCGGCGTCGGAGATGGCTCGCCTGTCTTTGCCTTGCGCGTAGGAGGCTGCCAGGTCTGCACGGCAATTCCTTCGGAGCCAGTCGAAAGAACCAAGTCGCCAATATTTTCGCTGAACATCTTCTGCGCATAGTAAGACGGAGAGCCGTAGCTGGTCAGCGCGTTATAACCAATGAGGTCACTTTTCCACTGCATTCCCCCGGGGTTCACATTCACGAAAAGTGGGGCATAGCAGGACATGACGACTACGTCGGAGTTGCGCTCCATTCCGGTCATCCATGCGGCGTCACCAAGTGCGGCGTTCATGTTCGTGGTGGGCGAGCCTTCTCGCGTGGCCCATTCGCCGACAAAGGTTTTCGGGCCGGTGCGGCTATAGTTATCGTAGTGAGCCGCGTCGTCCTCCATCTCGAAGGCATTGCGATAGTAATGCTCGTCAAAGAGATCCGGAGTCCGGCTTTTTATTGGCGTCCTTCGACCCAGAGAATCTTTCCCACCAGCTGTGGAGATGCATTGTAGGCCAGGATACTTCGCCTTAATCGCGTCATAGAATTGCGTGAAACGGCCGTCGTAGCTGCCTGATTTATCAAAGCCATCTTCGTTCCCTATTTCCACATAGGTTAGCTTGAAAGGTTCCGGATGGCCGTCCTTTGCGCGTTGCGCGCCCCACTTGGTTGTTTTCTCGCCGATGACGTATTCGATTTCTTCAAGGCTTTCGTCGATGAACGGCTGCAAAGTGGCGCCCGGTTCAATATGGTCGCCCTTTAAGGAATATCCCGCATAAATGGCCAAGAGCGGCTCGATTTTTAAATCCTCACACCATTCGAGGAATTCCAATAAGCCCATACCATCGGAGGAACGGTAGCGCCAGCAGCTCGGATGACCGGGGCGCTGTGAAAGGTCGCCCAAGGTGGCTTTCCACGGGAACCGGGTGTCGATCGTATCTCCTTCCAGGTAGTTCCCTCCCGGGAATCGAAGAAAGGCCGGCTTCATCTCGGCGAGCAGTTTCATAATGTCGGGCCGGTTCCCGTTGGGACGGTCGTGATAAGTAGGCGGAAAGAGCGAGACGAGGTTGAACCACACTTTGCCCGGCTTTTCGGTCGAAATGACAAAGCGGCTGGCCGCTGAGGGAGGAATGTCGTCTTCGGTTGTCAGCGTAGCGGTATATTTTTGCCACGTTGAGGTAATCTGCGCCACCTGCGCCGAGGCGAAAACTTTTCCTCCGTCGCTACTCTCAATGCCAACCGTCAGCGGACCTTGCGCTGCGCCGTCAGCCTTCGCGTAAAACGAGGCACGATAGCTTGTTTTCGGTGTCACCGGGATGCCCCAGTAGCCGTCATTGGCGACGCCCACGCGATGACCTTTCGAAGCACCGCTTGCGTCCAACTTCAAGCAGGTAGTCAGTGCGGAATTCGCGACCGGCTGGCTCTCATCTAGGGTGATCGCTCCCGAGCCATCCTTGTCCTGCACGATGGACCAATGTGCAGGACTCCTGGCATCGTCCTTGAAGATGCGGTTCTGGATCAGTTCCGCGTAAAGACCGCCGTCGTAGGAGTAATTGATCTCTTCCGTCATCAGCCCGTAAAGCATCGGGCTGACGTGCGCCGCGACCTTCGTCGTGTCGATTTTAAGAACAGGCTCAGCAGAGGCAAACGGAGCGAGGGAATAAAGGAGGCCGATAATGACGGGGGCGAGCTTTGTCATGCGCGACTCTATAAGTTTTCAAGCAGGGGTGACAAGAGAGGCGGCAACGGATGCTGCGCTCAAAGCGGTCATTATTTTGCGGTTTGAGTTTCGCCGCGGTTGCCTTTTACTTCCGCGCTCATGCATCGCTCCAGTGCCCAGCTCATGCTTCTCGTGGCGCTGATCGGCCTGGTGTTGATGCGCGAATCGCGCGACCAGCCGCTGGCCGGGCTGGAGCAGAACTTCACCAGCTGGCTCGCCGCGAACACGGCGCGCACCGGCAACGCGGCTCCGCTGGCGGTTGTCGAGATCAGGGACAGCAGTCTGGAAAGCCAGCACGCGTGGCCATGGTCGCCGCTGGATTTCAGCCTGTTTCTCGAGGACGTGCTGCAATTCAAGCCGCGCGTGGTCGCCATCGAACCGGTGCTCGCCTGGAATGCGCAGCAGCTTCCTGCGGACGCGAAGGTGAAGCTGCCGCAGTTTGAAAAAATCCTGCACGACCGCCTGCTCATTGCGCCAAAAATCGTGCTCGGCGCGCAGCTTGGGTTTTCGGAGGACCCGGACGTGATTCAACCACTGCAGGCGGTGCCGGTGCTCCGCAAAGTGAGCGGAAGCGTCAATGCCGTGCCCGAATTCACGATGATCGAGCAGCAACCAAAGGAGGAACTGCGGCTCGCCTCTGCTCCGGGTTTCACCAATGTGGCCGCGGCGCAGACGCCGGTGCGCACCGCGCCAATGCTCTTTCGCTATCGCGGGCAGGTGGTGCCGTCGTTTGTGTTACAAGCGTTGATGCTCTGGCTCAGTGTCACGCCGGAGGATGTCAATGTGGAGATCGGGAAGCAGATCACCGTCGGCGAAGGCTGCGTGGTTCCGATCGACGCGACCGGCGCGATGCTGGTGGATTTCAAGTCGCCCTACACCCACGTCGCTTTTGAGGACCTGCTCCTCGCGGCGACGCAGATGCAGACGAAAACCGCGCCTTTGGTCGAGCCCACGGCGATTGCCGGGAAGCTGGCGCTGCTGGTCCGCGTGGACTCCGCGGCGCGTTCGGTCGATCTGACGATCGGTCGCAAAGGGACACCCGGCGAACTGTTCGCAGCGGCGATGGCGACAATTCAAAACCATGCTTTCATCCGTCGGATCGGGTTGTGGTTCGATGTGCTGATCATCGTCGTAATGATGTTGCTGAGCTGGGCGCTTTGTCGCCAGCCACGCCGCCGCGCTGCGGCGATCGCCGTGATCGCGGTCGTTATTTACGCGATGATCGGGCTGACGATTTTTGCAAGCTACCAACTCGCCCTGCCCCTCGCGCTGCCGGTCGGCCTGGCTGCGTTCATCGCGCTCTTTCGGGCGATTTCGCCCAAGGAAACGCTGGTCAAAACGCCCGCAGCGGGCTGACCGTCAGATCTCCAACAAAAGCCGCACTGGCTCCTCGATACATTCCTTCACCCGCACCAAAAACGTCACGGCCTCCTTGCCGTCCACGACGCGGTGATCGTAGCTCAGCGCGAGATACATCATCGGCCGCACGACGATTTCCTTGTTCACGACCACAGGCCGCTCCTGAATTTTGTGCATGCCCAGAATCCCACTTTGCGGCGGATTCAAGATGGGTGTGCTCAGCAATGAACCGTAAACGCCGCCGTTGGAAATCGTGAAAACGCCGCCCTGCAAATCCTCGATCTTCATTTTGCCCTCCCGCGCTTTAACGGCGTAATCGAGCAAATCCTGCTCGATCTGTGCGAAGGACTTCTGGTCTGCGTCGCGGATGACCGGCACCACCAATCCGCGCTCGGTGCCGACGGCGACGCCGATGTCGAAGTAGTGATTCACCACCAGTTCGTCGCCATCCATGCGGGCGTTGATCGACGGCAATGACTTCAGTGCGGCCACGGTCGCTTTGATGAAAAACGACATGAAGCCGAGCTTGATGCCGTGTTCTTTTTGAAAGGATTCCTGCGTCCGTGCGCGCAACGCCATCACGGCGGACATGTCACACTCGTTAAACGTCGTTAAAATCGCTGCCGTTTGCTGCGCCATCACGAGTTGCGCGGCGATTTTGCGGCGCAACGGCGAAAGTTTTTTGCGCGTAATCCGTCCGTCCCCGGCGGGCGCGTGAGCGGTTTTTTGCTCCCGCTCAACCTGCATTGCCGGCGTCGTGCTCAAGCCATCGTGCACGGCGGCCGCGGCGTTTTCCTTTTGCGGCGTTTCGGGCGTCGCGGGTGTTTCCACGCGGCCGGTCGGTTTCGGTGGCAACACCTCCGGCGGTTTTTCCGTCTTTGAGGCTGCCGGCGCGGAACCGCCTTCGGCAATCGAGCCAACGACGTCGCCGATCTTCACTTCCTGTCCCTCGGCCACTTTGATCGTGAGCGTTCCCGCGGTTTCAGCGGCAATTTCCGTGGAGACTTTATCCGTCTCCAATGTCAGCAGCGCATCGCCTATTTCCACGTGCTCTCCGTCTTTTTTATGCCAGGTGGAAATGAGGCCGCTGGTGATGGACTCGCCGACCGCGGGGATTTTTACGTCGCTCATGATGGGGGGAATCAGAAAAACAGGAATGCAGGAATCTGACTAGAGAATCGTGATGGCAAACGCATCAAGGGTTTTTCGGCGATCCAGATCCGGCGCACCGCCCTTTTCAAAGATTGAACGCGTCCTCAACGATCAGTTTCTGCTCGCGTTTGTGAATCGAAAGCGCGCCGACGGCGGGACTCGCGCTGGCGTTCCGCCCCGCATACCAAATGGCGCGATCGAAGACCTTGCGGAGGATGAAGTTGATGTAACTCCACGCCCCCATGTTTTGTGATTCCTCCTGGCACCAGACGTATTTTTCCGCATGGCGGAACGGCTCGACCGCCTTCCGCAGCGCTTCTTCATCGAGCGGATAAAGCTGCTCGATCCGGATGATCGCCACGCTGTTCCGGGCGTTCGTCTCGCGGAAGCTCAGCAGGTCGTAATAGACCTTGCCGGTGCAAAAAACCACGCGATCGATTTTGTCCGGCTCCTCTACCAGTGGTCCGGGAAGAATCTCCACGAAATGTCCGCTGGTGAAGTCGTCAATGGACGAAACGCATTTCTCGAAGCGCAGCAGGCTTTTCGGCGTCATGACGATCAACGGCTTTCGGAAATCGCGTTTCATCTGCCTCCGCAAAGCGTGAAAATACTGCGCCGGAGTTGTCAGGTTGCAGACTTGCAGATTGTCCTCGCCGCAAAGTTGCAGAAAGCGCTCCAGCCGCGCGCTGGAATGCTCGGGCCCCTGGCCTTCATAGCCATGCGGCAGCAGCATCACAATCCCGCTCGGCCGCTGCCATTTTGACTCCGCACCCGCGATGAACTGGTCGATGATCACCTGTGCGCCGTTCGCAAAATCACCGAACTGCGCCTCCCACAAACAGAGCATCTCGGGGAAATCGAGCGAGTAGCCGTAGTCGAATCCGAGCACGGCGGCTTCCGACAACAGGCTGTTATACACGCAAAAGCGCGCCTGGTCGGGGGCGATGTTGAGCAGCGGAATGTAGCGTTCACGCGTTTCCGCGTCGTAGAGCACGGAATGCCGCTGGCTGAAAGTGCCGCGGCGGCTGTCCTGACCGCTGAGGCGCACTGGCACGCCTTCCGCGAGCAAAGTGCCGAACGCGAGTGACTCCGCGTAGGCCCAGTCGAACGGGCCGCCGTTTTGAAAAACTTGCGCACGCCGATCCAGCAGCATGCGCTGCACTTTCGGCAGGACGTTAAATTTTTCGGGAGACGTGGTGAGCGCCTTCACGACCTGCGCGATCCGATCGCGCGGCACGGACGTGTCAACCGGCGCATGGGAATACGGCGGCTGGAAAACGGCGGACGACTCGTGGAATTTTGACTTCTTTTGTCCGGGATTTTTCTCGAGCTGTTTCGCCTCGTTCAAGGCAGCCTCGAGCTTCGCTCCGAATTCTTTTTCGAGCTCGTCCGCTCCTTCCGCCGTGAGCACGCCGCTCTCGATCAATCGTTTTTCAAAAAGCACCGCGACCGGCGGATGCGAGCCGATCTCGGCATAAAGCGAAGGCTGCGTGAAGACCGGCTCGTCGCCTTCGTTGTGGCCGTGGCGCCGGTAGCAATACATGTCCATGATCACGTCGCGATGGAAATGCTGGCGAAATTCAAATGCGACCTGCGCGACCCACGCGACCGAGATCGGATCGTCGCCGTTCACGTGGAAGACCGGCGCCTCGATCATCTTCGCGACGTCGGTCGCATAATAAGATGAACGTGCGTCGGCGGGCAGCGTGGTGAAGCCGATCTGGTTGTTGACGATGATGTGGACGGTCCCGCCGGTTTTATAACCGGGAAGCTGCGACATGTTCAGCACCTCGGCGACGACTCCCTGACCTGCGAAGGCGGCATCGCCATGAATCAAAAGCGGCAACACCGCGCGGCGGTCTTCGGTGTCCTTGAGAATACGCTGACGCGCGCGCGCCATTCCTTCCACGACGGGATTCACGGCTTCCAGATGACTCGGATTGGAGGCGAGCCGAATGGCGATATCCGCTCCCGATGCCGTTTTGCGCACTGCCTGGTAACCGAGATGATACTTCACGTCGCCGTCGCCGCCGACGAGATCGGGGACGAAGTTCTCGGAGAATTCTGCGAAGAGCGTCGTCAGCGATTTCGAGAGAAAATTCGCGAGGACATTAAGGCGGCCGCGGTGCGCCATTCCCATGACGATTTCCCGCACGCCCCGCTTGTCGCAGTCATCAAAGATCGCCTGAAGAGCGACCATGAGCGATTCGCCGCCCTCGAGCGAAAAGCGTTTTTGCCCCACGTATTTCGTGTGGAGAAAATTCTCGAAAAGTTTGGCTTCGAGCAGTTCGCGCAAATAGGAGATCTGCGCATCCGGATCCACCGCAGAGTCGGGGGGACGCGCCTCGACCCGCTCACGCACCCAATTCCGCACGCGGATATTTTGGATGTGCATGAACTCGACGCCAACCGTCCCGGCGTAGATTCGCTGCAGCGAGTTGATCATCTCGCGCAGCTTCATTTTTTCGCCGCCGAGCCAGAATTTTGACGAGACGTTGAGATCGAGATCCTTTTCCGCAAAGCCGAGTTCTCGCAAAGAAAGGAGCGGCTGCTCAGGCCGATCGTCGCTCAGCGGATCGAGCCGCGCGACGGTGTGGCCGAGAGTGCGATAGGCATAGACCAGCCCATCGACGCGCGTTTGCAATGGCATTTCGCCATCGGCCGCCGCGGGAGCGGGAGCGACGACGCCGTTCGGTTTTTGCGCGAGCCCGAGCTCGAAGCCGTCGAAAAAGGCGGACCAGGACGCGTCAACGGAGGTGGGATTATTTTTCCAGCGGGAGTAGTTTTCCTCGAGCAGTTCGACATTCAGCGCCGACGCGAAAGTGGATCTCATTGGGACAGCCATAGAAGGGGATCGCGAATGTAGAGAATCCAAGCCGTGCGCCAAAGGCAAAATTCTGCGACTTTCATTTTGCCGCGGCCGCTACGCGCAAAAAAGCCGCCAGAGAACTACGGCAAGGAAAGTCAAACTACCGTTGCTGCCTTCCGGCCCTGGCGGGATTCGTATGCCTGCCATCCATAGCCCCTGACGGAACGGGCACTATCGGCGAATCTTTTTCGAAGGCAATTTTTTTTGCAAACCACTTGCATCTTCGCGAAGCGGCGGAGTAGAAGTAGCGCCCGTTACCCACAGGATGCGGCGCAAACGCGGCATTCGTCCGGCTCAGACCAACCAAATATTCCCCTTCCTTCATATGGCTAAAATTGCCCTCGGTGTTGCTGTTGTAATGATGTTGCTAAGCGCCTTTTTTGGCTTTCAGACCAAAGGCAAAGTGACCGAGTTGCGCGACAGTGTAAAAACCACGACCGAAAACCTGGTGCGGACGCAAAGCACCGCCGACAAGGCCAAGGCTGACGCGAAAGCCGCACAGGAACAAGCGGCGGCCGAAAAGCAAAGAGCGGATGCGGCCACGGCAGACGTGGCGACGGCGAAGGCGGAAGCTGAAAAAGCGAGCGAAGAAGCTAAGAGCCTGCAGGCGAAAATCGACGCCATGCCGAAAACTGCTGAGGGTGCGACCCCGGTGGCGGGCGGCGGACCGACGCAGGAGGAGATGGATAAACTCCGGGCCGAGTTGAAAGACGCGCAGGCGAAAGCAGCCGAAGCCGAGCAGGTAAAACTGACTTTGGAAAACAAGGCCAAGTCGGCGGAAAGTGAAGCGAACTCGATGCGCGAACAGGAACAGCGGCGCAAACAGGCGATCATGCGCCCCGGCCTTGAAGGTCAGGTGCTCGCCGTCAATGGCGGATTTAATTTCGTGGTTCTCAGCCTCGGCGACCGCCAGGGCGCAATGCTGAACGC
>JAXDQV010000261.1:0-22598 GCA_034667645.1 Chthoniobacter sp.
ATGCTCGCCGTTTCCTTCATCACCATCACTGGTTTGTTCATCCCGCTCGCGAAAACTTTGCTGATCCTCGTTGAGATGATCATCAGTTTTACCGTGCGGGAGGAGCACTTGTGCGCGGTGAGGGCGGCGGCGAACCAAAAATAAACCGAGAAAGAAAAAAACATGCTTCAAAAACTTCACTCCAAACGCGGCGGCTTCACGCTCGTCGAAATCATGATCGTGGTCGCCATCATCGCATTGCTGGCCGCAATCGCCGTTCCAAACTTCCTGCGCGCCCGCAAACGCTCGCAGGCCACCAAGGTGCTCGAGGATCTCCGCGCCATCGATCACGCGATCGATCAATACGCGATCGAGACAGGCAAGGATGCTTCGTGCAATCCGGCGTTCGACGATCTCAAGAACTACATCAAAGCGGGCACGCCGCTTTACACGACCGGACAGGACATGTTCGGCAACGACTACGGTCCGTTCACCGTGGATTCCGTGCCGTCCGTTCCAGCCGCTGCATTTGCGACGCTCTCTGACGTGGCCGACACCAGCTTCTGGTCGCCTTACAACTAAACTAAACCTCAACTTTCTCCGGGGAGCGCAGCCAGAAATGGCTGCGCTCTTTTTTTGTCGAAATCGTCCGCCGAACCGCATCCTCTTGCACCTGACGATGCGACGATTCCTCTGTGTCCTGACGATCCTCTCCTGCGCGAGCGGATGCACGTGGCGGCATCGCAAGCCCGCTGCCGCAACAGCGATCCAACAACCACAGCCGCGCGCCGTCGGCAGCATTGCTTTGGTGAATGAGCAACTCGGCTTCGTGCTCGTGGATGTCGGCTCGCTTTACACGCCTGCGGTTGGCGCGGCATTGAAAAGTTTCTCAGGCAGCGAGGAGACGGCGGTGCTGACAGTGAGCATCGAGCGGAAGCGGCCGTTCATTACAGCGGATATCGTGAAAGGGACGCCGCATCGCGGAGACACCGTTTTCGAATGATCGCGGAAGAAGTCGCACTGGCAAAAATCCTGGAAGCCGTGGCGCCGCTGGCGACCGAGCGCGTGGAAGTGCGCAACGCGCGCGATCGTTTTGCCGCTGCTCAAGTGCTGGCCACCATCGCGCTGCCGGTCTTCGACAACTCGTCCATGGACGGCTTTGCAGTTCGCGCCGAAGACTGCCGGCCGGGAGCGCGACTGCGTCTGGTGGGCGAACAACCGGCGGGCCTGAACCGTGCTCTCACAATGGGCGAGGGCGAGGCGATTCGCATTTTTACCGGCGCGCCAATTCCGACAGGAGCTGACGCGGTGATCATGCAGGAAGACGTGAGTGCGGAAGCCGGGACCATCATCACAAATGCAAAGATCAGCGCCGGCGAAAACATCCGTCGGCGCGGGTGCGACCTTGCGCAAGGGCAGCAGATCGCGGCCATCGGCGACCGTGTTACTCCCCAACTGGCTTCCGTGCTCGCTTCGCAAGGCCTCGCCGATATCGCCGTCGGCAGGACACCAAGGGTGGCCGTTCTTTCGACGGGCGACGAAGTCATCGCTGCCGGTCGGCCTCTGCAACCGGGACAAATCTACGAAAGCAACGGTGTGATGCTGAACATGCTGGGGTCCGCATCGGGCGCTTGCGTCACGGATCTTGGCACTGTTTGCGATGAGTCGAGCGCATTGAGCGAAAAGTTTTTAGTCGGTTTGCAGCACGACGCGCTCGTGATCAGCGGCGGGGTTTCGGTCGGCGCACGCGATCTGGTGAAGGAGGAACTGAGGAACCTCGGCGTCGAACTCGCGCTCTGGCGCGTTGCGATCAAACCGGGAAAACCGTTTCTCTTCGGCCAGCGCGGTTCCGCTTTTGTGTTTGGATTGCCGGGAAATCCGGTCTCGAGCTTTGTGACCTTTCTCTGCTTCGTGCGGCCGGCGCTTTTGAAAATGGCTGGCGCGAAAAACCTGCTGCCGGAGGTGCGGCGAGTGATACTCCGCGATGCGATGGAAAATCACGGTGATCGTCCTCACTACTTTCGCGGGAAAATCTCCGGGGGCGAGTTCGCTCCGTTTGGCAGGCAGGAATCGCATGCGCTTTTCAGTCTCAGTCAGAGCAATGCGCTGGTGCGTCTCGCGCCCGGCGAGCGCCTGCCGGCTGGCCGCTCGATCGATGCGCTGGCGATTTAGGGACTATCTGGCCCCGCCCGCCCAATACAATGTGTTAACAAACCGCTGATCCGTCTGCCGCAACCGCTCCGCGAGTCCCGCCATCAAGGCGGAGACGATCTTGTAACCGATCCGCGGATTTTCCGACATGAAGCTGCGCAGGATGTCGTAACGCACCACCGCAAGCATGACTTTCCCGGTCGCATAAACGCTCGCCGTGGCAGCTTGTTCGTTGAACAGGTTTATCTCGCCAAAGAATCCACCCGGCTCGATCCGTCCCAACAGCATCTCGCGTTTTTGGGCCAGTCGCCGCGCATGGGCCGTGCCCTCGCAAACGATGAAAAATTCGTGCACCGGCTCGCCGACGGTCAGGATCTTTTCCTTCGGACCCACTTCGCGGGTGGTGAGCAGATTTGCGAACGCCAGCACCTCCTCATCGGTGAGCTCTTTCAAAAAAGGGAGCGAGCGCAGAAGGTCGGGATTCATCGGCGCACCCTAGCGAGAAGGCTGCTCCGATGTCGAGAAGCAGGCGTCGCGCGTCGAGGGTTGACTGAAGCTAACTCCCATTTACTTTAAATCCCCTTAACAAATGCAAACTGCCCGTCCCCAAGAGGAAGTCCGCGCCGACTGCGAGCGGCTGGCTGAGATCTTCTGCGTTTTGCAGCGGCGGTTTTTGCTCGACCTGTCAAAGGAGTTGTCGCGCGGCAACGTCTCGTTCCCGCAGTATTTCCTTCTCGGTTTTCTCAGCCAGCAGCCGTTTCTCACGATGTCCGAGATCGCGGGGAAAATGGGCCACACGACGGCGGCGGCCACGGGGCTGGTCGATCGGCTGGAGATTCTGGGGCTGGTCCGGCGGACGCATGCGACGGACGACCGGCGGAAGATCGAAGTGCAAAGCACGCCGCAAGGGACGGCGCTCGTCCGGCAAATTCGCAACGATATGGTGAACAATCTTTCCACTCTCATGACCACGCTCGAAGTCGATGAGCAACTGGCCTGGATCGAAATCTATGAGAAGATTTTTGCGTTCGTGCAGACGCAGCAAAATAAATGAAGAGCAAAATCCTTTTCCTCGTCGCGCTTCTGGCGGCAACCACCTGGCTCGGGGCGGGTGATGATTCGCTGCGCAATTATTACGCGACCCGTAATCTCACGCTCGACGAAGCCGTCCTCATCGCGCTTCAGCAAAATCCCGACATCCTGCGCGCGCTCCAGAATATCCAGCGCACGCGCGGCCTCGTGATCGAGGTCCGCTCGCAAGCTCTTCCACAAATCAGCGCGATCGGCGTTTACAACCAGCAGGATAAACGTCTGCTCCGGGACTTTGGCGGAGGCGGTGTCAGCTCGGGCGCACAGACATCTCCTACGCCGGCGACCTCCGGCACCACAGCCGCAACCGGCGAAACCACAACCACCAGCAGCAGCTCAGGGCAGGCCGTTGCAACCAGTTTCGGGCAGCAGGACAAAAGCTGGCAGGTGATGATTCAAGGTCGGCAGGTGATTTATTCGGGCGCGCTCGGGCCGGCCATCCGGCTTGCGAAATTTGCGCAGGACAGCGCTTACTGGAGCCTGCGCGACACCATCGATACCGTCATCGCGACGACGCGCCGGCAGTTTTACGACGTGCTGCTCGATCGGGAATTGATCAAGGTGCAGCAGGAATCCGTGGAGCTGCTGGGCAGCCAGCTCAAGGACCAGCAGAACCGTTTCGAGGCCGGCACGGTTCCGCGTTTCAACACGCTCCAGGCCGAAGTCGCGCTCGCCAACGCGCAGCCGGCGCTGATCGCCGCGAGGAACAATTACCTCGTCGCTCAACTAACCCTCGCGAAAACGCTCGGTCTCGGCGCAAGCAAGGATCATCCGGGCGCAGCGCCGATCAACGCCGTGGGTAATCTAGACGTGGAAGCGCGCGATTTCGACATTCCGGCTGCTTTGGAAACGGCGCACGCCCGTCGTCCGTTTCTTAAAGTGCAGCGGCTCCAGATTCTGCAGGAAGTCGAAGACGTGAAAGTCCAATTTGCGGGATTTCAGCCGACGATTTCCGTGAATGGCGGATACGAATTCCGCAATTCGCGGAGCACGACGGCTCTCGACGAAGTCGTGGACGGCTGGTTTTTCGGAGCGACGGGTTCTTGGAATATCTGGGACTCCGGCGGCACCTATGGCCGCATCAAAGAGGCGCGGGCGAAACTGGAGACGGCGAAAACTACTTACGAAGACTCGCAACATCAGGTGGATTTGGAAGTGCAGCAGGCCGTTCTCAATCTGCGGCAGGCGCGCGAAACGCTCGCGAGCCAGCAGAAAACAGTGCAGCAGGCGCTCGAAGCCGAGCGGCTCGCGCGCGAGCGTCTCTCCGCCGGCGCCGGTGTGCAACTCGATGTCCTCAATGCGCAGGTGCAGCTCACGCAGGCTCGCAGCACGGAGCTCCAGGCGCGGCACGATTACAAAGCTGCGTTCGCCGAATTCGAACGCGTGACCGCAACGGCTACGCAATACGAGGAAACGTTTAACGATCCGCTGACGCGCCGGCAGCAGCGTGCCGCGGAGCGTGATGCGTCGATTCGGATTAAAAAGTGACCGTTCCGGTCGAGATGTTTCCTGCGCTCTCCGCGCTCGATTTTATCCGCCACGGTTTCACGTTGCGCGTGCCCGATCTCGACGTGCAAACGGACCGGGAATCGGCGCTGCAACGGCTCGCTCAATCTCACGCGGCAGCCGTGCGCGAAAGCATCGGCGCAGAATTCCGGCTCATCACTGCGGAGCAGGTGCACGGTGCCGAGGTCGAGATCGTTGAAGAAGGCGGCGCCAGTTTTTACCCGGCTGCCGACGGACTGATCACCCGTTTAAACAATGTTTGCCTCGGCATTTATGTCGCCGATTGCTGCGCCGTTTACATCGCAGATCCGGTGCAGCGCGCCGTGGCGCTTTTGCATTCGGGAAAAAAAGGAACCGAGTTGGGAATCGCCACTATCGCCATCGACGCAATGCGGGCGGCGTTTGGCAGCAAGCCTGCAGACCTCGTGGTGCAACTCAGCCCGTGCATCCGGCCGCCCCTTTATGAAACAGATTTTGCCGCACAAATCCTTGCGCAAGTTCGCGCGGCTGGCGTGCGACACGTGTTTGATTGCGGCTCGAACACCGGCGCAGATATGGAGCGCTATTACTCGTATCGAGTCGAGCGAGGACGGACCGGCAGGATGCTGGCGCTGATCGCCCGCGCTTTTTAAATTTTCGCTCGCCGCATTTTGCGCCAGTCTCGCCGGATGCCGATTTTCTTTGCGTGATGAAGCGTCTGTTCGATCCCGCAGAGCCGGAGATGATGGATCTGCCGCAGCCGGTGACTCCGGAATTTGAGCGCGACCTCACGAATCTGACGGGGCTAAACCGGTATTTTGGCGGGCATCGACTGGTGCGCTGCTTTCTAAAGGGCTGGCTGCGGTCGAACCGCACTTACCGCATTCTCGACCTCGCCAGCGGTCCCGGCGACGTGCCCCGGATGATCGTGCGCTGGGCGCGCACTCGCGACATTTCCGTTCGCATCGACGCCGTCGACCTGCATCCCGCCACGCTCGAAATCGCGCGTCAACGGAGCGCCGGGTTTCCCGAGATCAATTTCATCCGCGCGGATGCGCGGAACTATACCGACCCGATGACTTACGATCTCGTTTGCTGCTCGCTCGCGCTGCACCATTTTTCCGAGGTGGATGCCGTCAAAATTCTGCGGCGCGCCTGCGAGCTATCGCACGACAAGGTCCTGATTTCCGATCTCGAGCGAAGCTGGTCCACATGGCTCTGCGTCTATTTGGTGACGGGACTCGTTTTCCGCGACCGTATGACGCGCTACGATGGCCGACTTTCCGTTCGCCGCGCCTTCTCCTTCGATGAGCTCGATTCCCTCGCGCAGCAGGCTGGCTGGCGCGACTATGGCCATTGCCGTTTCTGGCCAGCGCGGCAGGCGCTCTGGATGAGCGCGAAAGAAGACGCCCCCGTCGTCGAGCTTTCGGGCCCGGCGCTTGATTTCGCGACCTAGCGACCGCGAGGTCCGCGTGTTCGAAATGCGGCTTTGCTGAAACGGTGAGGTGGGCTATTTTTTTCGCCATGCCTACGCTCGCCACGGTTGTTGACGGACTCAAGTTGCCGAATCCTTTCATCATCGGATCAGGGCCTCCGGGGACGAACCTCAACGTCATCGCGCGCGCCTTTAAGGAAGGCTGGGGCGCGGTGATCGCGAAGACGGTGTCACTCGATTCGGCCAAGGTGGTGAATGTGACTCCGCGTTACGCGAAGCTTTACTCGGCGGATCGCTCGGAGGTGATCGGCTGGGAAAACATCGAGCTGATCAGCGATCGGAAGTTTTCGATTTGGCTCGAGGAATTCAAGAAGTGCAAGGACCAGTTTCCCGAAGGGATTCTCATTGCGTCCATCATGGAGGAATACAATCGCGACGCGTGGGTGGAGATCGTCGAGCGCTGCCAGGATGCGGGCGTCGATGCGTTCGAGCTGAATTTTTCCTGCCCGCACGGATTGCCGGAACGGAAGATGGGCGCGGCGATGGGACAGGTGCCGGCGATTCTGGAGGAAGTGTGCGGCTGGGTGACGGGAGCAGCAAAGAAGCCGGTCTGGGCGAAGATGACCCCGAACGTGACGCACATCGAGGAACCGACGCGCGCCGCGCTGAAGGCCGGTTGCGAGGGTGTGAGCGCGATCAACACGATCCGCAGTGTGTGCGGCGTGAATCTCGAAACTTTGCGGCCTGAGCCGAGCGTGGAGGGTTTCACGACGCCGGGCGGCTATTCGTCAAAGGCGGTGCGGCCAATCGCGTTGCGCATGTGCATGGAAATCGCGACGATGATCCGGCGCGAATTTCCCGGACGGACGCTCTCGGGTCTCGGCGGAATCGAGAACGGCGGCGACGCCGCGCAGTTCATCTTACTCGGCTCGGACACGGTGCAGGTCTGCACCGGCGTGATGAAATTTGGCTACGAATGCGTGAAGCCGATGTGCGAGGAGTTGCTCGCATTCATGGCGAAACACAGCTTTGAAACGCTCAGGGATTTCAAGGGCAAGTCGCTCGATTACTTCACCACGCACGCCGAACTGGTGCGAATGCAAGCCGAGCGCAAAGCCGCGCAGAAGGCGCACGTCGCGGCGGAGCAAAAGAAGATGGTTGCTGCCGATCACGAGTGGAGCGGCGATGATTTCGTGAAGCAAAGCGACGCGCTGGCGCGGGGGTGATCATGGGGAAATATTCCAACCCCGAGGACTTGCAGCATCCGGTGGTTAATGTCGAAGAAACGATTGGCAAGACTGTGGGGCGGCGTCTCCCGCCGAGTCCTTTGCAGATCCAGCCCGGCGAGGTGGAAAACGCAAAGGCCTGGCAGCACAGTTTCGGGGGGCTGCGTGTGCGCCCTGGTGTTTATCGATTCACTTCTTTTGAAGACGCGGATGCATGGATGATGAAACACCAGATTCAGGCGGGGAGCTAACCTCACGCCAGCCGACGCTGACGGATCTTGTGGCACTCTGCCGCGAACTCAACCAACAGGGCGCTCGTTACCTTGTTTGTGGGGGATTCGCCATCCGCTCCTCGGGCTATATCCGCGAGACCGCAGACATCGATCTTTTGATCGACACTTCTTTGGAAAATGAGGCGCTGGTTTACAAGTCGCTCGAAACTTTACCCGATAAGGCCGTTCTCGAACTTGATCCTGGGGACGTGGCAAAATTTATCGTGGTTCGTGTTGCCGACGAAGTCCTGGTCGATCTGATGCGCTCCGCTTCAGGCATCGACTACGCTGAAGCCTCACAACATGCCGTGGTCCGCGAAGTGCAGGGAGTGCCGATTCCGTTCGCGTCGCCGCAGTTGCTGTGGCGGATGAAACGGCATACGCATCGAGAAAAAGACGCACCCGATCTGGTGTTCCTGCGCGAACTCTTCGCGCGCCACGGCATCACGCCGCCAGAGTAGAATTCACTATGCCCACTACACTTCACCCCTGCCCCAACTTCATCGCCGGCGAATGGAACCGCGTTTCCACTTCTGCGACCTCGCCCGTTTTTAATCCTTCGCGCGGCGAGACGATAGCCGAGGTGCCGATGTGCGGAGCCGACGTGGTGAACGATGCCGTCGAGGCTGCTCACGCCGCATTTCCCGCGTGGCGCGATACGCCGGCCATCGAGCGCGCCCGATTGTTTTTTCGCTACCGCCAGCTGTTGGAGGAAAACTTCGACCGCATTTGCCAAAGCGTCACGCGCGAGCATGGCAAGACGCTCGCGGAGGCGCGCGGCAGCGTTTACCGCGGCATCGAAAACGTCGAATACGCCTGCGGCATTCCGTCGCTGCTCATGGGCGACACGTTCGAGAATCTCGCACGCGGCGTCGATTGCGAGACAGTCCATCAGCCGCTCGGCGTTTGCGTCGGCATCACGCCCTTTAATTTTCCCGCAATGGTGCCGATGTGGATGTTCCCGACGGCGCTCGCCTGCGGAAACACGTTCGTTTTAAAGCCGAGCGAAAAGGTGCCGCTGACGGTGGTGATGATCATCGAACTGCTCGAAAAAGCCGGCCTGCCCAAAGGGGTTTTGAACATCGTGCATGGCGGGCGCGATTGCGTGGACGCGCTGCTCACGCACCCAAAAGTGCGGGCAATTTCCTTCGTTGGTTCGTCGCCGGTCGCGAAGCATATTTTTGAAACGGGAACCCGCCACGGCAAGCGCGTGCAGGCCAATGGCGGCGCGAAAAATTACATCGTCGTGATGCCCGACGCCGACGTGTCGCGGACGGTCGAAGCGCTTTCCACGGCCGCCTTCGGATGTGCAGGCGAACGCTGCATGGCGGGCTCGACGGCGATCACCGTCGGCAAAGCGGCCGATCGTATTTTGCCATCGCTGGTCGAAGCTGCGCGCGCGATCAAAGTCGGCCCGACGGACACGAGCGCTCAGCCGGATATGGGGCCGGTGATCACAGGGCAGCATCGCGATCGGGTGATGAGCCTGGTCGCCAACGGTGAGCGTGACGGCGCGAAGATCATTGCCGATGGTCGTGGTTTAAAAGTCGCGGACGCTCCGAACGGCTTCTATCTTGGCGCGACCATCATTGATCAAGTGGCTGCCGAAATGGAGATCGCCCGCGAAGAAGTCTTCGGTCCGGTCCTCAACGTCATGCGCATGGATGACCTCGACCACGCCATCGCGCTCGCCAACAAATCCGCTTATGGCAACGGCGCCGCCATTTTCACCAACTCGGGCAAAGCCGCGCGCGAATTCAAGCACCGCGTCAAAGCCGGGATGGTCGGCATCAACGTCGGCGTCCCCGCCACGATGGCGATGTTTCCGTTCACCGGCTGGGACGAGAGCTTCTACGGCGATCTTCACATTCAGGGACGCGAAGGCGTGCAGTTTTACACGCAGCAGAAAGTGACCACGACGCGCTGGTTCGGGGATGGCGTCGGTGATGTTTGGAAAAAATAACGGGCCAAAAAAAGCGTCGGGTTGCGTTCGTTTCTCACGGTCTGGAAAAACGCAGCCAATGCAGGTTGACAACTCCAGTGTTGCCGTCATTTTCATCGCCATGAAATACCTCTCTCTCCTGCGGGTAACCGCTCCTCTCCTCGTCTGCGCGCTTTTGAGCGCCCGCACCTTCGCCACCGGCCCTACGGAAGACATTAAAAGCGGCACGGCCGCCATTACGTTATCCAATGATTTCGTAACCGGCCTTGGGCTGGGGCTGATTGACTTCACGAAAATATCGCCGGCTACCTATATCGCGAATAAGCATCGTTTGTCCGCCCCGATAACGGGCGGCGCGTTCGATGCCGAAAACGCCAAAACAGAGGTGATCATCGGCGGCGGATTTCATCTGGTTAAGGGGAACCTCAATGTCAGCCTGACCGACTTCATCCTCACGATCCCCAGCACTTCGGGCACTGCGACCGTGAGTGCGCTGGTCACTGCAACGTCTGCCTTTCAAGGGCGGGTTGGCCTCATCTCGTTCGACGCATCGTCACTTGAAATACAAACTCCTGTCCCTGTGCCGAGTAACAACAAAATTGTCCTTACCGGTGTGACGCTCACCCTTTCTTCGTCCGGCGCGAGCGCCCTTAACTCCGCGCTTGAAACCTCCGCGTTCAGCGCTGGAAACGTGATCGGCACTGCCGATCTTTTGATCAAGCTGGCCGCGAAACCGCTGTAACAGACGCTGCGAAAAACATAGGCACGGCCCGGCCAACTTCGGTTGACCGGGCCGTTGCTCTTTGTGGGAAGAGGAAATGCGAGGCGCTCAACCTTGACCAGTCCAGGACACCCGATGCGCACCGCATTACTTCTCGCTCCTTGCGATTGCCATTCTAGCCTGTGTAAAACACACGTGCGCATTCACTAACCTTTTTGCTTCATGAGTCTGCTCATCAAAAACGGCGAAATCGTCACCGCCAGCGAACGCTACGTCGCGGATATTTTTTGCGAGGACGAAACGATCACGCGCATTGAAAAAAACATCGCCCCGCCCCCCGGCTGCGAGGTGATTGATGCGAGCGGTAAATATGTTTTTCCCGGCTTCATCGATCCGCACGTGCATATTCATCTGCCGTTCATGGGAACGTCAGCGAAGGACACGCACGAGACGGCGAGCCGCGCGGCGTTGATCGGCGGAACCACGACCTTCATCGAAATGATTTGTCCGGCGCGCGGCGACCGGCCGATCGAGGCGTTCGAGCTCTGGCTGGGCAAAGCGCAGGGAGCGAGCGCGTGCGACTTCACTTTTCACATGGGCGTCACGCGCTTTGACGACGAGGCGGAGCGGGATTTCGAGGAGATCGTCCGGCGCGGCGTTGCCAGTTTTAAGGTCTTCCTCGCCTACAAAGGCGCGTTTGGAGTGACCGATGAGGAGTTATACAAAACGTTAACACTCGGAAAACGGCTCGGTGTCATTACGACCGCGCACTGCGAGAACGCGGATCTCGTTTTGGAGCTGCAGAAACGATTGCTGGCGGAAGGCAAAACGGGCCCGGAATTCCACTACTGGAGCCGCCCGCCGGCCGTCGAAGCGGAAGGAGTTCATCATCTAACGACCTTTGCCGAGATGACGGGCGCGCATGTTTATATCGTTCATCTGAGTTGCGCCGAGGCACTGCAGGAAGCGATGCACGCCTCGGCGCGCGGAGTAAAAGTTTCCCTCGAGACACTGATCCAGTATCTGCTCCTCGACCGCACGTCTGCCGAGTCGAATTTTGAAGGCGCCAAAAACGTGATGTCGCCGCCGTTGCGCGATGCGCACAACCAGGACGTGCTGTGGAATGCGCTGGCCAAGGGCTTTGCCTCCACGCTGGCGACCGATCACGCGCCGTTCGATTTCGAAACGCAGAAGCAGATGGGGAAGGATGATTTCACAAAAATCCCGAACGGCATTCCGTCACTCGAGGATCGCGTGAATCTCTATTTCACGCGCGGCGTGAAGAAAGGCCGCATTGACCTGCATCGGTTCGTCGAAACCGCCAGCACGAACGCGGCGAAAATCTTCGGGTTATTTCCGCAAAAGGGGACGATCCAGCTCGGCAGTGACGCCGATCTCGTCGTTTACGATCCCGGTTATCGCGGCACAATTTCCGCAAAAACGCATCACATGAACCTCGATTATAATTCGTTCGAGGGTTTTGAAATCGAAGGCCGGCCGCATGTCGTCACGGTGCGCGGCAAGGTCGCAGCGCGTGACGGCGGGTTTGTCGGCGAAAGCGGACGCGGCAAATTCCTGCAGCGCCAGCCGACGCATTTCTAAAGCAGCACGCCGACGACCGCGGTAAAAAGGTAGCACGCGAGCACACCGGCGATCATCGATTTAAACCCGAGTCGCGCGAGATCGTGCCGGCGCTCCGGCGCGAGCGCCCCGATCCCGCCGATCTGGATCGCGATGCTCGAGAAATTCGCAAAGCCGCACAGCGCGTAGCTTGCGAGCGTCACGGAGCGTGGATCGATCGAGCCGGGATGGGTTTTCACATGATTCGAAAGATCGAGATAGCCGACGAACTCATTCAGCACCACGCGCTCGCCCAGGATCTGGCCGATGAACGGACAGTCCCGCCATGGCACACCCATGAGCCACGCGAACGGAGCGTTGAGCCAGCCGAGCATTTGCTGAATCGTCAGCGGCGCCGAAAAACCGAGCGCGTGCTGCGGCCAGACGATGAGGCCATTGAGCAGTGCGACGACTGCGACGAAGGCCACGAGCATGGCCATCACGTTGATCGACAGCATGACGCCTTCGCTCGCGCCGTTGCACAGCGCCTCGATGCTGTTACGCGCCGTTTTTTTCACGTCGAAATGACAGCGCGTGCCGGTCTCACTCGGCTCGGTTTCGGGATACATCACTTTTCCAATGAGCAAGCCCGCGGGCGCGCCGAGCACCGATGCGGTCAAAATGTGTCCCGCGCTCAGTCCCTCCATGCCGGCATAAACGGCCATCACGCCGGTGGCGATCGTGGACATGCCGGTGGTCATCAGCGACATGATTTCGCTCTGCGTCATCTTCGCGAGATACGGTTTGATCAGCAGCGCGGCCTCGGTCTGTCCGAGGAAAATATTGCTCGCTCCTGCCAGGCTTTCGCTCCCGCTGGTGCGCATCGCTTTCATCATCACCCATGCCATCGTCGCCACCACTTTTTGCAAAACGCCCCAGTGATAAAGCAACGATGAGAGTGCGGAGATGAGGATGATCGTCGCCGAAATCGAGACGGCGAAAACGTAAGCGTGCGCCGGCCCGAAGGTATTGCGCAGCGCCTCGGCGTCTCCGAGCGGACCGAAAACCATCTTTGCGCCTTCGTTCGCGCAGGCGTTCAGTTGATCCATCAAAATCTGCGCGCCTTGAAACAGTTGCAGGCCGACCGGCGTTTTCAGGATGAAAATCGCAAACGCGAATTGCAGGAAAACGCCCCAGATCACGGTCCGCCAGGGGAATCGCCGGCGATCCACCGACAAGGCCCACGCGCAGCCGATCATGGCAACCAAACCGAGAACGCTGATAAGTCTCAGCTGCATTTGAAAAGGTCACTGAACTGAGAAACTGGCGTCGAGTTCAGGCGCGCGGGGTCGCTGCACAATGCGCCGATTCGAGAAGTCGAAGCGTCATCGAATCTCGTTCGCAAATTCCGATGAAACTTCTCCACGAGAAGCGGAATGCCTTCGCTGCGCCGCCGCCGATGTCCGATCGGATACTCGACTTCGATTCGTGGTGTGCTCGCTTCATCGCTGAAGAAAACCTGCACCGCGTTGGCGATCGACCGCTTTTCCGGATCGAGATACTCGCGCGAATAACGTGGTTCTTCGCGCACGGTCATTTTCGTGCGAAGCAAGTCGATATGCGGCTCGGCGGCGATCTTGTCTTCGTAGTGATCGGCGGTGAGCTCTCCATAGACCAGCCCGATGGCCGTCATGTATTGCAGGCAATGATCGCGGTCGGCGGGGTTATGCAGCGGGCCGCTTTTGTCGATGATGCGCATCGCCGACTCGTGAGTGGTGATCTCGATTCGCGCGATGTCACGAAGACGGTCGCGCACCAAGGGGTGCAGGGTGATTGCCGCTTCGACAGCGGTCTGCGCGTGGAATTCCGCCGGGAACGAGATTTTAAAAAGCACGTTTTCCATCACGTAGCTCGCCAAAGGCCGCGCGAGCACGAGAGGCCGGCCGCGGAACAACACATCGCAAAAACCCCAGGTCGGCGTCGATAGCGCGCCCGGGTAACCCATCTCGCCGCGCATCGCCGCCAGCGCGTGCCAGACGGCGCGGCTGGTGGCATCGCCGGCCGCCCACGATTTTCGCGAACCGGTGTTCGGCGCGTGCCGATAGGTGCGCAGCGCGCCGCCGTCCAAAAAAGCGTTTGTCAAAGCGTTAACAACCTGTTGCCGCGCGCCGCCGAGCAACGCGGTCGCGACCGCGGTCGAGGCGATGCGCACGAGCAACACGTGATCGAGGCCGACACGGTTGAAACTGTTTTCGAGAGCCAGCACGCCTTGGATCTCGTGCGCCTTGATCATCGCTGTGAGCACATCGCGCATCGTCAGAGCGGCCCCGTTGCGGCTCAGAAAATCGGCGACGGCGAGGATTGCGCCCAGGTTGTCGGACGGGTGTCCCCATTCCGCCGCGAGCCACGTATCATTGAAATCGAGCCACCGGATTGCGCAGCCAATGTTGAATGCCGCGGCCACCGGATCGAGCTGCCATGCGGTTCCCGGCACGCGCGCGCCGTTTTCGAGCACCGCGCCCGGCACAATCGGCCCCAGCATTTTGGTGCAGGCGGGATAGCCGAGCGCAAGGATGCCGCAGCCGAGCGTGTCCATCAAACAATGGCGTGCCGTTTCGTAGGCTTCGTCGCTCGTGACCTCGTAATCGCAAACGTAGTCCGCGATTTGCACCAGCAATTCGTCGGGTGCCGGACGGGTGTTGGAAATGGCGGAGGTCATCGTGAACCTACGGTTCGCTCAGAACGGCACCCCTTGATCAAGCACGGTCCTTGATCGGCACAAAGGCCCGAGGCTCGGGCCCGATGTATTCCGCCGTCGGCCGGATGAGCCGGTTGTTGGCGCGCTGCTCGATGATGTGCGCCGACCAGCCGGAGATGCGTGCGAAGACGAAGATCGGCGTGAACATCGCCGTCGGCACACCGAGAAAATGAAACGCGGATGCCGAGTAAAAATCGAGGTTCGGAAACATGTTTTTCTCGCGCTTCATCACGGTCTCCACCCGTGACGAGATGTTAAACAACTGCTGTTCGGGATGGTTGGCGGAAAGTTTCTCCGCCCAGGACTTCACGATCTCCGAGCGCGGATCGCTGATGCGATAAACCGGGTGGCCAAATCCCATCACGACATTCTTTTGCGTGAGCATTTCGAGCAGCCCAGCCTCGGCTGCGTCAGGGGTGGCGAATTTCTCGATCAACTCCATCGCGGCTTCATTGGCGCCACCATGCAGCGGTCCGCGCAGGGCGCCAATGCCCCCAGTCACGGCGGAATAAAAATCCGCCCGTGTGCCCGCGATGACGCGGCAGGTAAAGGTCGAGGCGTTGAACTCGTGCTCGGCATACAAGATCAGCGACACGTCCATCGCCCGCGCCTGCAGCGGTTCCGGCGGGCGGCCATGGAGCAGTTCGAGAAAATGCGCCGCGAGATTCGGAGCGTCCGTTTCCGTTTCGATTCGTTGTCCACTGCGGTGAAAGTGATGCCAGTAGAGCAACATTGACGGAAAACACGCGAGCAAGCGCTGTGCGATCGCCTCTGCGCTGCGCGTCTCGTTTTCCTGCTCGAGCGTGCCGAGGGCGGAACAGCCCGTGCGCAGGACGTCCATCGGATGCGCGTCGGCCGGGATTCGCTCGAGGATTTCACAGAGCATCGGCGGCAGTCCGCGCAGTTTTTTCAAATCCTCGCAAAACGCATCCAGCTGCGCGCGACCCGGCAGCTCTCCGTTCAAAACCAGCCACGCGACTTCCTCAAAAGTGCTGTGTGCGGCGAGGTCCTCGATCGAGTAGCCACGATAGGTGAGACCCACGCCTTCCTTGCCGACGGTGCAGATCGCCGTCTGGCCTGCGACCACGCCGGAAAGGGCGATTTTCTTTTTTGCTTCGCTCATGTTTTTTGCTGCGCATCGAGCCGCTGCTCGAACACTTCGTAGTTGAGGGTTTCGTAAAGCTCCGCGCGAGTCTGCATCCGGTCGATGACGGCGCGCTGCGTGCCATCGGTGCGAATGGCGCGATAGGTGGCAAGCGCCGCCGCATTCATCGCGCGGAATGCGGAGAGGGGATAGAGGACCATGGCCACGCCGGCGCCACGCAGTTCCTCGACGGTAAATAGAGGCGTCTTCCCAAACTCGGTGATGTTTGCCAGCACCGGCACGCCGAGCGCCCGCGAGAATTTCTCAAAGTGCGAAAGCTCGGTGCAAGCTTCCGCGAAAATCCCGTCCGCCCCCGCGTCTGCATAACGTTGCGCCCGCTGGATCGCGGCATCGAGTCCTTCCACCGCGACGGCATCGGTCCGCGCAATCACGAAAAAATCGCGATCTGTTTTTCCAGACACCGCCGCACGAAGTCGCGCGACCATTTCGTCGGCGGGCACGAGCTGTTTATTTGGCCGGTGGCCGCAGCGCTTCGCTTCGACCTGGTCCTCGATGTGAATTGCCGCTGCGCCTGCTTCGATCATCGCGCGGGTCGTTTCCGCGGGATCGTCCCACGCCGTATCCGCATCCACGAGTAGCGGCAGGTTTGTCGCACCGGCAATGCGTTTTACGTCCGTTAACACATCGTCAAGCGTCGTCATCCCGAGATCAGGAATGCCTCGGGATGCATTCGCCACCCCCGCGCCGGAAAGATATAGCGCCCGAAAGCCAGACTGCTCGGCCAGCATGGCCGCATAGGCATTGATCGCGCCCGCGATTTGTAGCGGCTGCTCGGCCGCGAGTGCGCCCCGGAAAAGCGCCCCCGGCGACGGTTTTGGCGCTGAAAGCATGGATGAGTGTTGAACTCACGTTCCATGGCGTCAATGCGCGATGCGTCGCAGTTCGAGGCGCGGATTGCGCGACGAACCCGCTTTGCTAAAGTCATCGGGTTCATGGAAAACGCGAATGACGCCACGATCGGAACGAGCCGGCTTTACAGCGCCGACCTTGCGCCGGTCCCGACGGAGCGACGCACCTGGAAAGTTTGGAATTTCGCCGCGCTCTGGATTTCGATGTCGGCCTGCATCCCGACCTACATGCTCGCTTCGTCGCTTATCGGCGGGGGCATGAACTGGTGGCAGTCCATTCTGACAATCTTCCTCGGCAACCTCATTGTGCTCATCCCGATGGTCTTGAATGCCCACGCCGGAACGCGCTACGGCATTCCATTTCCCGTGTATTGCCGCGCGTCGTTCGGGGTGAAAGGCGCGAACGTTCCGGCCCTGATGCGGGCATTCGTGGCCTGCGGATGGTTTGGGATTCAGACGTGGATTGGCGGCGAGGCGATTTGCAAAATCCTCGGCGTGTTTTTTCCGGCAATGACCGCCAGCACTGCGTCCGCGACTTTCGGGATCACGCTGCCGCAGTTCGTTTGCTTCCTCTTTTTTTGGGGCATCAATATGTTCGTCATTTATAAAGGCATCGACTCGATCCGCCTTTTGCTCTCGATCAAAGCGCCGTTGCTGATCGCCCTCGGATTGCTGCTGCTCGGCTGGGCTTATCAAAACGCGGCCGGCTTCGGGCCAATCCTCTCCCAGCCTTCGGCGTTCGATTCGGGGCAGCCGCACGCCGGCGAGTTTTGGAAATTTTTCGTGCCGGCGCTCACGGGCATGATCGGTTTCTGGGCGACGCTTTCGCTGAATATCCCCGACTTCTCACGCTACGCCCGCACGCAGCGTGACCAGGTGCTCGGCCAGACACTCGGCCTGCCAATGACGATGGCGCTTTATTCGTTCATCGGAGTCGCGGTGACTTCGGCGACGACGATTATTTATGGCAAGACGATCTGGGATCCGGTGGATGTGCTGACGCGTTTTAAAAATCCGGTCGTGCTGATCATCGCGATGCTTGCGCTTTGCATCGCTACGCTCGCGACGAACATCGCCGCAAATGTCGTGAGCCCGGCGAATGACTTTGCGCATCTCGCGCCACGCCGGATTTCGTTTCGCATCGGCGGACTGATCACGGGCATCGTCGGGATTTTGATGATGCCGTGGAAGCTGGTCGCCGACCCGAGCGGCTACATTTTTACCTGGCTGATTGGCTACAGCGCTTTATTGGGGCCGATTGGCGGGATTCTGATCGCGGATTATTTCGTCGTCCGCAGACGGCGGCTCGATGTCGCGGAGCTTTATCGCGAGGGAGGCGAGTATGCCTATTCCGGCGGGTGGAGCATCGCGGCTTTGGTGACGCTCGCAGTGGCGGCGCTGCCAAATCTTCCGGGATTCCTCGTCACGATCAAAGCGCTGCCGGCCAGTTCAGTTCCGCCGGTTTTCCTCTCGATTTACAACTACGCGTGGTTCGTTGGTTTTGGAGCCGCGTTTGTCGTTTATCTCTCGTTGCGCTCATTTGAGCCGACACGAGTTCCCGTTGCCGCACAGGTCTCCCATCTATGAAAACCCCACAGCTTCCAGCCTTCGAACATCAGCCTCGGCCTTACGACGGGCCGTCGGCCGAGGAAGTGCTCGCTTTGCGCAAGCAGTTCCTCAACCCCGCGATTTTTACCTACTACAAAAAGCCGCTGATGATCGTGGAAGGGCGCGCGCAGTATCTCTTCGATGAAACCGGCCGGCGTTACCTCGACGGCTTCGGCGGAATCGTCACGGTGAGCGTCGGCCACTGTCATCCCGATGTCGTCGCGGCGGCCAATCGCCAGAGCGAAACGATCCAGCACACCACCACGATTTATCTGCATCCGAACGTCGCGGAATATGCGCGCGACCTCGCGGCGAAGATGCCCGGCAACCTGAAAGTCTGCTATTTCGTCAACTCCGGCTCCGAGGCCAATGACCTTGCGGTCCTGATGGCACGGGCGTTTACGGGAAACTTCGATCTGATCGCGCTGCGCAACGGCTACCACGGCGGGAATGCGGTCGGGATGGCGCTCACGTCGCACAACACTTGGAAGTTCAACGTGCCGCACTCCTTCGGAGTGCATCACGCGATCGCGCCGGACCAGTATCGCGGACGATGGGGCGCCGACGATCCGGAAGCGGGGCGGAAATACGCAGACGATGTGCAAAACGTGATCCAGTTTGCGACGCCGAATCGGGTCGCGGCCTTCGTGGCGGAATCCATCCAGGGGGTGGGCGGAACCGTGGTCTTCCCGGACGGCTACTTGCAAAATGCTTACGCGCACGTGCGTGCAGCCGGCGGCGTTTGCATTGCGGATGAGGTGCAGGCTGGCTTCGGTCGCACCGGAACGCATTTCTGGGGATTCGAAACGCAGGGCGTGATTCCCGATATCGTGACGATGGCCAAAGGGATCGGCAACGGCGTGCCGCTCGGCGCGGTGGTGACGACGCCGGAAATCGCGCAGGCGCTCGCGAGCCGCATTCATTTCAACACCTTCGGCGGCAATCCAGTGGTTTGCGCCCAGGGTCGCGCCGTCTTGCAGGTGATCGAGCGCGAGCAGTTGCAGCGCAATTCACTCGAGATCGGCAATCACCTGATGGCGGGCTTTCGCACCCTCGCCGGGAAGCACAACATCATCGGCGATGTGCGCGGCCGGGGGCTGATGCTCGGCGTCGAGCTGGTGAAGGACCGCGTCACGAAAATCCCGGCGAAGGAGGAATGCGCGCAGGTTTTCGAAACCGCACGCGAGCTCGGACTGCTCATCGGAAAAGGCGGGCTCTGGGGCAATACGCTCCGCATCAAACCGCCGATGTGCATCACACGCGCGGATGCCGATTTTATGCTGGAGGTGCTCGATCAGGCTTTCGGCCGCCTGTGAGTCGAGCTGTTGAACCCTGCGATCAAATGAACGCCAAGCTGCTCGACCATCGTTACGGCAAATCGCGTGTGCGCGTCCTGAAGGTCATTCGCGATGGTGCCCGGCATTCCGTGAAAGAACTCGACGTGGCCGTGGCGCTGGAGGGCGATTTTGAAACCTCTTACACCAGCGGAGACAACAGCCAAGTCGTCGCGACCGATACGATCAAGAACACCGTCAACGTTCTGGCGCACCGGCATCTGGCGCTGGAGAACGAGCGGTTTGCGCTCACCCTCGCCCGGCACTTTCTCGAAAAATATCCGCAAGTTCAAACGGCTTCCGTGAAGGCGGTGGAGCGCGTCTGGGGACGGATGAGTCTCGATGGCCAGCCGCACGCGCACAGCTTTTCCCAAGCGCAACAGGCCCAGCCCTTCACCGAGGTGACGGTGACTCGTGCGGCCGAGACCATTGAAGCGGGCATCAATGATTTGCTGATCTTGAAATCAACCGGATCCGGTTTTGAAGGCTACCCCCGTTGCGAGTTGACGACGCTGCCCGAGACGAGGGATCGGATCTTCGCCACCTCAATGACGGCGACATGGACTTACTCCAGTGAACCGGCGAACTACTTTGATGCCAGCCGCGCGATCATGGACGCGATGATGAAGCCGTTTGCGGAGAACTACAGCCCGTCGGTGCAAACCACGCTCTTCGAGATGGGGGAAGCGGCGCTCGCGGCTTGCGAGCACATTTCACAGATCCATCTCGCGATGCCAAACAAGCATTACCTGCTGATCAACCTGACTCCGTTCGAGATCGAGAACCGCAACGAGCTCTTTCTCCCGACCGATGAACCGCACGGGCAAATCGAAGCGACCGTTGCACGGTAAGAGCCGATCGCTCCGTCGGCTACGCAAGCGGCTAGACCCTTCGCCTACGACGAGCAGTCAAAAGAAGAATCGCTCCAATCGCGAGAGCCCCAACCACAGAGGCTTCCGGAACAGCTGTAAATTGCACCCCTAGATTGTCTACGGTTACTGTCGGACCAGCAGTGGAACTTCCTTGGCGTAAATTAACTTCCGACAAACCTGTCGGTGCAGCTTCGCTCGCCAAGAATGTGTAGTTCAAATAGGCGGTATCTCCGGAACCATCAGCGGTTGTGGGATTTACATAAAGTGAAATGGTGTCGGCGCTAGCTCCCCCTTTGAATGTCCATACTGTCAGCAAATTGTAGGTCGTTCCTAGAGTTAACTCTGTGGTGCCATAAACCCCGGTGGCCGCGTTTCCTGACAACCCAAACAAGAGGATTCCGCTGCTCGTCCCGGATTTCGCGAAGATTTTATCGTAAAAACCAGACGTTGATCCAACGGTGGTTCCCAGATGCACGAAGTAATCACCAACACTTTGCGAGGCTGTGACGTTCGCACTCAGTGTCGTCAATATTTTGCTGTTATTTGCAGCATAGGGAATTGTCCCTGAAGTCAACGCCGCATACACGTCTTGACCGGTATTACCGACCACGCCCGCGCTACCTGAAACTTGAATCGGGGTTGTTGCTGTCGCTCCAGTCTGTGTCCAACTGCCTTGCCCTACGAGGTTACCGTTTGGATAGCTGAAACTATCTGAAAACACCGTCGTCTGGGCGAAAGTCGCAGCCTGTAAAAATGCCCCAGCGAGCAAGAGAAATGACGATTGGATAAGGCGCATGATAGGATTAAATATTAACGTGAGGCGTTTCGGAAAAATGCTCACGCACTGTGATGCTCATTTCCGATTTCGCAACCGATTTATTGCTTTATTCTCCGATCCGTTTAGCAACCAGGGTGCCATTCAAGGGATGAATTACTATCTCTCGCATTCCTCTGTGGATAAGTAACTTATGAGAAACGATTAGTTCCACGCCCCCCCGCTTGTCCTGCAAAGAATGAACAATTATGCACAAATGCGGCTATGTTTGCCCAACCCTCTGAAATCTGGATCGATATTAACACGCTGACCAATGTGGAATGCAATTCTTGAGCGGCTGATTCTCGCCCGTGAATCGCGTGAGCGTTCGGTGCTGGTGACAATCACCCAAACCCGCGGCTCAGTCCCGCGATCGGCTGGGACCAAAATGCTTATTTTTGCTTCCGGCGAGGTCATTGGCACCATTGGCGGAGGGAAATTCGAGGCGCTCGTAATGGAAGAATGCCCAACCGCCATTACTGCGCGAGTGCCGCTTCTCAAGTCTTTTCCATTACACGAAGGTCAGCCGGATTCCTTCGGGGCGATCTGTGGCGGAGAAGTCACCGTTTTGTTCGAACCGCAAAATGTCGGGGAAGCAATTTGCCTGGTCGGAGCCGGTCATTGTGCAGGGGCGATCGCGAAGCTGGCGCTCGAATGCGGAATCCATGTGACCGTGATTGACGACCGTGCGGAATCGATCGAGTCCTTCCCGGATGATTGTGTGAAACTCACGAAGCCCGCGCCGGAGCACATTTCCAAGCACGACTGGCAATCGGATGAAGCGTTGGTCATCGTGAGCCGAAACTACGAGATAGACCAGGATGCGCTGCTCGCAGGACTACAGCAGCCGGCGATCCGCTACCTCGGCATGATCGGCAGCCGGCGCAAAGTCTCGCGGGTGTTCAACAATCTGCGGGAGCTGGGTGTGAGCGACGAGCTGCTGGCGCGGGTTTACGCACCGATCGGCCTCGACGTGGGTGCGGATTCTCCCGCGGAAATCGCGGTGTGTGTGATCGCAGAAATCCTCCAGGTGCTGAGAGGCCGCGGAGGCGGACATCTGCGATCGCTCCGATCCAGGAACGACGCTGAATGACGTTGGAAACTATTGCCCAGCTTTGAGCGCGAAGGCTTCGGCTGCATCTTTGCCCGACCTTCTTCGCCGCCGTGCCAGGAAACCGAATAACCCCGCGCCGCTGAGCGCGCAAACGGTGACCGAAGGTTCCGGCACGGGGGCCACGATTAGCAGAACTTCGTTACCCGTAGTGCCGTCGCCATCGTATCGGATCTGGAAACGATTTGCTCCGAAGGCGAAGCTGTCGCCGTTGTTAAGAGTGTTGCC
>JAXDQV010000262.1:0-23125 GCA_034667645.1 Chthoniobacter sp.
GAATTTGCCGACGTAGAGGTCACCGATGGTGCAAAGACAATCGTGAAGGAAGGCTTTGGCAAATCCGCTGAAGGCTGGGTTGCTGAATCAGGCACATGGAAAACCTCGGAGGGCGCATATGTTCAAAGTGCCGGGGATCAACCCGCGCTGTCCCGCCTCGTATTTCCCACGGACAAATCAGTGTGCACTTTAACTATGAGGGTAAAAAAGACCGGCGGTGACGAGGGTTTTTTGGTCGGGTTCGGAACCGCGAATGCGGGCGACTATTATTGGTGGAATCTTGGCGGATGGGGGAATCACCAGCACGGTGTGGAAAGCGTAGTTGGCGGAACCAAGGTTCTTATCGGTCAGCAAGTGCCGGGAACGATCGAGCTTAACCGTTGGTATAAGATCAAGATCGAGACCGACGGCAGACGCATTAAATGCTACTTGGACAATGCACTTGTCCACGATTTCCCGCAGCCGGATTTCGACGACAAAACCAGCATAGCTGCGTCGTGTGTAAAGGATGGAAAGAGCGGCGATTTAATCTTGAAGATCGTGAATACCGGATCGTCAGCGCAGCCAAGTCAGGTGGACATCTCCTCCTCGGAACCAATCGATCCGGATGCCACCCGAACCATTCTGACGGGAGATCCCAAGGCAACGAATACTTATTCCGGCACGCGTAACGTGATGCCGACTCGATCGAATTCTACCGTGGGGAAGTCGTTCACCTACGAGGCGCCTTCGCACTCGTTTACTGTTTTCAGAATGAAAACGCGATGAGTGATTCGTCGCCGCGTTTAGAGAAGTTGCAGGATAGGTGGATGCGCGCTCTTCCACGGATTGACTTGAAAATTGTTCGCCTCGATCTGCGCAGCATTCTCTTCGCATAATCTGCAAAGCGCGGTCACGTCGCACCGCAGGTGCTGGGGCCGGTATGGATCGAGGTTGGTCCGGGCAATCAGAAAGAGACGGGAGGCCGGGCGCAATCTTGGACCGTCCTTGGGATGCGTTGGGCGCAAAGCTTGTTTTTGCAAATGCACGAAGGCACCTGCGACTTGGATAAGTCCTTTAAAGAAGGCGTAGTTTTCGTCACGGCCTTTCAGCCAGAGATGTTCTAAAACGTCGTGCGCCTCGTAATACCGCTGTTCGTTGAAGCACTTGAAAAAACCGAGATAACAAGGATCGAGCGCCGGGTCTGCGGCGGTGCCAAGCGCTTGCACGAATGCCTCCATCCGGTCCGCCTTTTTCATCAGCAAAATTATTTCGCTGAGTCGCCCCGCTTGCCAATCGACCACGAGTAGCGCAGGAGAAAAAGACCCGCGAGAACGAGGGTGACACCCAACCCGACCAAACACTTGAATGGAATCTCAGTATGGTGATCGCCAAAAACAATCGCGGAGATTCCCAGTGCGCAGGCGATTAGGCCAAAAGCAATGCTGTGAGACCGGCCTCCGGTAAGAGTCATAGAGGTAGACCTTATCCCGCCGCGGTGTGCCTTGCAAACCGTTCAACCTGAAATCATACTGGCCGCAGTTCATGTCCGCCTGGCTGCTTGTAGCTGTTGTTCTGTTTCTCGCGGCCATCTCGGCGCTTTTTTCTGCGATCGAGACGGCCCTTTTTTCCATGCAACCACTCCAGGTCCGACGTTTGCACCGGCGCAACCCCGCTCTGGCGCGTGCACTGGAGAGGCTGATGGAAAGCCCGCGCCGGCTCCTGAGTGCGATCCTGCTGGGGGACGCGCTGGTGAATTTGCCGTTGATTGTGCTCTCGTTGTTCTTGATCCGCGAGGCCGCGCCGCGCGCGGTGCCATTCTGGCTGGCATCGCTGGTCATTTTCGCTCTCATCGTGCTGGTGTGCGATCTCGGGCCCAAAGTGCTCGCGCTCAATCAGCCGTATCGCGTGACGAAAGTCGGGGTCAGAATCATGTCGGCGGCCATGCCGTTATTCGATCCGCTCGCTCGCGTGCTGCAAAGCGTGAGTGAAAAATTCGCGCACGCGATTACCCCGGAAAAACTCCAGCCGCATCATCATCTCAGCGAAGATGAGCTGGAAACGCTGGTGCAGCTGAGCGCGGAGGAGGGGGCACTCGAGGAGACCGAGAGCGAGATGATCCAGGAAATCATCAAACTCGGTGACAAGACGGTAAAGGATTGCATGACGCCACGAGTCGACGTTTTCGCACTGCCCGACGACCTGACAAACGAGGAGGCGATCTCTCAGCTCAAAACGAAACGCCACCGGCGCGTGCTCGTTTTTGCCGACACCCCGGACAACGTCCTCGGAATCATCGATGTGAAAAACTTCCTGCTCGATCCGGCCGAGCATTACACCGAGACGATGATTCCGCCCTCATTCGTGCCGGAGACGATGAAGGCGCTCGACCTGCTCCGCAGCTTTTTGCGTCATCCGCAGGGACTTGCGGTGATTGTCGATGAGTTTGGAGGCACGGAAGGAATCATTACGCTCAACGATATCATTGAAGAAATCATCAGCGACGCGGTGCCGGCGGCAGATCGGGAACTTTATATCGAGGCGGCGGGGGAGGGACGCGTGATCGCCAGCGGACGGACGCGGCTCGACGATCTCGATGAATTGGGATTTCATTTTGAAGCCGAAGGGGTGGATACCATCGGTGGCCTGGTCTTTAACCGTCTCGGGTATGTGCCGAAAGCGGGGACTGATTTGCGCATCGACGATGTGCGTATCAGCATCCGCCGCAGTGCACGCAAGGGAGTCGAGGAAATGCTGCTGGCGCGCGATGAGCAGGTCGCGGAGGTGGAAATATGATTTGGCTCGGTGTCGCGGCGTGTCTCGTCATCTCGTTCATGTTTTCGGGGATCGAGGCGGGGATTTTGTCCGTAAACCGAGTGCGGCTTCGCCACCGCGTGAAGCTACAGGATCGCAGCGCGATCGTGCTCCAGCGCCTGCTCGCCCAGCCCGGGCGGCTGCTGGTGACCGTCTTGCTGGTGACGAATTTCATGAATATCTGCGCGTTGACGCTCGTCACCCAGGAATGGGTGCCGCGCTTCGGAGTCTCCGGTTATGCGCTTGCAGGAATTGTCGCGTTGCCAATTTATCTCTTCGGGCTCGAATTGCTGCCGAAATCCCTCTTTCGCCGCTTTCCATATCGCGCGCTGGCAGCTCTGTCGCAACCTCTGCGGCTGGCGGATTTGCTGCTTTCGCCAGTGCTCAACGCGGGGGCCGGGCTCCTGCAGTTGTGGGATTTACGTGAGGCAGATGAACCGCGGAAACTCTTTGTCGCTCGCGAAGATTTTAAATACCTGACGATCGAAAGCGAACGGGATGGCACCTTGACCAAAGTGGAGCGCGAGATGATTCATAACGTCGTCGATTTCAGGAAGGTTCTTGCAAAGAACGTGATGCTCCCGATGGAGAAAGTGCGGACGGTTCCGACCGAAACCAGTGTCCCGGAGTTGCTTCGTATCGCGCGCGAAACCGCAACCGATCAATTTCCCGTCGTTTCTGCAGAAGGCCGCATTGTGGGACTCGTCGCTGTATTTGATGTGCTCGTGGATCATACGCGGCGCGAAACCATCAGTAGTTATCAACGGCGCATCGTGAGCGTTCCGCCGAACGAAGAGGCTTATCACATCATTCGCAAGCTGCGCGCAGCGCGGATCACCGTGGGAGCGGTGCAGGATGCGGAAGGGCGTCCATTAGGGCTGGTGCAGGCGGATGATTTTGTGAGTCACCTCGTGAAAACCGCGACTTCGTAACTTTTTCAAAAAAACCCTTGCGGATCTGGCACGGAACTATATTATTGTTTTCATGAAATTGAGAATTTCCATAATTTGTGTCGTGGCGGTTGTTTTGGTGCTGAACCTTGGCTGTAGTGCGCTTCGCGGAGATGAAAAATCCCGGATGCGAAACACCAACCGACAGGCGTATCAGCAGACCGATCCGAACCTCGCGCCGGTGGCAGAAGCACCAAATACCGGGATGTCCTGGGGCGGCAGTCTCTCACCACGCTGATCGGCGGCGGCGCGGACCGCGCAAGGTTAAGGTCGGAGTGAAGAACGTCGCCGTGGCGACGAAAGCATTGACCCTGCGGAGCGCAATTCTATAGTCGCATTTCAACCCCGAAACTCGACTATTTATGGCACTCCCCGTTGGCACGAAGGCTCCCGATTTTTCCCTCAAATCAAAACGCGGGGACGCGATGAGCGACGTGACGCTCGGCGCGAATTTGGGAAAAAAAAACACGCTGCTGCTGTTTTTCCCTCTCGCTTTTACGGGCGTTTGCACAAGCGAAATGTGCGATGTGAGCGGCGGCTTGAGCGCCTACAACGACCTGAATGCAGAGGTGATCGGCATCAGCGTGGACAGTCCGTTTTCCCAAGCGGTTTGGGCGCAAAAGGAGAACATCGCATTCACGCTTGCAAGCGACCTGAACAAAACGACAGCGAAAGCTTACGACGTGCTACTGGCGGACGTCGCGGGTATCGGCAGCGCGGCCGCACGCGCGGCTTTTGTCATCGATAAAGAGGGCGTGATCCAATACGCGGAGCAGACTTCCACCCCAAAGGAACTTCCGAACTTCTCCGCAGTGAAGGCGAAGCTCGCGGAGCTGCAATAGGCCGTGAGCGACGTCTTTCAGACTCTGCAAAAATTCGACGCCGGCCTCGGACGCGAGGGCTGGCTGCATTCGTTGCCGGCGCTCGAGTCGCAAGGCATAGGCCCGATTTCGCGATTACCGGTCAGCATCCGCATTGTGCTCGAATCAGTGCTGCGAAATTGTGACGGCAAAAAGGTGAGCGAACGCGACGTGCGAACGCTTGCCAACTGGAACGCAAAGCAGCCGGCCAACGAAGAAATTCCATTCGTTGTTGCGCGGATTGTCCTGCAGGATTTCACCGGCGTTCCACTGCTGGTCGATCTCGCGGCCATGCGCAGTGCGGTCGGACGGATGGGGCGGGATGCAAAAATGATCGAGCCGCTGGTGCCAGTCGATCTGGTGGTGGATCACAGCGTGCAGGTAGATTTCTTCGGCTCCGCGAAGGCGCTGGGCCTTAACCTCGAAATGGAATTTAAGCGCAACCGGGAGCGGTATCAGCTTTTGAAATGGGGTCAGCAGGCATTCCAAACTTTCGGCGTCGTGCCGCCCGGAATCGGCATCGTGCATCAGGTGAATCTGGAGTATCTCGCCAAGGGCGTTCTGTCCGCGACGAACGACGACAGGACCGTTTACTATCCGGATACGTTGGTGGGCACCGATTCGCATACCACCATGATCAACGGCTTGGGTGTTGTCGGGTGGGGAGTCGGTGGCATCGAGGCCGAAGCCGGCATGCTTGGGCAGCCCGTCTATTTTTTAACGCCGGAAGTCGTGGGCGTGAATCTCACCGGTAGCTTGCGAGAGGGCGTCACCGCGACCGATCTGGTTCTGCACATCACGCAAATGCTGCGCGCACAAAAAGTGGTTGGGAAATTTGTGGAGTTTTACGGTGAAGGCGCCGTGTCGCTTTCCGTCACCGATCGTGCGACGATCGCGAATATGGCGCCGGAATATGGTGCGACGATGGGATTCTTTCCAGTCGATGAGGAGACGGTTTCCTATCTGCGCGCCACTGGCCGGACGGAGGAGCAGTGCGTGGCGTTTGAAAACTATTTCAAAGCGCAGAAGCTCTGGGGCATCCCGCGTGAAGGAGAGGTGGACTACAGCATCGGACTCGCGCTCGATCTCAGCATCGTGCAGCCAGGGGTCGCCGGACCGAAGCGGCCGCAGGACCGGATCAATCTTCCGGATCTCAAAGAAGCGTTCCTCAACCTGCTCGGCAAACCGCTCACCGACGGCGGTTATGGAAAGGAGCCGACGGAAATCAAAGAACGCTTTGCGGTGAATTTGAATCACCATCCTGACGCTGATCCAACGCCAATGCCCGCAACCGATGAGGAAGAGGTGCGACCGGCTGCAGGCGAGCCCTTGAACAAGCTTGAAATGGTGAGCAATCGTCCGACACCGGACTCGCTTGCGGATTTTCCGTCGGATCCGTTTGCCAACGGCAAGGCTGAACTCGGACACGGCAGTGTGCTGATCGCCGCGATCACCAGTTGCACGAATACCAGCAATCCGAGCGTTATGCTGGCAGCCGGCTTGCTTGCCCGGAAGGCCGTGGAGCGCGGCTTGCGCGTGAATCCAGCAGTGAAAACTTCGCTCGCGCCTGGTTCGCGCGTCGTCACCGATTACCTGCTCAAAACCGATCTCCAACGTTATCTCGACAAACTTGGTTTCAACATTGTCGGCTACGGTTGCACTACCTGTATCGGCAACTCGGGGCCGCTTTCCCCCGCCATTGAGGAGGCAATCCTGCAGCACGATCTCGTGGCCGCATCCGTGCTCAGCGGAAACCGGAACTTTGAGGCGCGCGTGCATCAAAATATCAAAGCGAATTTCTTGATGTCGCCGCCGCTTGTCGTCGCGTTTGCGCTCGCGGGACGGGTGGACATCGATCTGGCGAACGACCCGATCGCGCAGGATAAAAAAGGCGCGGACGTTTTCCTGAGGGATCTCTGGCCGACCCTCGCGGAGATTCGCGACGCGATGCAGTCTGCGTTGAAGCCGGAAGTCTTCCGAAAGCTCTACAGCGATTTTGCCGGGCAGAATCCAAAATGGAATGAGATCCCGTCGAGCACCGGCGACGTTTACGAATGGGACACCCAGAGCGATTACATCGCCGAGCCCCCGTTCTTTAAAAACTTCTCGATGAATCCTGAGCCGCTCTCGGTGATCGCGAGCGCGCGGCCACTCGGGATTTTCGGCGACTCGGTTACGACGGATCACATTTCCCCGGCGGGAGCGATCAAGCCAGCCTCGCCCGCGGGAAAGTATCTGGTTTCGCGCGGAGTCGAACCCTCGGATTTCAATTCCTACGGCAGTCGGCGCGGCAATGATCACGTCATGACTCGTGGCACCTTCGCGAACGTCCGGATTAAGAACCTGATGGTGCCCGGCGTGGAGGGCGGCGTGACAAAATACTATCCCAGCGGAGAGCAGATGCCGATCTTCGACGCGGCCCGCAATTATGCCTCCGATAACGTCCCACTCGTGATTTTAGCGGGGCACGAATATGGGACCGGTTCCTCGCGTGATTGGGCTGCCAAAGGAACGCGCCTGCTTGGCGTCCGCGCAGTGGTGGCCGCGAGTTACGAGCGCATTCACCGCTCGAATCTAGTTGGGATGGGAGTGCTGCCGCTGCAATTTCCCGAGAACACGAACGCGCAGACGCTTCAACTGGACGGCTCGGAAAAATTCGACTTTGTGGGACTCGACGATGATATCCGGCCGGGTCAGGAAGTCCTCATGCGCATCACTCGCGTGGATGGAGCAACCGCGACGGTTCCGCTGCGTCTGCGAATCGATACGCCGATCGAGGTGGACTATTACAAACACGGCGGCATTTTGCCCTTCGTCCTGAGACAGTTGCTCGCCTAGCATTCCGACTATGAAAACGCAGCCCCTCTTTCTGACTGTCGTCGCCACGATCACGCTGACCTTTTTCGCGGCCATCGCCGGAGCTGAGCAACCGCGGATGGACAACGCCATCGATCTTTTGCAATCAGCAAAAACTGTGGAGAAACCGCTTCCGGTTTTGAAAGCGGCAAAGGAGGCGCTCCAAAAAGCTGCGCGGAATAAAAAGGGACACCGCATCGAGGCCATTGGCTTGGTGGACGAAGCGATCGCCGAGGCCGTCACGGGCAATCATGACAAAATGGTCCAGAAGGTGAATCATGCGATTTCGCAGATTCATGCTGGCAAGGATGTCGGCGGCGGGCACTAGCTTTCGGTTTTCGGCAGCTTCAGCACGCAGTTGAGGACGTTTGTGAGGTCCTCGTTGTGCTGTCGCGAGGCGATGCCAAAGGCGCGGACGATATCGAAAAGAAAATCGACGTTCTCTCGATCGAAGCGGTAGACGACGGTTTCCTTTGAGTGCGCGGATCCCGGGACGCGAGTGGTCCCGCCCGGGTTCAGGACATCACGCATGTTTAAACAAACGTAAACCATGGCCTGATTCCCGACGGCCCGCTGTTTGGGCTTGAGCTGGATTTCGATCCGGCCGTGCGCGGTCTCCTTCGTGAACATCGGGATTTCCTCCACCAGCGAAACGAATCCGCCGGGCAGTTTTTTCTCCTCGGCACGCTGGCGTTCTTCAACCGTGATCCTGGCGTTGTCTTCCAGATTCGCTTCGCGGGCTGTGACGAGAAAATCGCGCTCCCGCCGGAGTTGCTCATCGCTCACAATGCCCAGGCGCCGGGCCTCCGCGAGGATTTTGGAAAGCTCGCAGCCATATTTCATGATGCCCTTGCGCGCGTAACGGATCCCCGGCGCAAGCGACGGGTGCTGTGCATTTAAGGTGTCGTAGCCGATCTGCCACTCGAGGTAGTCGCTTTCGTCGAGGCGTGTGTGCGTGGGAGCGACCGGCTGTTCGAGCCCGTTGGCGCTCCGGGATTTGACGCGCACCTTGCCCGTGACATCGGTCAGCGGCAGGCGCACGTCGACATGGTGCTCGCTGGGAAGCACGAGCACGTTTTTGTAATCTGCTCCGTCTTTAGCGGAGCTTGCCGCGCTGTAACAGAGCAGCAGGGCAGCGAGCGCAGAGAAAGAAACCCGCCGCACTATTTGATCAATTGCTCGAGCGCCGCGTCCGGCTCCGCGCCGAGTTCAATGGCCCGCTTGTAATACTTCTGCGCCAGTTCCTTATTCGGTGGTTTCATCGTCGCGTAGATGACCGCCAGATTGAAATTTGCGTCGGCATAGCTGGGATCGAGCGCAATCGCGGTTTCCAGCTCCTTGAGCGCCGCTTCCTGCCAGCTTTTCTGACTCGCAGTAATTCCCAGATAGTTGTGTGCGATGGCGTCCTTCGAGTTGAGTGCCACGGCCTTGGTGAGCGACTGAACCGCCTCGTCGTATTTCCCTTGTTGATAGTAAACGATGCCGAGAGTGCGGTGTGAAAACGAATCCTCAGGGGCGATGGCGATCGCTTTTTTGAATTTTTCCTCCGCCAGTTTCATCTTGTTCTGGCGGAACTCGACAACGCCCAGGTTGGACAGAATATAAACATTGTTGGGCGCCTGAGTGAGCATGCGCTCGTAGATTTTTTCCGCGTCACGATATTGTCCGCGCTCAAAAACGTCCTTCGCATCGTGGGCCTGCGTCAGGAGCGCAGCCGGCACGTTCGGATTTGGCGCAGTTTCCACGGCAGGCACGGGCGACGCGGTGGTTCCAGCCGCGGGGGCCGACGGTGAGGGGATTGGGGAGCTCTTGCTCACGGCAGGCGCCGGAGAGGTGAGTTTGGCGACTTCGGTGGCACTGGGCTGCGGAGAAACCGCCGCCTTGGAGGGGGGCGCTTTCGGCGATCCGTTTGGAATCGGCTTCGGCACCGCGGTCGCTTCATCCGGCTTGGGCGCGGCGATGGAAAACTCCATGCTCGACGACGAATCGGTCTCGGCGATTTCGATTTGCGGCTGTTTAAACATCGCCTTTTCCTCGTCGGTCAGCTTCACCACCGGCTGGCCGAGATAATCGATTTCCTGCAGTAGCGTGCCCGATTGCACTTCGAGCCGTTTCAATTCGCCGAGCACGAGCTTTTTCGCCTGCTCACGTCGCGCTTGTTCCTTTAACTGGCGCAGCACGATTCCCCGCAACAAATCATTTTCTTCCGCAAACTTTTTCTTCTCGGCTCCGGTAGCGTTGCTCGCCTGCATCGCCGCAATCTCGCTGTTCGCTTTATCAAGCTGCTTCTGCAATCCGGCGAGGGAGGTTTGGTATTCTGCACTCTGCTTCTGGGTGGCCACGAGCAGCGCTTTCGTTTCGCCCACCTCTTTGCGAAGATTTGCGATCTCCTCGTCCTTTTTCGGAGAATCAGAATTCAACGTTTTGATCTGCTTCTCCGCATCGGCCAGCTTCTGCGCGAGCGCCGAATTATCCGCGATTAATTTATCGACCCGTTTTTGCGCATCTTTCGCTTTCGCGAGCTCCGACAAAGCCTGATCGCGCTGCTTCGCGATCGTGTCCCGTTCCGCGCCGACAGCCGCGATCTGTTTCTGCGCATCTTCGACCTGAGTCTTCAAGTCGTCCGCCTGTTTGCGCGCGGCATCGCGATCCCTCGCCAGCGTGGCGAGCTGCTGCTGCGCTTCTATTAATTTTTTTGCCGCTTCGTTACTCGAGAGTTGCGAGGACTGATTCTGCTCCGTCAGCCTGGCAATTTCGTTTTTCGCATCTTCCAGTTGCTTGGTCGTTTTCGCGGCATTGGCATATTTTACCTCGAGGTCCTTGACCCTGGCTTCGGCCGCTTCGCGCTCCTGGCCGACCGTTTTTGCCGTGGTGCGAACCTTGGCAAGGCGCCGTGCGAAGTCGTCGTTGATCTCGTCAGCCGCTTCCCGATCGGCCTGCTCATTGGCGAGCTGCTCCTGCAATTGCGCGATTTGCGCCTGCATCAATTGCCGCGCCTCCGGATTGTCGCTCGTTGCATTTTTGTAAGCCTCCTGCGTTTGCTGCAGGCGCGCCTTCAGCTCGGCATTTCCCGTCTTGTTTTTGTCGAGCTGCTTGATCGCTTCGTCGAGTTGCGCGGCGATCTGCTCCTTCTGCTGCTGCACGGCGCGCAATTGCGCCTTTGAATCCCGCAGCTCCGTTTGCAGGGCATCGAGACGCCCTTTCACGTCGCCGTTCAGATCGCCGGTGCGCGCGGGCGGTGTCATTTGGGCGTCCCGCTCTGGCAATGGCGGTTCCGCCTCCACCGCCGGGCCGGGACCCGTCGGCGTCTGCTGCTCCAGCGCGGCAATGTGTTCGCTCGTGCGCTTTTTTCGATACTCGACAATCAGCGGCTGCCAGGTCGGATACCGTTGTTGAATCTGCTCGAGCAAACTCGCGGCATAACGGTATTTCGAGAGGGCCTGCTTGCCGCTGCCGTCGTGTTCGAGCCGTTCGCCTTGCTGCACAGCCATGTAGGCATTGAGGAAAAGATCCGACGGGTCGGTGGATTGCGCCGACACGGGCGCAGGCCGGCCGACGCCGAGAGTAAAACAGACAACCAGGAGCAGAATGCGCCGCATAGAAAGGGCGGAAACCCTACTTGAAAGCAGTGGCCGATGCAAACGATTCTCTTCCCTTGGAAAGCCTTTATTCATGCGGGTTCCACGGAGTTGCACGCATTGACACAAACCGGCGCCAGTGGTAGCGTTCGCGCAATTTTACGTATGCTCGACCGGCAAGTCCTCGTCCTCAACCGGCTTTGGCAGGCGGTCAACGTCTGCACGGTGCGGCGCGCTTTTACGCTGCTCTGCCAGGGCCACGCGCAAGTCGTCAACTCCGACGCGAACAACAACTTCTTCACTCACGACTTCTCGAGCTGGCACGAGTTTTCGCAGCGGGAGCCGGAGGAGGAGATGGTCCACACCATCTCGTTTAAAATTCGCATCCCGCGCGTCATCGTCCTGCTGCTCTTTGATCGGCTGCCGAAAAAAGAGGTGAAATTCACGCGGCACAATATTTTCGAGCGCGACAAAAACACGTGCCAGTATTGCGGCAAGATTTTCGACCGCAAAGACCTCAACCTCGACCACGTGATCCCCCGCGAAAAAGGCGGGCTGACGAGCTGGGAAAACATCGTTTGCTCCTGCATTGCCTGCAATACGCGGAAGGGAAACAAGCTCCCGCACGATGCGCACATGCACCTGATCCGCAAACCGGAACGCCCGAAATGGCGGCCGTTTGTGCACATCACGTTCAGCGGCGATCAGCACGACAGCTGGAAGCACTTCATCGATCTCGCGTATTGGAACGTCGAGCTCGGCGACTAGCTGGCAGGAGATTCGCCGCGTCAGCCATGCGGGATGCGAGCGCACCGCTCGCCATTGGACAACGCCGCGCGACGCTCTAAACTCCGCGCCCGATGTCTTCGCTGGAATCACCAACCGTTGCCACAGTGTCGACCTCAGCCGCTCGTTCGCATTGGTTCTTCAACGCCTACGTGCAGATTTCCATCAGCATCGTGCTCTCCGCCGCCTCGCAATTGCTGATGAAACGCGGCGCGGACGACACCGTGCACGAGGCGTGGCTCGGATTCTCCGGCCTTTCTTCCGGCTGGGTCTGGCTCGGCATCTTCGCGATGATTGCGAGCCTCGTTTCCTGGCTGCACGCGCTGCGGTCGGTGCCGTTGAACGTCGCCTTCAGCCTTGCGTGTCTTTCGCATGCGATGGTGCCGCTGGGCGCGTGGGCCTTTCTCAGCGAAACCATTCCGATGAAACGCTGGCTCGGCATCGCGCTCTTGATCACTGGCGTGATCGTAGTGGCGCGGCCGCTGGTGCGCCTAGAGGAGAAACTGTGAACGTCCTCACTTTCCTCTGCGTGGTCTTGACGGAGATTTCTTCGGTTGCGGGCCAGATTTTTTTCAAACACGCGATGAGTCTTCCATCGACGCGCACGCGCGGGAAATTCCTCAGCATTTTTCTCAGCGGCATCGCCGTGAAAGCGCTGGCGTTTTTTCTCTGGCTCGGCCTGCTCTCGAAATTCGACCTAAGCTATCTTTATCCGTTCGAGGGTTTGAGTCCGATCCTGCTGGTTCTCGCCGCCGCGATATTTTTACGGGAGAAAATGAGTCGCAGCTTGTGGATCGGCGTCCTGTTGATCAGCGCCGGGGTGATGCTGGTTTCCGCCAGTTAGCGCCGGCCAGATTGTTTCCAGCGCCCGCAGGTTTCGCCGAGCGGCTTCGGCCGCGTCGATTTCCGCAATGCGCGGATGATCGATCGTTCCTTCGATCCGCTGCTTGAAGCGTGCGTAGACTACAGGTGAAAACGCGCCGCAAACATCGCCGCCGACGATCTCGGCTCGTGCGCGCAAACGTGAGAGCGCCCACGCGATGTCATCGCTGGTGAATAACCCGTTTTCCCAGTTCGTCACCGCATCCTCCGCGCTCAGGCAATCGAGGTCCACCGTCACATAGATCCTGCGGCCGCTGAGACTGGAGGCAAATTGGCTGAAATGATCACGCCAGTTGTCACGGCGCATTCCCGGCCAGAGTTTTCGCGCGGATGGCGCAATGCGTTCCGCCCAGGGCCAGACCCGCAGCCGATCAGCGTGCAAGGCGCGATGATTGGCAAACAGCCGGCTTGGCCAGTTCAGCTCGAAATTTCCGCAGCCCCAGATCACCGCCGCGTGCAGGTTCGGGAGTTCGAGCGCGCGGTTGATCCACGTGCCGCAACACCAGCGCGGCGGACGCACATCCCAGTCGGGATGATTATCAAACGAGACCAGCGTGAATGGATCGGCGAGGCGTTGCAGCCAGAGTGCGGTGAGATAGTGGAAATCGCCCGAACCGTAGAGCGTGAACGGCGCAAGGTGTCCCCGCATTTTCTCGTAAAAATCGCGCACGAGCGCGCGAGTCGCGCTGTAGCGCAAGCGCGGCCCCCAATCCCGCGCATCGAAATACGGCACCGTGCCGGGAACGTCGCGCGGCCAGGCGCCGTCGAGATCGACGTGCCAGGCGGCCGACGCGTTCATGGAGCAAAGACTAAGATTCGCCGCTCCGACGTTGTCAAGAAACCCGATGCGCCCTAACCAAAGTGTAATGAGATTCGCCCTGCTCGCTTCCGCGCTCGTTCTTTGCGCCGCATGTTCGGCTGGCGGAGAGTCGCATACGGAATTTGCGGATGTGAGCGCATTCGGCGCGCTCGATCAAAAGAAGTTGGATCGCCTGACCAGCGGAGGCGATATCCTCATCGAGGTAAATTCTTCGATGAAGTTCGAGCGCGGCATTTCGATGCAGGCGTGTTACGCGTTGCCACAATCGCCTGAGGCGATCGCGCAGCTGCTGCAGAAGTGGGACGCGTCCAGTGATCCAACGCTCGAAGTTTATCAGCATCACACCTTTCACAACGCGGCGGACGCGCATTTTGACACGTTGAAGTTCAACACGAAAATCGCGCCGTTCCAGCGTTTGCTGCGGGCGATGCAAAAACCGGACGAGCTGCAACTCAGCGAATACGAGCGGCTCAAAATCGGCGTTGGCTCGCACGATGCGGAAAGCGCGCGGCGGTTTTGGGCCAAGGCGCTGGAGGATCGCTGGAGCGCGGTGGAGTTTGGCGGCGTGCCGCAGTTGCCCGATTACGTCCAGGGCAATAAAAAGTATTCAGTCATGGAGGAATTCCGAATCCTGAAGTCCGAGGAACCGCTGATTCGCAAGCGGTTCAGCGAAGATTCGCGAGCCCAACCGCCGACCTCGCCGCTATTTTACTGGAGCGTCTCCAAGGTGGACACGCTCGCGGCCGTGAATATGGGAAGCATTAAGGCGCAAGACTGCGGCGACCATTGGCAGGTGATCGACACGAATTTTTATGTCAGCAGCGGATACCTGGGATCGATTACGTTTTACGAACTCTGGCCGCTGACGATCGCCGGCAAACCTCAGGCATTGGTCTGGCAAACCGACCTCGTCTCGGCGCCAGGACTGGCCGGCGCTCTCGGCTTGAAGCGAAAAATCGCGTCATTGCTCATCCAGAGCGACGTGAAAGAAACCGTGGAGGCCCTGCGTAAAGCGGCCATGGATTCGCGCTGAAACACGAGCAATTTGCGTTGCAAACCGGGGACGCCCGGATAGAGTCACGCCTCTTTTTCACCCGCCATGTCACAACACCGCAGTCTCAAAGGGGCGAGCACCATTGCCGCCAAACGCAACGTCCTGAAACGCTTTGAGCGCGTGGAGTTGCTTAAAAAACGCGGACAGTTCAAGCAGGGTGACAAGGTGATGGGCTTACGCAAAACCAAACCCGACGCTTAGTCCAGCGGGAGTCATTTCACCGCGACGGAACCGGATCGAGGCGCCGTTCCGATTCGACTCCTGCATGAAGACTCTATTCGCTCTCGCGGCGCTCTCCTCCGTCACGTTCTTTTTCACCGGCTGCGCCGTCGAGCAGCCATCCCGGCATCGCACCGGCTATTACGAACAAGGTCCGGGCTACGACCGCGGTCCGGACGTGGTGGTTTATGGGGAAAGCCGGCATCGCTACGATGGTCCGCGGGAGGGTTACTACTCCGACCGAAACGTAAATCGCACCAATGTCTACGAGCGAAATGTTTACCGCACCAACGTCCGGCAGAACAACGTTACCCGCACGAATTACACCGGCGGCACCCCCCAGCGCACCAACGCCACGGTGAATCGTCAGAGGGCAGCCTCCAACGTGAAGATGCATGTCGCTGCCAAGAACAAGAAGAAGGACAAGCACGACGATCAGCAATGATCGTCGCGGCGGTAACCGGGGAAAGCCGGTTACCTCATTTAACTGCTCAACTTCCGGGCGAGGATTTCTCCCACGAGGGCGGGATTTGCTTTACCTTGGGAAAGCTTCATCACCTGGCCTTTGATCGAGTTAATCGCCTGAAGTTTGCCGGCTTTGTATTCCGCAACCGCCTTGGTGCTCAAGGCGATGGCCTCGTCGCATAAAGCTTCGATTGCTCCCGCGTCGCTTTCCTGTTTCAGGCCGCGCTCATCCACGATATCTGCGGCGGGCCTTCCGTTGGCGAACATTTCGGCAAAGACCTCCTTGCCCTGCTTCCCGCTGATGGCGCCCGCATCGATCAGATTCACTAGTTCATCGAGCGAGCTTGGGGAAATTGGAGACTGTGCTATCGGTTTTTCTGCAGCGTTGAGCGCGCTTTGCAGGTCGTTCAATATCCAATTCGCCACATTCTTTGGCTTCTTGGCCCCGCGTGCCGCGCTTTCAAAATAAGTCGCCAGCGGCAGATCGTTGGCCAGCACGGCGGCGTCGTAAGGACTCACGCCGAATTCTGCGACAAATCGCTCGCGTTTTTGTGACGGCAGCTCCGGCACACGCGCGCGCACCGCATCCATGAAGGCTTCCGTTTTCACTGGCAGCAGATCCGGGTCCGGAAAGTAGCGGTAATCGTGCGCCATTTCCTTCGTCCGCATCAGGAAAGTTTGTCCGAGCGTCTCATTCCATCCGCGCGTTTCCTGCTGGAGCTGCCCGCCGCGGGATAGCACCTCGGTTTGCCGATCCACCTCGTAAGCCAGGGCGCGGCGAATCCCGGAAATGGTGTTCATGTTCTTGATCTCGATTTTGGTGCCGAGCTCATTTTGCCCCTCGGGCCGCATCGAAATATTGCAGTCGCAGCGAAGCTGACCCTTCTCCATATCCGCGTCGCTGACGCCGCCATAAATCAGCAGTTGTTTTAACGAAGTTAAATAAGCGAATGCCTCCTCTGGTGACTCGATTTCCGGCTCGGAAACCAGCTCCATCAGCGGCGTGCCGGCGCGGTTGAAATCAATCCCGGTGCTCGACTCGAAGTGGAAACTTTTCGCGACATCCTCCTCGAGATGGATGCGCACCAGATGCACGACTTTGCCCGATCGTGCGATGTTCTTCTGCGCGTCTTTTGGATACGCCAGATCGTGCAGCGGGACGCCGCCGCTGAGGCAGATCGGCAGATCGTATTGCGAAATTTGATAGTTCTTCGGCATGTCCGGATAGAAATAATTCTTCCGGTCGAACTTGCAGACGGGCGCGATATCGCAGCCGAGCATGAGTCCGGTCAGCGCGGTCATCCGCAGCGCTTCTTCGTTCATCACCGGCAACGCTCCCGGGAGCCCGAGACAGGTGGGACAGGTGTGCGAATTCGGCTCCGAGCCGTATTCCACCGGGCAGGCGCAAAACATCTTGCTGTGCGTTTTGAGCTGCACGTGGACCTCGAGGCCAATAGTGGTGAGCATTTCAGGTTTCCGATTCAAATTTTGCTTCGTGCGAATCTTCCAACTCAAGCGCGTCCATTGGGAGCAATCTGAAATCTGAAATCTGAAATCTTCAATATTCTTCGTAACGTTTTCTCCGGTTCGCTTCTGAGCCTTGTGTATGAATGAGGCGAACCCTCCGATGCCCGACGACTTCCGATGTCCGCAGTGCCGCGCTGCGCTTCCGGTAAATGCGCCGGGCGGACTTTGCCCCGCGTGCCTTTTAAAACAAGGCGCGGCGGGCGATACCGTGACCGGCGGCGCGATGCCGTTCACGTCGCCGTCAGCGGAGGAACTCGCACCGCTTTTTCCGCAGCTCGAGGTTTTGCAGCTCATCGGCAAAGGTGGAATGGGCGCGGTTTACAAGGCTCGTCAACGCGAGCTAGACCGCGTCGTTGCGTTGAAAATCTTGCCGCCGGGAATTGGCGACGCGCCGGGATTTGCGGAGCGTTTCGCGCGCGAGGCGAAGGCGCTCGCGAAGTTGAATCATCCCGGCATCGTGACGATCCACGATTTCGGTCGCGCCGATGGATTGTATTTTTTCGTGATGGAATTCGTGGACGGCGTGAACCTGCGCCAGCTCCTGCACGGCGAACGCATCGCGCCGCGCGAAGCGCTGGCGATCGTCCCGCAGATTTGCGATGCGCTGCAATTCGCGCACGATCACGGCATCGTCCATCGCGACATCAAACCGGAGAATATTTTGATGGACCGCCGCGGTCGCGTGAAGGTCGCCGACTTCGGTTTGGCAAAACTCGTGGAGGCAGGCGCAGAGACGCTTGCGGGAAGTTCTGTTAGCGACCCTACGCTCACCGAGGCGGGCAAAGTCTTGGGCACGCCGAGCTACATGGCGCCCGAGCAAACCGAGCACCCCGACGAAGTGGATCATCGCGCCGACATCTACGCGCTCGGAGTCGTTTTTTACCAAATGCTCACCGGCGAGCTGCCGGACAAGCAACTCCAGCCGCCCTCGCGCAAAGTCCAGATCGACGTGCGTCTCGATGAAGTGGTGCTGCGCGCTTTGGAAAAAAACCCGGACCTGCGCTACTCGCAGGCGAGCATTTTTAAAACGGAGGTGGAGACGATTGCGGGATCACCGCAGGAATCTTCAACCCCAACGCCGCGCCCTCCAGTGCTGCACTGGCGCGACCGCTGGCTTTGGGACACGGGTTACGTGGTCGCGATGGCGTTGGTGCCGTGCATACTGGCGGTGATTTTATTTGGAGCCTCTTTCCCGGTGATCGGAAAGGCGGCTCTTTTGTTTTTGCCATTGGCTGTCGGAGGCCTGATTTGCGCGGTTATTTTCGGTCGGGTTGGTTACTGCGTTCGTCAATTGAAAGCAGCGCATTTATCTTCCAACACGGAAGTCGCCGAAGCCCTGATTTTCCGCCGCCCCCTTCAATCGCCCGGTATCGCGGTGCTGCATGCAGACAGACTCGAACTTATTCGAGTCAAAGGCGAACGACTCGTCGTGCCGCTTGCAGACATTGCATCCATCAGCGAAGTGCGGTGGTTCAATGGTCTGCGACTTTTTTGGAAAAGGGGTTTCGAGCTGGGTTTGAAAAACGGTGAACGCATCGGCCTGGCTGTGCCGGAGCCGTTCGGTCGGCGCTGGCGCGCGATACTAAGCGGCGGAAGTCTTCCGGAAATTCCGCCCGATTCTTTCGCGACGAAATTGTCTGATGAACCGCCGCGCTTCTCGCGCACGGCCATCGCTGGTGCCGTGTGGAGTTTGTTCGGCTGGTTTCTTTTAGGCACGAGTGCCGTCACAGGTCTGATTCAAAACTACAAACTCCAAACGATGGAAGCGTTCGAGATCCCCAAGGTGTGGTTTGTTTTTCTGTTTGTGATGGGAATATCTGCTCCATTCTGCACGACGATTCTTGGCTGGGTTTCCGTGTCACAAATCCGGCGCTCGGCGGGAAAACTTTACGGAATGGGACTGGCTGTGTTCGATGGTTTGTTTTTTCCGCTGCTCGCGCTGGATGCGCTGATTGGCTTCGCATTCCTCAAAAGCATTGAGTTTCACGCTCACGCGGATGAATTCACACGACACCCCAAGTTCATTTTTCTTTGGGCGATCATGCTGCTGGTGATCGGCGCGGCAGACTACTGGATTTTAAAAAGCGTCTGGCGCAGAGTGAACAAGCCGCTTCACGAGCCTCGGCTTTCCTCAAACGATTTTACTGCCGCTGGTTCGTCGCAGTCCGCGCCGTCGAATCGTTTATGGAAGATGGTCGCGATTGTGGTCGGGCTATTGCTCTTGGTTCCTGCAATTATCATTTCTGCATTCCTGATTCCCGCGTATTTCGCGCATGAAGCCCCAGGACACCGTGGCGACTCCACGCAGTTCACCTCAGCGAATGCGGCATTTGGGCTGGTGAGGGAACAAACGATCCATCTCAAGCCGGATGAAAACTCGTTCTTCAGTTTCGACGGCGAAAAACTCGTGGCTCCGCCGATCGATTTCAATCCGCGAGATTATGATGAGCCGGGGACTAACGTGGACTCCACGAAGCTCTGGAAATGGCTCGCCGAGCACGGCGTGGATCTTTTTGTGCAAAGAAAAGATGGCCGACCGATCCTCGCGATGTCGGACATGACGATCGCAATCATCGAGGAAAAGGAGTTTGACCGGCTCACGCCCGCGCGATTGCAAAACCACGAGGGTCTGCGCGCGGCGATCGATTCGAGCGTCCATCCGCAGGTGCAAAGCGTCACGCGCGGCGCATTCGGCGGGAAAGCAACCGTGGCATTCCGCACGCGCTACGATGTGACCGGGCTGCTGCAAGTCGAGGGCGTGCAAAGCAATCCGCCCGGCGTGAAAATTCGTTACAAGCTGCTGCAAAACCTGGGTGAGAAATTCGCCGCGCAGTCGCAACCGACGTTGGCGCCGGTGATCGAGCGCGAGGTGAAAGAGGGACTGGACTTGGACAACGGGCGACTCGCGGAACTGCCCGAATCGGTCACGAAAAAAAATGACATCACGGAAACCATCCTCGATGCCGTGGCATGGATGGAGCGTGAAGGCATGGACGTGTTTGCCGACACGCGCACGCATTTCTTCGGCGTCGGAATGCGATCGATCGTGCGGGACAAGCGCGCTTGGGAAAATCTCAGCGCGTCACAAGTTATCGCCATCCTCGACGCCTCGATCACCAAGCCATCCACCTACGTGCCTTTGGAGCCGCTGGTCAAAGAAGCGACTTATATTTTTCAAACTCGCGAAGGCGGCAAAGGCATCCTGCAGATCCTTGGGGTCACAGACGAAGGCGTGAAGATTCGCTACAGGCTGACGCAAGCCGCGGGCAAATGAGCCCGGATCGTGCGCCGTCGTTCAATGAATCCGGCGACATCTTCGCCACGACGCGATGGACGGTTGTGCTTTCCGCGGGTCGGAAGTCATCGCCGCAAGCGCATTGCGCTCTGGAGGAATTGTGCGCCGAGGATTTGACGCAGGCTTTCTTCGTGCGGTTTTTGGAAAAGAATTACCTCGATGGCTTGTCGGCGGAGCGGGGAAAATTTCGCGCGTTCCTGCTGGCTTCGCTCAAGCATTTTCTTGCGAACGAGTGGGACAAGTCGCAACGCCAAAAGCGCGGCGGACATGCAACGCATTTTTCGCTCGATTGGAAAACGGCGGACACGCAATTCCAAATCGCCGATGCCGCCGCAAGCAGCCCGGACAAAGCCTTTGATCGCGAATGGGCGCTGGCACTACTCGCGCACGTCATCGAACGATTGCGCGCGGAGTGTGCGGCTGACGGTCGCGCGGAACATTTCGAGCAGCTTAAAACTTTCCTCACCGCCGGCAAAGGTGCACTACCGCACGCGGACGCCGCGCGCGCATCAGGCATGACTGAGGGTGCGGTGAGAATAGCCGTCCATCGTTTGCGCAAGCGCTATCGGCAGTTGCTCCGCGATGAAATCGCGCAAACGCTCAGCGATGCGGCGATGGTGGACGACGAAATGCGCACGCTTTTCGGCGCGTTCGCAAACTGACGGCTCACTGCTGCAATGCGTAGTCGAGCGCTTTCTCCAGCTCGAAATTCTTCACGAGCGTGCCGACTTCCGGGTCATTGAGCGTCTGCACGAGGCTCTGGCTCCGCAGCAACGCGAGGTAATTGCGCTGCTGGATCTCACGGGACACGCTCGCGTCTTTTTGCAGCGCCATGATTTTCGGATGCTGGCTCAAGTGACGCGCGCCGGGATAGCTCATGAAACGGTCCACGGCTTTCGGGCTGGAAACCACCCTGCCGATTTTCGTCATGATCTCGTAAACCTTGTCTGGAATCGGATCCATGCGATTGACGATGGCGCCGGTCGTTCCCTGCTCGAGGGACTCCTTCATGTGCGCGACGCTTTCGATCAGCGCGGGACGCTGCAGGCGGCGCGGTGTCGGCGCGCTCGCGATCATTTCCGTCTCCGCCACGGTGCCGAGCAGGCGGATGCCGAGCACCACGAGCCACACGGTGAGAAATCCGAAAACCATTCCGATCATCGACCCGCCCGCGCCGTAACCCAGCCGTAGGAGGCCGACGCTTTGCTGATTCGTGCGGCGAAAAAGAATGCGGCCCGTGAGGGAGATCGCCGTGAAAGCGACCATGGCCATGATGCTCCCGGCGATGAGCGAAACGAGAAAATCCGGGTATCCGATCGGACGGAAAACCGGCACAGCGAGTCGTCCGCCGAATATGGCCACGGCGTAGGCGACGATCAGCGCGAGGAGATTGACGAGCTGGCGGACGACGCCGCTGCGCCAGCCGCGCACGACTTGCACCAAAACGAAGAGCGCCGCGGCGATCAAAAAGATCAAACGAAAGCGGTCAGCGTCTTCCCCGAACATGGTGGTGGAAAGTCCCACAGAACGCCGCGACGCGCAACGCGCGACGCCTTTCCGCGCGGCCTGAGCTCTAGACTGAAACCTGTGCGCGGAAGTCCTCGATCACGCGCTGGCGCAGCAGGTGATCGCAGAGCACGAGCGCGGCCATCGCCTCGACCATCGGCACGGCGCGCGGAAGCACGCATGGATCGTGACGCCCGCGCGCTGCGAGTTCCGTCGCTTCGCCCGAAGTCGTCACGGTCTGTTGTTTCTGCGTGATCGTTGCGGTTGGTTTGAAAGCGACGCGAAACACGATGTTCTCGCCGTTGCTGATGCCGCCCTGGATTCCGCCGGAGCGATTGCTCGCCGTGCGCACTTCTCCGTCGCGCATCACGAAAGGATCGTTGTGCTGCGTGCCGGTGAGTCGCGTGCCCGCAAAGCCGCTGCCAACCTCGAAGCCCTTCGTCGCGGGAAGGCTCATCACCGCTTTCGCCAAATCGGCTTCCAGTTTGTCGAACACCGGCTCGCCGAGCCCGGTCGGCACGCCGCGCACCACGCACTCGATCACGCCGCCAACTGAGTCCCCGTGGCTGCGCATCGTCTTGATCAGCTCGATCATCTGTTGCACAACGTTTTCGTCCGGACACCGAACGATGTTGCTCTCAACCTGCTCGAAAGTGACGGCCTCGGGGTCCACTTCCGCGATCAGTTCGTGGATCGATTTTACGAAAGCGACGATTTCCAGTTTCGGCGCGAGTCGCTTCAGCACTTGCTTCGCAACCGCGGCGGCCGCCACACGTCCGATCGTCTCGCGCGCCGAGGCGCGGCCTCCGCCCTGCCAGTTTCGAATGCCGAACTTCGCCTCGTAGGTGAAATCCGCGTGCGACGGCCGATATGCCGTTTGCATTTCCGTGTAAGCCTCGGGCCGCGCGTCCTGGTTGCGGACGAGGATCGCAATGGGTGTGCCGAGCGTCTGTCCCTCGAACACTCCCGACAGAATTTCGCACCGATCCTCCTCCGCGCGCGGCGTCACGATTTCGCTCTGGCCGGGCCGGCGGCGATCGAGATCGCACTGGATGTCTGCTTCGGTGAGCGCCACTTGCGGCGGGCAGCCGTCGATGACCACGCCCACGCCTCCGCCATGCGATTCGCCCCATGTGGCGATGCGGAAAAGCTGGCCGAACTGGCTGGACATAAACGTGCGATCAAACAACGGCTGATGCGCCTTTGGCCAACGAAAACGTCGCTCGAAGTTGACAGGATTTAAAAAGGGTGTGGTTTCGCATTCGCCTCGGTTGTGTATGTTCCCGCGCGTCGAAGATGAAAATCGCGATCCTGTTTTCTGCCCTGTGGCTCGTCGCATCTGCGCGTGCGGATACGCTGGACACGATTGGCGTCACCGCGTTGCGCAACGCGGACCAGAGCTTGACCGGAAGCGGCGTGCACGTGGCGCAGATCGAAGCGGCCGATCAACCCCGGGCGTTTGAAGTTTCACCGTCCTACGTGTCGCAGCCGGAGACATTTTTTACCTACAACTCGGCACAGGGTCGGGCGATGA
>JAXDQV010000263.1:0-12021 GCA_034667645.1 Chthoniobacter sp.
CCCGATTTTCAATTCCGTCGCCGAAGCGGCCGCCGCCACGGGCGCCACGGTATCGGCGATCTTTGTCCCGCCGCCTTTCGCCGCCGACGCGATCCTTGAGGGTGTCGATGCCGGCCTTGATCTGGCAGTCGCGATCACCGAAGGCATTCCGGTCCGTGACATGATTCGCGTGAAACGCGCCATGGCCGGCAAGAAAACACGTCTCGTGGGTCCAAACTGTCCCGGGATTGTGACTCCCGGCACCGGCGAGGGCTCGAAAGGCGGCTGCCGCATCGGCATCGCGCCCGGTTACATTCATCGCAAAGGAAATGTCGGAGTCGTCTCGCGCTCGGGCACGCTCACCTACGAGGCGGTGTGGCAGCTCACGACACGCGGTCTCGGACAAAGCACCTGCGTCGGCATCGGCGGCGATCCGGTCAACGGCACCTCGCACCTCGATGTTTTGCAAATGTTCAACGACGACCCGGAAACGGAGGCAATCATCATGATCGGCGAAATCGGCGGCTCGGCGGAGGAGGAAGCGGCGGCTTGGGCGAAGCAAAATTGCAAAAAACCGATCGCGGCTTTCATTGCGGGGACGACGGCGCCTGCGGGCCGGCGGATGGGGCACGCCGGAGCGATTGTCTCGGGCGGCAAAGGAACCGCTGCCGGAAAAATCGAGGCCATGCACGATGCAGGAATTGCCGTTGCGGACACGCCCTCGACGATGGCCGACACTTTGATCCGCCACTGGAAAGGCTGAGCGGATCAGCCCGTCGCGTGAGTCGGTGATGATGAGCATTGCCAGACGCGCGGGATCGTTCAAAAATTAGTTTCTTCAAAGAATCGACACAACCTTATGCCTGTTATTTCACGCGGACTGGAAGGAATCATCGCTGCCGAGACGCGCATCGGCGACGTGCGCGGCCAGACCGGGCAGCTTGTTTATTGCGGCTACGACATCAACGACCTCGCCGGCAAGGTCAGTTACGAGGAAGTTGTTTACCTGCTGTGGCACGGTCAGCTCCCTAATCGTCGCGAGCTCGATAAACTAAAGACCGCGCTGCACGCCGAGCGGGAGCTGCCGCGCGGGGTGATCGATTTCATCAAGACGGCGCCGAAAACCGCCTCACCGATCGACATCATGCGGACGGTCGTGAGCATGCTCGGCTGTTATCCGACCGTGCGGCACGATCTCGACATGAGCGAGAACGAGGCGATCGCCACCAAACTCGTTGCGCAGATCGGAATCATCGCCGCGTATTTTCATCGTGCGCGCAACGGCCAGGAATTGCCGCCGGTGCGGAAGGATTTGGGAGAGGCGGCGCATTTTCTGTGGCTCATGAATGGGGAAGAGCCGAGTGCGGATGCAGTGCAAACCCTCGATGTCGCCTACGTGCTGCATGCCGAGCACGGCTTCAATGCGAGCACATTTACCGGACGGGTAGTGGCCTCGACGCTCAGTGACATGTATTCGGCGGTCAGCGCCGCGATCGGCGCACTCAAAGGCCCGCTGCACGGCGGAGCCAATGAAGGCGTCATTCACATGCTCCAGGAGATCGGCTCTCTCGAGAAGGTCGATGCATGGATCGAGGACGCGCTCGAGCAGAAGAAGAAAATCATGGGCATCGGCCATCGCGTTTACAAAGTGCTCGACCCGCGCGCGCCCCATCTCAAGGCGATGGGGATCAAGCTCTCCAACCAGCTGGGCGAACCGAAGTGGATTCAGATGTCCGAGCGGATCGCGCAGATCATGAAAGACCGGAAAGGGTTGAACGCGAACGTCGATTTTTATTCCGCCACCGTTTACTACTCGCTGGGAATTCCGACCGATCTTTTCACCCCGATCTTCGCCATCTCGCGGATGAGCGGCTGGACCGCGCATATCCTCGAGCAGCTCGCTGATAATCGCCTGTTCCGCCCATTAAGCGAATACGTCGGGCCCGAACCGGGCAAAACTGTAACACCGCTCGATGAACGATGAGGTTTGTGAGTTTGACATAACTTCATAGCATTGAGATAAAAACGAGTCCTCACTATGGCCGACGAAACGCCTCCCAGCTCCACCTCTCCCAAAAAAGAAACCGTTCGCATCACGCTGCCTCCGAAACCGGAAGGGGCGTCTCCGACTGTGAAACGCGAGACGGTGCGCATTAACGCGCCCAAAAAAGAAACCGCCCTGCTTTCAACTCCGCCTGCGGCCGGGCCCTCGGCTCCGGCGGCAGCGACGCCGTCCGCCCCGTCTCCAACGAGCGGATTAAAACCATTTGCGCCTTCCGCACCGAAGCCGCCCGGATCGCCCTCTGCTCCGCTACCGGGGATAAAACCACCGGGCAGTGCGTCTTCGGCGCCATCGTTACCCGGAATGAATCCGCCCGGGGCACCTTCGGCGCCAAAAGCGCCCTCATCGCCGTCTGCTCCGAGGCCACCTGGCGCGCCCTCAGTTCCGGGAGCGCTTTCCAAACCGACAGCGCCCGGCGCGCCGGCGGCACCGTCGGCTCCCGCCGCGCCTTCTGCGCCATCCGCTGCTGCGGCTCCCGGAAGCCCAACCGCGCCGAAACCGTCCGCTCCCGGTCTGCGTCCATCATCACCTGCAGGCGCCGCGCCGGTGACGATGAAGGCTGCTCCAAAAAAAGAGACCGCGCGCATTCAAGTGCCGCCCGACGCCAAGCGCCCGATGCCGCAGTCGACGCTGAAAATGCAGCAGACGCAACCGATGGCGGCCACTCCGGCGCCGGCTATGCGCAAAGCCTCACTTTCTCCCGCGATCACCCCGATCGAAATTGATGACGACGAAGAAGATCCTATGATTAAAATCCTAAGCTGGGTGGTGCTGGCTGTGTCGCTCGCCGCGGCTGCAGTCGGTTACCTCGCATTTTCGGCCTGATTTCTTTCCCTCATGGGTGGTCAGAACGTCGTCAACGTCACTGAATCCAACTTTGACGTCGAAGTGATCCAGGCCACCGTGCCCGTGGTTTTGGATTTCTGGGCGGAATGGTGCGGACCGTGCAAAATGATCGCTCCCATTCTGGATGAAATCGCGGAGGCGAAAGCGGGTGCCGTGAAGATTGCCAAGGTCAACGTGGATAATGAGCAAGCGCTCGCATCGCAATTCAAGATTCGCGCCATTCCCACTTTGCTGCTTTTTAAAAATGGCCAGGTGCGGGAGCAGATCATCGGAATGACGAGCAAGCAGGATTTACTCTCAAAGATTGACGCGCTGGCGTAGCGCTTCGGTGCCGACGGACTCAGGAATTCAGTTTTTCGAGCAGGCGATCAACCTCCACGTGCCGCTCGATCATTGACTGAATTTTGTCGATCTTCTCCGAATCTCCGGGAAGCGTCTTGACGGTCATCGTGTAAATGCTGTTGGCGACCGTGTAGCTATCCAGCGGTGAGGCGATCGCCGGCAGATCCGACGCACAGATGAGATCGAGCACGCTCTGGTGAGGGAAGAGGTCGCCCGACAACACCAGTCCCGCGATCGCCTTTCCATCTGAGTCGCTCAGTGAGCTGCTGGAGAGCGCAGCGAGAATAATATCCTCGCGATCGCCGGGCGTGATGACGAGCGTGCCGGGCGCGAAATACTCCATCACGTGCGCGGAGTTCATTGCGCCGATGATAATCTTCACGACCCGGCGGCGGGACTCGCCCTTTGCGTTGAGGAACTTTCCTTTGGTCTGTTTGCAAATCTGCCCGAGGGTTGCGTTCGCCAGCAGCGGCTCGACCGGAATCACGCCGAGCAGATCGATGCCGAGCCGCTCCAATCCGCGCCGCGCGAACTCGGAAACCTGATCGAATTTATCCGGCAACACTTTGTTCAGGATGACGCCGGCCAGCTCCACGCCCTCCTTGTCGAAGAGCGCCTTGTTCAGTGCCACTTCGTCGATGGATCGACCGATGCCCCCACGCGTGATGAGCAAAACTTTGCTCTGGAGCAAACTCGCGACCCGCGCGTTAGAGAGGTCGAAGACTGATCCGACCCCCGCATGCCCGGTTCCCTCGATGATGCAAAACTCTTTTTCCCAGCAGGCGCGGTCGAACGAATTCTGAATCCTCCTCACAAGAAAATCGCTGTTCGAATGGCTGATGTATTTCCGTGTAAAATCCGGCTCGACGGCGATCGGGCTCATGTCTTCGAGCGGCGTCTGCACGCCGAATGTCTGGTCCATCAGCACCGAATCTTCATCAATTCTCCGGCCTTCGATTTCGACGAAACGCTGGCCGACCGGCTTGATAAAACCGATGCGTCCGAGCCGTTTTTTGAGCGCTGCGAAGAGACCGAGCGCAGTGGTTGTTTTCCCGTCGTTCTGCTGCGTCGCTGCTACGAAAACGCGCGGGCTGGTGGTGTTCACGAAACTACAAATCCGTCAGCGCCGCGCTCGGCGCTGCCAGCGCTGCGCTTTGCCCTTCCGGCAGTTCGGGATAGAGCTTCCGATACTCGATCGCCTGCAGACCGATGATGGCCGCCACGCCGAGAATGTCCTCCACGGAAGCGCCGCGCGAGAGATCCGCGGCGGGCTTCGAGAGGCCGAGCAGAATCTGCCCGTAAACATTCGCGCCGGCGAGATACTGCACCAGTTTTGCGGCGATATTCCCGCTGTTGAGATCGGGAAAAATCAGCACATTCGCTTTGCCAGCCACTCTGCTTGCGGGCGCCTTGCGATCGGCCAGCTCGGACAACAAAGCCGTGTCCGCCTGCAACTCGCCATCGATATCCATCTCGATTTTTTCCAAGTCCGCCCGCTGTCGCGCCAGCGCGGTGGCCGCCTCCACTCGCTCGGGGCCAGGCAGTTTTGCGCTGCCTTTTGTGGAAAAGCTTAGCATCGCCACGCGCGGTCGGGCGCCTGTGAGCTGGCGGCAGATCTTTCCGGTCTGCACGGCGATATTGGCCAGTTGATCGATCGTCGGCTCCGGAATGACCGCGCAATCCGCGAACATCAGCACGCCGTCATCTCCGTATTTTTTATTCGGCACCTGCACGATCATGCAGCTCGAAATCGTCTGCTCACCCGGCAGGGGCTTCACGAGCTGAATGAGTGGGCGCAGGAGCGTGCCGGGGTAAACGCTTGCACCGCCGACGAGGCCGTCGGCCTGTCCATTCTGGATCATCATGGCCGCGAAATAGTTCGGGTTGAGAATGATCTCGCGCGCGTCTGCCGTGCCGAAATTGCGATAGCGTTTTAGCTTCTCGAGTCGCTGACAGAAGACGTCGAGGTCGGCGGCCGTGGCTGGATCAATAATGCCGATCCGATCCACGTCGATGCCGTTCTTTTCAGCACACGCGAGCACGTCCTCCTTTTTTCCCAGCACGATTGGCGCGCCGAGGCGCAGTTTGACAAAGCGCGCGGCGGCTTGCAAAACTCGCGGCTCGGTGCCTTCCGGGAATACGATCCGTTTCGGATGCCGTTTCAATTGCTCGAAAACGGACTCAATGAATTTCATAAACTCGCCCGAAGTTGAGCCGTTTGCCGGAACCGCACAAGTCTAACATCGTCCCCTTCGATGGCGTCCGATTTTCACCTCCACACTCTGCTCTGCCGCCACGCCATCGGTGCGCCGGTCGATTACGCGGAGGCGGCCGTCGCGAAGGGTCTGTGCGAAATCGGCTTCGCGGATCACAACCCGATGCGCGAGGTCTTCGATGACTGGCGAATGCGAATAGAGGAGCTGCCGCGCTACGTCGAGCTGGTGCAGCAGGCGCGCGAAAAATTCCCGCAGCTTGCGATTCGGCTCGGTCTGGAATGCGATTTTATCGCCGGCCAGGAGGCGTGGATCGAGGAGCTGGCCGGGATGGCCGAGTGGGATTTTCTGATCGGCAGCGTGCATTACATCGCGCCGGGCTGGGACGTGGACAATCCGAAATGGATCGGACGTTTTCGCGAGCAGCCGGTCGAGGAAATCTGGACTCAGTATTGGAAAATTTACGCGCAATGCATTCGCAGCGGACTCTTCGATTTCGTCGCGCACCCGGATTTGCCAAAGAAATTTGGATTCAAGCCTGATGGCGATTTACGCCGTTTTTACGAGCCGGTGATTGCGGCCCTTGCCGAGACGGATGTGGCTGTGGAGATCAACACCGCCGGCCTGCGCAAGCCGGTCGGGGAGATGTATCCGAGCCGGGAGTTTCTCGAACTCGCGCACGCGGCCAGCGTTCCGCTGCTGATCAACTCGGACGCGCATGCCCCGGCGGAAGTCGGCGCTGATTTTTCCGCGGCGACGCAGCTCGCGCGCGAGCTCGGTTATCGCGAGTTGGCGCGGTTTGAGAAACGCCGACGAAGTTTCGTCCCGATCGGCTGAGACGCGCTTCGACCATTCACGATGATTCTCCGCACCCGTCGTCGCGCGGTTGAAATCCGACGCCCCCTCATCATGGGGATTGTGAATCTCTGCGCAGATTCATTTTCAGGCGACGGCATCGGAGACTGCGATGCGGCGATCCTGCATGCGCAAACGCTGATCGCCGATGGAGCGGACATCATCGACATCGGTGCGGAAAGCGCGGGCACCGGCCGATCAGCGATGAGCGGGCAGCGGGAAAGCGACCGGCTATCTTCGTTTATCGAGAAGTTTCTCCGATCGGAGTCCGCCGGAGCCCTGCTCTCGGTCAATACGTGGCGGCCCGAGGTGGCCGCAACTGCACTCGCGGTCGGCGGTGACATCCTGAATGACATCGGCGCGCTGCCCACGGACGAAAACGCGAAGCTCTGTGCAAAACACGGCGCAGCATTGCTGATCATGCACAGCGTCGGCGCCCCCAAGGTTCCGCACATTCACATTTGCCACGACGATGTGATGGCCGCGCTCGACGTTTTCTTCACCCAGAAAATCGCGCTCGCCGAAGCCGCCGGAGTGCCGCGCGAAGCGATCATTGTCGATCCCGGAATCGACTTTGCAAAGCAGCGCTCGGACAACCTCCGGATTTACCGCGACGGGGCGCAGTTGCGAAAGTTTGGGCGTCCCATTCTGCTCCCGATTTCACGCAAAACGGTGATTGGAGAGGTCTTGAACATTCGCGAGCCCCGCGAACGCGACGCCGGCACCATCGCTTGTCTGGTCGGCGGAATGATTCGTGGAGCCGCGATTTTCCGGACACACAACGTGCGTGCCGCTTCCGCCGCACGCGCACTGATTTGCGCGATCGAGGAAATGCCGGAGAGCCCGGCCGTCTGATCCGTGGTCAGCCGCCAGCGAGACGCAGGCAGTCGAAAAAGATCCGGTAGAATTCCTTGTGCCGGACGAGGCCGCGCCGCACCACCGGTCCGAGCGAGGCGAGATCGGAGACCGAAAAAGTGAGATCGACGCTGTATTGGAAAGCCTGCATCTCGTCATTCGTGATCATGCCAGGACCGATCAGCACCACGTATTGCTGACGTCGTTGCGACGAGTGAATGCGGGAGATTTCCGCGAGCACCGCATTGCTCTCCAGCATCACGTCGTTGAACGTTTCGGACACCACCACCACGTCATAACTATGCGCCTTGAGCTTGAGCGAAATATCCTCGCCGAAAAGCCCGGTGTGCATTTTGAAGTCGATCGCGCTCAGCGCATCCACTGCGGCGCGTTGCAGCTCCGGCTCGTCGATGCAAATCAGCGCGGTCTGGTCGCCGGGTTCGAAAAAGTCATATCGAGAGAGGATTTCCATATCTTTATTTATCGAGGGCGAAGGAGGGCATGCTGCCTTCCGGGGTGTCGAGACGCATTCCGGAAACGGAATCCACGGCGACCCCGCGACGTTTTTTAGCCACATCAATGGCTCGGCTCACCGTGCCCTTGCGCGTGGCGTAGAGGTGCGCAGTTTCCTCGGTGATCAAATCGGCGTTGTAGGCGCGTGCGATGGATTGATCGAAGGTTTGCCAGCCGAATGAGGCGTTCGACTCAATGATGTCGTAAAAACTGCGGTGCTCGTTTTCGCCAAAGGCGATCGCCTCGCGAATTCGGAGATTCGTTCCCATCACTTCATTCAGCATGAGGCGCCCGCCGCCGCATTTCGGGGCGAGTCGCTGGCTGGCAATGTAGCGGACTGTGTCAGCGAGCCGCAGCCGCAGCTGCGTTTCCTCGGCCAGCTCGAAAAGGCCGAGTATGCGGTTGATGGATTGTCCGGCATCGATCGTGTGCAGCGTGCTGAGCACGAGATGTCCCGTCTCCGCCGCCATGAGCGCGATTTCCACCGTGGCGCGGTCGCGCATTTCCCCGAGCAAAATCACCTTCGGCGCCTGCCGGAGCGCCGCGCGCAGGCCGCTCGGATAATCGTCGAAATCCTGTCCCAGTTCCCGCTGCGAAAACGTCGAGCTTTTGTGTTTGTGCACGAACTCGATTGGATCCTCGAGGGTCACGACGTGCGACGCCTGCGTCTCGTTGATCTCATTGAGAATCGCGCTCAGCGTGGTCGTTTTGCCGCTCCCTGTCGCGCCGGTGACGAGAATGAGCCCGTTCTTTTCCCGTGCGATGTCTTGAAAAATGGGCTGCATGCCGAGTGACGAGAGGGTCGGAATCTCCGCCTGCGGCTTGCGCATGACGATCGCGAAATAGCCGCGCTGCTTGAAAATGTTGACGCGAAAACGCAGTTGGTCGTTGAGCGAATACGAGCAGTCGCACGAGCCCATCATGAGCAGCTCTTTGATCAGCCGGCGGTCGTCGCCAATGATGTTGAGTGCGATTCGCTCCGTCTGCGAGGGAGTGAGGCTGAAGATTTCCGGCCGCATATCCACCGGTTTCAGCTCGCCGAATGACTCGACCTGGAACGGCCGGCCAACGGAAAAGAGCAGATCGGAAACGCCGGGATGCGACTCCATCATAGCGGTGAGAACGGTATCGAATTCGGCGCGGCGCATGATTAATCCTCGAAATCGTCCGGGGCGTCCTTGAGCAGAGCGCGAAACTTTTTGCGCTCGGTCGCCTTTTCATAAGCCTCTTCCGGCGAAATGCGCCCGGCGCGCAGCAGCTCCATGATCGCATCGTCGAGCGGCTGGTTTCCCTTGCGCTTGCCGACCTGCATCATGCCGGCGATCTGGTGCGTTTTTCCTTCGCGGATCAAATTGGCGATCGGGCTGTCGCAAACGAGAATCTCGAGTGCGGCACAGCGGCCTGGCTTGTCGATGGTTTTGAACAGGTTTTGTGCGACCACGCCTTTGAGCGATTCACTCAAGCCGGCGCGCACCTGGTTTTGCTGGTTGGTGGGAAAAACGTCGATGATGCGGTCGATGGTTTTAGGCGCATTCGAGGTGTGCAAAGTTCCGAAAACAAGGTGGCCCGTTGCCGCCGCGGTGAGCGCGAGTTCGATGGTTTCCAAGTCGCGCATTTCACCGACGAGCACGATGTCGGGATCTTCGCGGAGGGCGCCACGCAAGGCCGAAGCGAATGAGCGCGTGTGCAGCCCGACTTCGCGCTGATTGACGAGACACTGCTGCGAGCGATGCACGAATTCGATCGGGTCTTCCACCGTGATGATGTGATCTTTCCGCTGGAGATTCGCGTAGTCGATCATCGCTGCGAGCGTCGTCGATTTGCCCGATCCGGTCGGGCCGGTCACCAGGACCATCCCTTTTTTCAGCATCGCAAAGCGCTTGAGGACAGGAGGCAGATTGAGATCCTCCACTGTCTGAACCTTGCTGGGGATCAAACGGAAAACCGCCGCGATTCCCTGCTTTTGGTTGAGAAAATTCGCGCGGTAGCGGGCGAACCCCGGATACTCGTAACCGAAATCGACGTCACCGGTTTCCTCGAAAATCTTGATCTTGGTTTCCGGCGCGATCTCATAAACGAGAGCTTTGAGGTCGTCGGACTCGAGCGGCGGCGCATCCACCCGCACGAGCTCTCCGTGAATGCGAAGCATCGGCTGATTGCCGGTGGAGAGATGCAGATCGGAGGCCTTCTGCTCGTGCATGAACTTGAAGAAGGAGTCAATTTTAGCCATGGCGCAGGATTGCTGTAGCTAGTTTGGTGCCACCTCCCGTTGGGAAAAGGGGAACGCGCGGATTTGCCCGCGTTTAGATCGCGCGCTCGCCCTTGAGCGCGTCGAGCGTCGAGCGGACCTGCAGCAAAAGCTTCTGCTGCGTGTAAGGCTTTGGAATAAATCCGCGCAGCCCTTTCGCCAGCATCCACTTCAGCTTGTCCTGCTCTGTGAATCCGCTGCTGAGCACCACCGGAACTCGCGGATTGATCTGGCGCAATTCATTGAAAACTTCCGAGCCATCCATGATCGGCATCGTGAAATCGAGGATCACCAGTTGGATTGTGTCCTGGAGCTTTTTGTAAATGTCGAGCGCCTGAAAGCCATCTTTGGCCGTGATCACCCGGTAGCCTTCATCGGTCAGCACCCGCTGCGCGAGCAAGGTCACGAAGTTCTCATCATCCACGATCAGGATTAGCTCACGCGCTCCATCGGGATTCGCGATCCGCACGTCCCCGCGCTCCGCGGCCGGTTCCAATCCCGGAGCGGGAGCAGGCGTGGTCGTGGGCGTCATGCTTCCGGGCATCGGAAACGGGTGGACATTCGTGCCGGCGAAAGGAGGTTTTGCCTGGCTGCGGTCGAGCAAGGTTCGGGAAAGATCCGTGGCGCGATTAATGGCGGTGCGCATCATTTCCGCGTAGCGCTGCGCGTCGGGGCTGGCCCCGGCATAGCGCGTTAAATACTGGCTCGACTCGGTGATCACCTGCAGGAGGTTGTTCAGCTCATTCGCCATCGCTTTCACCCACTGCATGTCGTCCGGAGAAGCCATCTAGAGTCCTCCGTCCTCTTCATTCTTGCATGCCCAGCAGACGCAGCCGGTGAGGGACGCGAAAGCGAAGGTAAACATGCCTAAGGTGAGCATAAAAAATTGTTTTCTGAGTCAGGGTGCCCCAAAGGTCAAGCAATTCGCGTGCTCAAATCCACCTCGAAAAAATGGCGAAGCACCGCGGCATAAACCTCTTGTTTCATTTCAGGCAGCCATTCCCGCGAGAACTCTTGCGGGAAAATCCACCGCGCCCGGCGGAATTCCGGATGCGCTGTCTCGACGCTGATCTGAGATTTCGGCCCAATGAGATTGCAGAGAAAATAGTATTGTTTCTTGCCGTGATGCCCTCGTTTCATCCGTCCATTGCCGTAAAGATAAAGATAGGGACCGGTGCGCGTTGCGATCGAGTAGTGCTTTGGCGAAAGCGAAATCTCCTCCACGAGCTCCCGCGCCAGCGCTTGCTCCAGCGTTTCTCCCTCGTCGACGCCCCCCTGCGGGAACTGCCAGGCGCCACGAGTGTCGATCCGCTCGCAAACGAGGATTTTACCGTCGTCTCTCTGCAAAACGGCCGCGACATTGAGCCGGTAAAGAATCCCTGACACGTTTTCCATGGGCACAAACTCAAGAATCGCACTCGCGCTGACAAGCCTCCTCGTCGTCGCCGTGGCACTCTACGATTTGCGACTCTGGCAGCCGGAGCGGCAGGTGCGTCTTCACCAGCAAAACTTTCTACGGGCGGCCGAAAACCGGGACTGGAAGCGCTTTTCGACCTTCCTCAGCACCCAATATCACGATCGCTGGGGACACGACAAGACGTTCACCGTCCGCGAAACATCGGAGGTGCTGCGGCAGTTTTTCGCCCTCACCATCGAGCGTGAGGAAGTGCGTTTCGAACTCGCGAACGACCGGGCGATGGTGGCAGAACGCCTGAAGCTCGAGGGGAACGGAACCGCCATCGCGCAGTTCGCACGGCAGGAGGTAAACCGTCTGCGCGAGCCGTTCGTTTTTGAATGGACCCGCCAAAGCTGGAAGCCGTGGGACTGGCAGCTCACGCGGGCGGACAATGCACAGTTGCGTGTCGGCGAGTGGCAGGACTAGCGCGGCTGCTCGATGATCCGCCGGGTGGGATCGTTCGCACCGGCCGAGCGGAAGATCGGCTGCGGGTTCGTGGAACGCACTTCATAACCCGTGAGGATGAACTCGGGATAAACCTTGTTGCTCGCCGGTTCATAGACTTTTTCGGCCGAGAAATGTCCGAAGAGTTTGTATTCCACGCCATGGTCACTGCCGAGCGTCCCGGCCGCGCGATCCGGTGCGAGCTTCT
>JAXDQV010000264.1:0-4080 GCA_034667645.1 Chthoniobacter sp.
TGCGGTGGATTCGGCCTCGCCCTTTACGCGCAAAGTTTGGGAGCGAATGCGCAAAATCCAGCCCGGCAAAACCATGAGCTACAGCGAACTGGCTGCCGCGATCGGCCATCCCAAGTCAGCGCGCGCGGTTGGCGGCGCGGTCGGGCGAAACCGCCTGCTCCTCCTCCTGCCGTGCCATCGTGTGGTCGGCAAAAACGGATTGGGTGGGTTTCGGGTGGGATTGGATTGGAAACGAAAGTTACTCGCGCTCGAAGCCGCTCACGCTTAGTTCGAAAAGCGTTCTCATTCGCCAGTCTTTGCTCTCCAATATCGGGCGATGGATGCAAATTTCGATGTCCGCTACACCGCGCAGCTTGCACGGTTGCGCCTGAGCGAGGAGGAGATCGAAACGTTTCAGACGCAGCTCTCGCAGGTGCTGGAATACATCGAAAAACTTCGCACACTCGATGTGAGCAACGTCGAGCCGACCGCGCACGCGTATCCAACCTTCAACGTATTTCGCGAGGACATCGCACGCCCTTGGTTTGACTCCCCAACGGCTCTCCAGAACGCGCCGCGGGTGGCCAACGGTCTGTTCGTGGTGACGAAGGTTGTCGAATGATCGAAGCTTCATCGAGATGGAGCTGACCGCGCTTTCAGTCTCTGCACTCCAGGTGAAACTTCGCGCGCTTGAGGTTTCGCCCGTGGAGGTGCTCGATGCACTTGAGGAGCGCATCCAGAGCATTGATGGAAAAATCGGCGGCTACCTTTCGCGAGATTTTCGCGCGGCGCGGCAGCTTGCGGAAACGGCGGATGTGTCGCTGCCGCTCGGCGGTGTGCCAATCGCGATCAAGGACGTAATCAATGTGCGAGGTGAGCCGTGCACATGCGCTTCACAGATTCTGCGCGGCTACATTTCGCCCTATGACGCGACGGTGATCGCGAAGCTGCGCGCCGCCGGGGCGATCCCGTTTGGCCGCACAAACATGGACGAGTTTGCGATGGGTTCCTCGACGGAAAACTCGAGTGTTCAGCCAACAGTCAATCCATGGGATCCCGCCCGGATCCCGGGAGGATCGAGTGGAGGTTCTGCAGCCGTGGTCGCGGCGGATGAAGCGTTCGCGGCGCTCGGTTCGGATACTGGCGGCTCGATTCGCCAACCGGCGTCGCTGTGTGGATGCGTCGGCCTCAAGCCCACGTATGGCCGCGTTTCGCGATTCGGTCTTGTGGCGTTTGCCTCTTCACTCGACCAGATCGGGCCATTTGCAAAGACCGTGCGTGACGCAGCGCTTTTGCTGAATGCAATCGCCGGGAGGGACAGTAAAGATTCAACCAGCTTGGAAATCGAAATTCCGGATTACACCGCACGTCTCGGCGAAGATTTACGTGGCGTGCGACTCGGGATGCCGAAGGAATATTTCATCGCAGGCATCGAACCGCAGACCGACCGCGCGATTCGGGACGCGATCAGACACTATGAAACGCTGGGGGCAGAGATCGTTGAAATATCGCTGCCGCACACGGAGTTTGCGGTGGGTGCGTATTACATCATCGCCACCGCAGAGGCCTCGGCGAACCTCGCGCGGTTCGACGGTGTTCGTTACGGACATCGAGCCGAAAATGCGCGCGATCTGATTGATCATTACGGCCGCACGCGGGAGGAGGGTTTTGGACCGGAAGTGAAGCGGCGCATTATCCTGGGCACCTATGTTTTGAGCAGTGGCTACTACGACGCGTATTATTTGCGGGCCCAAAAAGTCCGGACCTTGATCCGCGAAGATTTCACCCGCGCTTTTGAAAAGGTGGATGCCATCATTTGCCCAACGTCGCCGGAGCCGGCTTTCAAGTCTGGTGAACGCAGGGATGATCCGCTGAAAATGTATCTCGCGGATATCTTTACGATTGCCACGAATCTCGCCGGAAATTGCGGGATCTCGATCCCGTGCGGCTTTGCAAGTATCGAAGGCACGCAGCTTCCGATCGGACTGCAACTGCTTGGGAAGCCGTTTGACGAGGCGACTTTGCTGACCATCGCCCACGCTTTTGAGGCGAGCACGCCGTGGCATCGCCAGCGGCCGGAACTCTAGAGCCTCAGGCTGCCTGCGCTTCGGTGAGTTTGTGGCCGTGAATCTTCAGCGTCTGGACGAGCTGCTCCACCTTCAACGGCTTTTTCAAAACGGTCACGGGCCCGAATTTAAGAATGTTGTCCAGCATCTGGCTGTCGGGGAACCCGGTCACGATCACGATCGGCAATGCTGGATCGATTTTTTTCGCTTCCTTGTAAATTTCGTCGCCGGTGATGTCGGGAAGCATCAAATCGAGAAAACAAAGGTCAAACTTCTGTTTGCGCAGCGCCGCGATGGCTTCTTTTCCATTGCCGACGATCATCCGCGTGAAGCCTGTTTTTTTGAGAAATAGCTTAAACATCGTCTGGATACCGATATCGTCATCCACCACGAGGACCGTAGGCTGTCCGTGCTCCTCCTCGCGAAGAATGTCCCGGTCGAGCGAATCCTTTTTGATGCGCCATCTCCCGCCGATTTGAATCGCCGGAAGCTGTCCGCGCTGGACGAGATAATAGACGGTGGGCAACGGAATCCGCAGGTATTCCGATGTTTCTTTAACCGTCAGTAAATTGTGAGCTTCCACAGAGTGCAGCGCAGGTCCGCGCGAACGAGACGTAATCTCCATTTTCGTTTAGACAAGTCAAACAATAATCTGGAATTCTTATGGCGCCTTCGGCTTCGGGCATCTCACTATATTGTGTGTCCGGTCGACGGCGACCACCCAAGATATTGGATAAACGCTTGATTTCAATTTCTCGGATGGAAACGAACAGACGCGCCGGGATTATGGAAATTAAAGTCTCCGCCTGTTCGAGCGAGCATTGACGCCCCCTGCATCAGCGGCCATATTCCCGCCCCATTTTGGAAATCGAAGACATGGAACACATCCGCAATATCGCCATCATCGCACACGTCGACCACGGGAAGACGACGCTTGTCGATCAGCTCTTGAAACAATCCGGAACATTCCGCGCCAACGAGGCCAAGGCGACCGAGGAGCGCATCATGGACTCGATGGATCTCGAGCGGGAAAAAGGCATCACGATCCGCGCGAAAAACGCGGCATTCAAATGGCAAAACTACCACGTGAATATCGTGGACACGCCCGGCCACGCGGATTTCGGCGGCGAAGTCGAGCGAATCATGAAGATGGTGGACGGCGTGCTGCTTGTGGTGGATGCGCATGACGGACCGCAGGCGCAGACGAAGTTCGTCTTGAAAAAAGCGCTCGAGAACGGCGCGAAGCCGATCGTCGTCATCAACAAGATCGACCGCGAAAACGCGCGTCCGCACAAGGTGCTCGATTTCATCTTCGATCTTTTCGTGGAACTGAACGCGACCGATCTGCAGCTCGATTTTCCGGTCATCTACGCCAGCGCGCGCGACGGTTACGCCATGCGCGAAATCCACGAGCCGGCGGAAAACATGGAGCCGCTCTTTGAAGCGATCGTAAAACACATTCCGCCGCCGCCAACTTCCGAGGTGAGCTATTTCCAAATGCTCGTCTCGAACATCGATTACAGTGATTATTTGGGGCGCATTTGTTATGGGCGCATCACCAGCGGGCGGGTCGCGGTGGGTGATTCCGTCGTCCACATTTCGATGGATGGAAAACGCGAACGCGCCAACGTGACCGCGCTTTTCAGCCATCAAGGTTTGTTGAAAGTCGAAATCAAGCACGCGAGCGCGGGCGATATCATCGGTCTGTGCGGTTTCGAGGAGGCATTCATCGGGGAGACGATCACCGATACCGAGGACCGGCTGCCGCTGCCTTTCACCCATATCGATCCGCCGACGATCACGATGAAAATCTGCATCAACGACGGGCCGCTGGCCGGCCGCGAGGGCAAACTGCTCACGGCGCGGCAGGTGCGCGAGCGCCTCATCCGCGAGACGCGCACAAACGTCAGCATCCAGGTCAATGAAACCGACATTGCCGGCCACTTTGAAATCAAGGCGCGCGGCGAAATGCAGATCGCCATCATCGTAGAGCAAATGCGGCGCGAAGGCTTCGAGGTGCTCGTCTCCCGGCCCG
>JAXDQV010000265.1:0-3967 GCA_034667645.1 Chthoniobacter sp.
CGCCGCCCTGCTCACGCACCGCCAACATTTGGTCGCTCTCGATCTCGCAGGTGACGAAGCGAATTTCCCCGCCCCTCTTTTCACCGAACATTTCCGGAAAGCCCGCGACGCCGGCTGGCGCATCACCGTTCACGCAGGTGAAGCGGGCGGGCCGCAGAGCGTCTGGGAAGCCGTGAAACTTCTCGGCGCCGAGCGAATCGGCCACGCCACCCGTGCGTTGGAAGATCCCGCTCTCATCGATTTCCTGCTGGAAAATGGCATCGCCATCGAAGCGAACCTAACGAGTAACGTCCACACCAGCACCATCCACGATCTCGCCAGCCATCCCTTGCGCCACATGCTCGCCCGCGGCCTCGTCGCCTCCATCAACACAGACGACCCAGGCGTCAGCGCCATCGATCTCCCCTACGAATTCAACATCGCAGCGCCGGCCGCAGGGTTATCGGCGGAGCAAATTCGCCAGGCCCAAATTAACGCTCTCGAGACCGCGTTTTTGTCGGAGGGGGAAAAGATTACGTTACAAAGGAAGCCCAAGCTTTAGTCGCCGAAGGCAGCGTTCCCACGGCTCCCATATTACTTACCTTGGTCGTGCGGAACTTTCACAGTCACTGCCTTTGTAGCAGCGTTACCAAAGGAATCTTTGCATTGGACTGTGATCGTATAAACCCGGCCGGTTCCATTTCCATTGCGGTCGGCTTGCAGACTAAGTGAGAGGTCACCGGTCACCTGCCATTGCCCGCTTCCCGCCTCGTTGCTGGCAACAGAAATGATCTTCCTGGAAACCACTCCCGAAGCGTCCGTCGCGCTCACCGACAGAGTGACAGGAACCATAATTTTGTTAGGCGGCCAGATGGCGCCTGGGTTGGCCGTAACGCTCTGGATGCTGGGAGGCGCCGCATCGATGGCCTTCGCCAGAACAAATGGGCTTAGCGAAGTAACACTCGCATAAATCGTCTGCGTCCCAGGATCAGGAGGAGGGTTAATCGCTGTTTGGTCGATGAACCCACTGCCGGAATCGTGGAGGACGCGAAGCTGCGCAAAGGTCGCAGCATCGACATTCGGCGCCTGGAAACCAATGGTAATCGGTCCCGTGTAGCTGGCCGTTGTGCTGATTTCGAAAGCAAGATTGCTCCCCGCTAGCTGGTATCCTCCAGGCAGTTGGCCGGCCGAAGCGGGATCGATCGGGCTAACGGTGGTATAACCGGTGGAGGTGACATTCGAAAACGTAACATTGATCGGAGTGCCTCCGACGGTCCCGAGAGGGACGAAAACGCTCGTCCCGGCCGGGGTTGCGATTTCCGTTGCCTCACCGCCCGTGAACGGGAATGCAGTATTTACGGCCGGCCAATGCGCGCCGCTCCCCCTCAGATAGGAGTTGCCGTAATTGTGAATTGCGAAACCGCCGAGTCCCTGGAAGAACCCAAAGTGTTTGAGGACGACCGACGCGACGCTGTTAAGCGCCGCTTGTCCACTGGCGAAGAATGTTTCCTGGGTGGTAATCCCGGTGGAAACAGGGTCACTCGTTTCGAGGCCCGCCAGGATTAAGTCATAGAATCCCAGAGTGGCGCGGTTGACATACACGTAATTGATCTCGTCTTGATCCAGGCAAACGATGCCGCCGCTGACCGTGCAATCGCTTAACCCGGCAAAATTACGGTAACCCATGACGATGACGTTCTGGAGCGGCTGAAAACGCGCGCTGAAGTCATACGTCGCCATATCGAGGATGTGTTCGTAAACCTTTTTTGTAACGCCGCTGCCGGCGGGAAACTCGACGGGCGTGTCCCAGAAAAATCGGATCGCTATCGAGAGAGCCAGGTCATGCGGCAGCGCCTGACGAACGCTCTGGTATTGGGTTAAGAGCGCCTGGAACGCGGCGGCCGTCTGGGGTTCCGGCGGTTCAATGTCCAGGACCACGCCGTCAAGTCTTGCCGAGGCATTTGCCGCATTATAACCAACTACCTCCGCCATTCGGGAAAGCGGGAAATCCGTAGGGTTGCTTCCTATTGCGGGCCAATCAGGCGCGCCGTAGGCAGCAAGAACGCGAATGTGAAGGCTGTGCGCTTGGGTAACGAACGCCGCAATCGCTCCGTCTTCATACATAAGCCGGCCGGCGGAATTCGCAGGAGAGTTGTAGATACTGAGGTAAAGGACATCTACTCCGCTCGCGGCGGCATTGGTGAGCAATGTTTGCCGGGCGGTCGGATCGGTCACCGGGTTCGGCGCGGACGGACTGGGAAATACCCAAACAGCCTGGGTCGCATGAAAAGGACCGGCTGCAATCCAGGTGCCGTTCACGGGGTCGTAGAGCTCCGCGGTTGCGGACGGGAAGAGCGTGTCCTTCTCAGCTCCTCCCGCCACCAATACCTTGCCGTTGAGGAGCAAGGTCGACGTGTGGTACATGCGGGCGGTGTTCATCCTATGTGCGTCCCTCCAGGTCCCAGTTGCGGGGTCGTAGAGTTGCGCGCTCGCAGTTGAATTGAAAGTGATATCCAATCCACCTGTAACGAGGACCTTGCCGTCGGGGAGCAGAGTCGCCTTGTGCTGATAGCGTGGAACAAGGCTGCCCGTATTGGTGCAGGTACCTGTCGCGGGATCGCACAGTTCCGCGCCTCCGAAAGCACCATTGTTCCAATCACGTCCCGCGACAATGAGGACCTTGCCATTGGGCAGCAAGGTCGCCGTGTGTTGATCGCGGCCTGTGTTGAGGTCACCGACGTCAGTCGAGGTCTCGCTTACGGGATCGTAGATCTCAACGCTGGGGGACCAATTGGAAAAGAGAGCCGACCCTCCTGCAATCAAAATTCTGCCGTCGGGCAATAACGTAGAGGTGTGCCGAGAGCGCGCGTTGTTGATGTTGCCCGTGTTACTCCACGTCCCAGTCGCCGGATCGTACAGTTCCGGATTGTAGAAAGAAGTATAGTTTTGGTTGTTCCCGGAGATGACGAGGACCTTTCCATTGGCGAGCAAGTGCGCGGTGTGCTGAAAGCGCGGGATCTCCAGGCTGCCTGTTGGAGTCCAGACCCCGGTCGCAGGGTCGTATAGTTCCGCGCTCGCGATAGCGACGTTAAAGACGGTGTTTCCCCCTGCCACGAGCACTTTGCCATTGGGAAGCAACGTCGCGGTGTGCTGAAAGCGCGCGTCGTGGAGACTGCCGGTGACAGCCCAGGTGCCGCTCTTCGGATCGTACAGTTCCGCGGTCGCGTTCGTATAGAAACGGTCCGCATCGTATCCCTCGCGTTTGTCCAACCCTCCCACGACCAGCACCCTGCCGTCGCGCAGCAGGGTTGCCGTGTGCTGATACCGTGCCGTATGGAGGTTGCCAGTGCTGTCACCCACTGGAGCACCCCCGCACGGCTGCAACAGCACCAGCACCGCACCGAGAGAAAGCAGCGGAAACGCCACCCGCCGCAAGAGAGATGAAGAACCCGAGAGCAGATTGGCGCCGAGAAAATACAATCTGGAAATGTTCATACCGGTAACGCAGGACGGCAGGAGAAAGCGTCTCATCGAAGTTCGACAGACCATTTTTTTTGAGAGATCATGCAGGTGCTCCGCAACCATCGGCAAATCCAACAGAAGAAAATGAAGGTAACGAAGCGAGAGCTTCGAAACCTTTGTTTCCTTCGTTGCCTTCTGTTTTCGATCTGGCGACCGGTTTCTGCCGCGCTACGATTCGTCGCTGGCATCATCTGCGTAGGCGAGGAGCGCTTCCACTTCCTGCCTAAGAAGCGGATCGCTGGCGCAGGATCTCTCCACAAAGGCCGTTCGCCCGGGCGCGTCATCACAATCGATGGCCTCGGCCAGGATCGCTTTTATCTGCTGCCAGCGTTCTGGAGTCATTTGATGGGACAAGAGTGTGAAGGCTTGAATGATTGGCTGGGTAAAAAGCCGAAGGTCTCACGAGACGCTCCATCCCGTGAGACCTCGGCGGCAAACTTCGAGGGAGCGCTGTTACTTTAGCTGC
>JAXDQV010000266.1:0-10421 GCA_034667645.1 Chthoniobacter sp.
TGTCGAGCCAGACGGCGTCGGTCGGAATGCGCTTGTCGCGATGCGTGGTGGCGAGCTGCTCGACGGCCTGCTGTGTGTAGGCAAACCAGCGACATTGATGATGCCCGAGCGCCCACATCGGCGGAGCCGCCATGCGGCCGGTCAGCCAGGTGTAGGCCGAGAGGATGCCGCGCATCGCGGGGCCGCAGAAAATGTATTCGGTATATTGCCCGCCGGAAAAATGGACGCGGTATTCGAGCGGATCTTCAAATTCGAAATCGCCGCGATAGCCGTTGTCGAAAAAGAACCCGGCCATGCCGTGATGCTGATGTGGGAGATGATAAAAAAGCGGAATCGAAACGTAGTAGGGATCAAAGTCCGTCCCGCGCACGACAGCGCGAGGATCGTCCTTTCCGTAAAGAATTTCCGCATCGCGCTCCGTGACGTCGTTCAGCACGTCCGTGTTCCAGAGCATGAAATTGCGGCCTTTCCGATTAAAGCGTCCGCTGCGCTCGCCGAGTCCGAAAAACGCGTCTTCGCGAAGGCAGGAGCGCGCCGTGATGAAGTCGTCGTTCAAGGTGGCGTAGGCCCAGCTCCGGCCTTCGGCGTCGGTTGCACTTTCAAAGATCGTGGTTCCGTCGGCGCGATGCGATGCGATGCTGAACGGTTGTTTGCCGACGGTAACGGACATCTGCGCCGTCGCGATTCTCACCTGTTCGTCCGTCTCCTCGACGGTGAATTCCGGTGGTGCATCAGCGTCCAGATCGGCGCAAACGGCAAATGTCGGATGATCGTCAAACGAGCCACTGCGGCTGATCTTGATCCGCAGAATATCCGGACGGATCGCCTCGATTCGCATCCGCTCCTCTTCGACATCGAGTTCCACACCGCGCTCGATTTTCCGCACGCCATGCACGCGCATGAAGCATCGAAAATAGCGCGTGTCGATCGGGAGACCCATGGTTGCCAACTGCGATTCGCTTGAAAGTGACGCGGCGGACGTTGCGAATTCACGCACGTTCGGCACGGCCACGCGCCATCGCGCCTGCGAAGGCATGCGGGAACAATGCATACTGCACAGAGTGTTAAACGTTGTTCGCCGATCGGCGCCGAGCTTATCGAGGGGAAAGTGAACTTTCGTGTCTGGGCCCCAGTGGCCAAAACGGTCGAGGTTGCGCTGGAAAACGGCTTGGTTGAATCCGTGCAACTGGAGCCCGAGAAGGACGGCTATTTTTCCGGATCGGTCGAGGGTGCGGACGGATTGCGCTACGGTTTTCGTCTGGACCAAAGCGACCGCATTTATCCTGATCCCGCATCGCGTTTTCAACCGGACGGCGTGCATGGAGCGTCGGAAGTCGTCGATCCGAGCCTCTTCCGATGGACGGACCAAAACTGGCGCGGAGTGCAGATCGAAGACCAGGTATTTTACGAAATGCACATTGGCACGTTCACTCCGGAAGGCAGTTGGCACGCCGCTTCCCGGCAACTTCCTGAACTGGCGGAGCTTGGCATTTCAGTCATCGAGCTCATGCCGGCCAACGAATTCGCCGGCCGGTTCGGATGGGGTTATGACGGCGTCGATCTCTTCGCGCCGACGCACCTCTACGGCAGGCCCGACGACTTCCGCGCTTTCGTTGATTGTGCTCACGCGTTGGGCGTCGCCGTGATTCTCGACGTCGTTTACAATCACCTCGGACCCGACGGAAATTACCTGCGCGAGTTCTCGCCGGATTATTTTTCGACGCGTTATCCGGGCGAGTGGGGCGAGCCGCTGAACTTCGACGGCAAGAACTCCCAGCCAGTGCGCGAATTTGTCACTGCGAACACTGCGTATTGGATCCGCGAATACCACCTCGACGGCTTTCGCATTGATGCGACGCAGGGACTTTTCGACAGCTCGCCCGAGCACATCATCACCTCGATTTCCAAAGCGAGCCGCGTGGCCGCCGGAAAGCGAAGCATCGTGATCGTCGGAGAAAATGAACCGCAGGACACGCAGCTTTTACGAAGGGTTGAGAAAGGCGGAAGCGGCTGCGATGCGCTTTGGAATGATGATTTTCACCACAGCGCGCGCGTGGCGCTCACGGGAAATTACGAGGCGTATTTCAGCGAATACCGCGGCACGCCGCAGGAGTTCATTTCGGCGGTGAAGCGCGGATACCTTTTTCAAGGCCAGCATTACGTCTGGCAAAAAAAACGGCGCGGGAAATCAACGCGCGGACTCAGCCGTTCCGCGCTGATCGCCTACATTCAAAATCACGACCAGATCGCCAATAGCGCGACGGGAAAGCGCTTTCATCAACTCACGCATCCCGGCCGCTATCGCGCGATGACGGCGCTGCTGTTACTCGGTTTTCCTTCGCCGATGCTGTTTCAAGGGCAGGAGTTCGCAGCCTCGACGCCCTTTTTGTATTTCGGAGACATGGCCGGCGAATTGCGCGAGCAGGTGCGAAAAGGCCGCGCGGATTTCCTCAGTCAATTCCCGAGTATCGCGCATCCCGACACGCTCGCGCAGCTCGCGGTGCCGCACGACCCGCAAACCTTCGAGCGCTGCAAACTCGATTTCCGCGAGCGCGAATCGCATGCCGAAGCTTATGCACTGCATCGCGATTTGTTGCGGCTTCGCCAAAACGAAACCGCCTTTCGTAGCGCGACGGAGGTGGACGGAGCGGTGCTTGGCGCGCGCAGTTTCGTTCTGCATTTTTTTCCAAATAACGACGAAGACGATGACCGGCTGCTCGTAGTCAATTTCGGCTTTGCCAAAACGCTCAGTCCAGCGCCGGAACCTCTCCTCGCCCCGCCGCACGGATTGCGCTGGGAACAATTGTGGTCGAGCGACGCGCTTCGTTATGGCGGCGCGGGAATGATTCAACTCGAGACTCCGGATGGCTGGAAAATCCCGCCCGAATCGGCAACCGTGTTACGAGCGGTTCCCGATCACACTGAACGCAACTCGAGCGGCTCCGTCGGACTTTCGGATGACTCGAGGTAGTCCAGGATGACGCGCTCCATCTCCCGCGCGGCAGTGAGATGATTGTTCTCCGAGCGAATGCGCTCCGCGCCCGCGCGGCCCATTTTTTCACGAAGCTGCTGATCGCTCATCAAAACTCGCAAGGCGTTCTCCAGCTCCGCCACATTTTCCGGTGTGATCAACAATCCTTCCTGACCGTCGCGCAGCGTTTCCGGGATTCCGCCGGCGCGGCAGGCGATGACGGGTTTCCCGTATTGCATCGCTTCGTGGTAGGCGAGGCCGAATGATTCGTAGAGCGCAGGCACAGCGAGAATTTCACATTCACGATAGTGGCGATGCAGGGAATCGGCCGAGCAGAAGCCATGAAACGCGACGCGATCGAGCCACGGTTTTCCAGCGTTCTCGCACAAAAAAAGGTCTCTGATGGTTTGTCCATTTTCGAAGATCGGCGAGTCGTCGCCGACGATGTGGCATTCCCAGTCCGGAAAATCCGGGAGCACCCCCGGCAGCGCGGCGAGCAGTGTGTGAATGCCTTTGCGCCTTTCCAGTCGGCCTACGAAAAGCACGCGTGGGCGCTGGCCCGTGCGGGAGATTGGCGGGAGAAAGGTGCGCTCCACACCGAGCGGGATGAACACAGTGTGACGAAGGTCCTCCTCCCGAATGCCGAGCAACTCGGTGTAACCGTCCAACACCCCGCGCGACGCCAGGAAAGCGACGGGCGCATGCACGGCCTGCCAGCGGTCGAGACTGTTCCAAAGAAAGTTGTCCGCCGTCTTCGGGAACATCTCGAGCTGCATCAGCTTGGCCAGCGTCGTCACGAGGAAAAGTCCGACCGGACAAAGATCCGCGCAGATGACCCCCAGCGATTCCAAATCCCAATTGCAACCGACCATGAAGTCGAGCACTTCGCCCCGATCGGCCAGTTTCTCGATCGAGCGGCAATATGCAGTCGCCGCACCGAAACGGCGCGAGACCGAAGGCAGTGTGCGGTCGTAGAACGTCGGGTCTTCGGCGTGCAGCGGAATCGGATGCAGATGAAAATCGACGCCGAACGAAATGACGCTTTGCTCCGCGACACAGAACAAATGCACCTCGTGTCCCAATTCATAGAGTCCCTTGGCGAGCGCATCCGCGAACTGGCCCGGCCCGCCGTAACGGCCCATCCCCGGCAGAGTGCGGATGATCAACCCGATCCGCAATTTCCGCCGCGGCCTCGGCGCCTGGAATCGGACTCGAGCCGGCGGCGACGACGCCTCTGCCCAAAGGCAGCGCTGTGAAAACAGCCCGTGATAAAAACCCTCGGCGACCCCGACCAGCGACCAGAACGAGTATTTCACGACTTCGCTGTAAGAAAGCCGCGGGCGCAAATGCGGGTGGAAGAGCAATTCGAAGAAATGCTTCGAGCCAAGTCCGCGGAGGATTTTCCAAATTTTCACCGGCAAGAAATCGCGCGCGTGTTTGAGGCAAAAATAGGTGTCGCTGCGGAAAATCACCGACCAATGCCGGCGCACCCGACTGCGGCGATATTTGTTATCCGCGTAAAAGTGCAGCACCGGGTTGTCGTCGAAAAACCGGGTCGTATAGCCACGTTCCGCCAGGCGAAAGCAAAGATCCGTTTCGTCCAGGTAATGCATCATCCGCTCGTCGAATCCTCCGACTTCGCGAAACGCGGCCGCCCGCACGGCGCAGTTACAACCCATCACACCCCGCAAGACGCGTCCGCGGGACGCGGGCCGGAAAGCCACGCCCTGCGGCGACTGCTCCGCATACTCCGAGGTGAGGCCTTCGTAAAACTGGTAATGGCCGTCGTAAGGTCCGATGACCGGGCCGCCGACCGCCGAGCACTTTCCGTCCTCGTCTTCTTCAAAAAACTGCCGGTAGGCATTGAGCCAGGAGGCATGAACCGGCAACGCGTCGTCGTCGAGAAACGCCACGATGTCGCCAGTCGCTTGCGCCATGCCGAGGTTCCGTGAGCGACAAACATTTGCGTGCGGCGATTGGAGAATCTTCATCGGCCGATCCATCTCCGCGAGATACTCCGCGGTGCCGTCGTTCGAGGGGCCGTTGACGATCACCACCTCGAAATCATCGTCATCGAGATGACCGAGCGCAGCCAGCAAACGTCGGAGATTGGGGAGACGGTTGAACGTCGCGATGACGATTGTCGCGGTCAGCTTCTTCGGAGGCGTGACGTTATGGTTTGTGAAAGGCGCTCCTGCGTCCGTGGCCGCGCTGTCCGGAAACGACGGCACGAGATTCTGTGTCGACCACGGCATCGGGCGCACTGCGTCGCGGGTGTGCAGACCAAGTTTTACACCAAGAAAATTCAGCGCATTCCGCAATTGCTCTTCCGACGCAAACCATGAACGCGGATCGCTTCGACGCATCCGGCCTTCGATACAAGGCCGCGTTTTGTTCAACAACCCATTTCGCCGCTCCACACTTCGACCGCTAAAAGAGTGACAACTGCGGACGGCCGTTGGGCTCGTGCGATTTGAGTTTGCGCGTTTTCGGCAGCGGGGTTTCCGCGAGCGCCGGCTTGCCGTCGGCGTTGAGTTCGCTTTGCTCGAGGTTAGCGAGAATCTCCTTTGCGCGTCCGATGACTTCCGGCGGCAGGCCGGCCAGGCGCGCGACCTGAATGCCGTAACTTTTATCCGCGCCCCCGCGCACGATTTTCCGCAAAAAAATGATCTGATCGTTCCACTCGCGCACCGCGACGTTGAAGTTCTTCACCCCGGCCCGCGTCATTTCCAGCTCCGTGAGCTCGTGGTAGTGCGTCGCAAAAAGCGTCCGCGCCTTCAGTTGGTCATGCAGGAATTCCGCCACGCTCCACGCGATCGAGAGCCCGTCAAACGTCGAAGTGCCGCGGCCGATTTCATCCAAAATCACCAGGCTGCGCGCGGTGGCGTTGTTCAGAATGTTTGCCGTTTCGTTCATCTCGACCATGAATGTGGACTGGCCGCGCGAGAGATCATCGTTCGCGCCGACGCGGGTGAAAATGCGGTCGGCGAGCCCGATCTCCGCGCTCGCTGACGGGACGAAGCTGCCAATCTGCGCCATTAAAACGATGAGCGCCGTCTGCCTGATGAATGTGCTTTTGCCGGCCATGTTCGGGCCGGTGATGATCATCAGGCGATTGCCCGAGCCGTCGAGGTCCACGTCGTTTGGCACGAACTTTTCCTCAACGAGGCTTTGATCGAGGACCGGGTGTCGTCCGTCGCGGATGCAGATGGCGAGTTCGTCCGTGAGCTGCGGCCGGCAGTAGTTGTAAAGGCGCGCCGTTTCCGCGAGCGAAGACAGTGCGTCGAGCGTCGCAATCGCTCCAGCGGCCTGCTGCAGCTCGCGCAACGACTTGAGCGTCTCGTCGCGGAGCTGCACGAAAAGCTCGTATTCCAGGTTCCGCGCCCGCTCGTCGGCCCCGAGAATTTTGCCCTCGATCTCCTTGAGCTCCGGCGTGATGAAGCGCTCGCCGTTGACCGTGGTTTGCTTGCGCACGTAATGCGGCGGAATGCTGCCGAGATTCGCCTTCGTGATCTCGATGAAATAGCCGAACACGCTTGTATAACGGACTTTTAACGACTTGATACCCGTGGCCTCGATTTCCCGCTGCTGTAGTTTCGCGATCCATTCTTTGCCTTCTTGTCCCGCCGCCCGCAGTTCGTCGATCGCAGCATGGTAGCCGTCGCGAAAAATGCCGCCCTCCTTCACCGGAAATGGCGGCTCGTCCACGAGAGCGGAATCGAGCAGGGAAAGGAGGTCTGGAAATTCGTGGAGCTCCGCACAGATCGAAAATAAAAGCGTGTCATCCCGAGCGGAGCGAAGCGGAGTCGAGTGATCCCGCGAAGTTTCCTGAAAGTCTGCTCCACGGGATCCCTCGACTCCATTTCGCTCTGCTTCATTCCGCTCGGGATGACCGGCGAAGCGAGACGTTCCGGAAAGCGCCGCCAGATGCGATTTCAATTCGGGAATCTGCGCGAGTGATTGTCGCAGCGCGTTGAGATCGCGCGCGTTGCCGCCGGCCTGGCTCAACCGTCCGATCGTTCTTTCGATGTCGCGAATGGATTTCAGCGACTCGCGCAATTTGCTGAGCAGGAATGTTTCACCGAGCAGCTCGGCGATGACCTCCTGGCGCTGCTCGAGTGGCGCCAGCGCGCAGAGTGGATGTAGGATCCAGTCGCGCAATTTGCGCCCGCCCATTGGCGTCACGGTCCGGTCCAGCGCCGCGAGCAGACTCGTCTCCCTAACTCCGCCGGTGCCGCGTGAGACGACCAGTTCGAGGTTCGCCTGCGTCGCCGCATCCAGAATCATGAAACTGGAAACGCGATAGCAGGTGAGCCGCGTGATGTGCGCGACCTGCCGATGCAGCGACTCTTTTAGATAATGCAGAATGGCTCCAGCCGCGCCGATCGCGGCGGACAATTCCGCGCAGCCAAAGCCGTCGAGTGACTGCACTTTGAAATGCTCGCGCAGCGTGAAGACAGCCTGTTCAGGCGAAAACGTGTAGCCATCGCACTCGGTCGCGCCGGGCAGGTCGGCGAAGAGTTCCCGTTGCTCGTCGCTGATTAGCAGTTCCGACGGACAAACGCGCGCCAGTTCGTCCTGCAACGCCGCCGCATCTGGCAGTTGCGTGAGCCGGAATTCGCCGGTGCTCAAATCGACAAACGCGAATCCGATTTCCCCGTCCTTTTGAAAAACTGCGCCGAGGAAATTATTGCGCTTCGCCTCCAGGAGATTGACGTCGCCGACGGTGCCGGGACTGATGATCTGCGTCACCTGCCTTTGCACGATTTTCCCCGGCTGCGGCTCGCTGACCTGATCGCAAATCGCGACCCGCTTGCCGGCCCGCACCAGCTTTGCGATGTAGTTTTCCGCCGCGTGATACGGCACGCCGCACATCGGCGTCCCGTTTCGTTTCGTTAACGCCACGTTTAACAGGCCCGACGCCTCTTTTGCGTCGTCAAAAAACATCTCGTAGAAATCACCGAGCCGAAAAAACAAGAGGGCGTCCCGGGGCAGAGTGCGCCGGATGCTTTGATACTGCTGCATCATCGGGGTGAGCGCGTCGGCCATTTGAAACGAGCTTAGATTTCGTTCCCGACGCGTTCAAGGAACGTCGAGCGCGCGGGCGGTGTCGCCCGGCAAATGCGGTGCGGCGCGGAACCAAAGGACCGACGCGAGCAGGATGGCTGCGGAGACAGCGAGAAACCCGGCATTCATATTCCAGCGTCCCGCGATAGCGCCGATCAGCGGCGGCGAGAGAGCGTCGCCCGCGGCGTGAATGATGAAGATGTTTAACGCAAACGCCGTCGCGCGGACTGAGGGATGCGTCACATTCGCGAGCGCGGTATTTGACGGTCCGGTGTTCAGGAAGAGAAAGAAAACTGCGAAGAAAATGCAGATCCAAGCCCACGGAAAGGGGACATAGAGAAAGGCGATCACAAACGGAAAGGAGAGGCTCATGGCCACGCCGGAAAGCAAAAAATAGGCGCTGTCGTAACGCTCGCGAAGCCTGTCGCCAAGCACGCCCCCGAGCAGCGTCGCGATCAATCCAGCGGCGACGGTGATCACGCCAAAGTGCAGGTTGATCGCACCGAGATCGGGCTGATGGCGAAACTCAAAGATGTAGCTCGGAATCCAAAACGACAGCCCGCCAATGGCAAAGGTCATCGCCGTCATCGCGAGCGTGTTCAGGAGGTAGGAGCGGTTTTTCAGTAACTGAAAGTAGGGAGCAAAACTGAAGCGTATTTCGTGGTCAGCGAGGGATGTCCGTGGTGCTTCGCGCATGAAAAAGCACGCGATCGCGAGGGCGATGCCAGGCGCGGCCATGAGATAAAACGGATATCGCCAGCTATGGAAGAAGCCGCTGATTTTTCCCCCGAGCGCAAAACCAAGCGCGCTGCCGACCGGAATCGCGAGGTAAAAATATGCGAGGTTCCGTCCGCGAACTTTCAACGGAAAGAAATCCGCGATGATCGTCGGCGCGCAGGGGCCGTAGCCCGCCTCGCCGAGCCCGACAAACAGGCGCGTGGCGAACAAAATGGTGAACGTCGCGGCCAGACCGGACCCCGCCGTCGCGACGCTCCATAACGCAACGCTGAGCCCGACGATTTTCCATCGTGAAGTGCGGTCCGCAATCCAGCCAAACACCGGGGCCGCGAGCATGTAGCTGACCAGAAACGCCGTGGCGAGTGATCCGGTTTTTGCCATCGCGGTCGGGTCGCCGGGGGCAAAAAACGCACGGCGGATTTCCGGCTCGACCGCCGCGAGAATGTAGCGGTCGATGTAGTTGAAAAGGTTGATGGCAAGCAGCAGCCTCAGCGCGCCGCGGGCGCCGGCAACCGGCTTCTCGTCCGCGACGGCGATGGAACTCACAACCCGCGCCGGACGCGCGAAACGAAGGGTTTGGAGCTTTTCACACGTCGCATGAAAATGTGAGGTTCTTCGCTCCGGCCAGAATGACAAAGGAAAAATCCATGCTGCTGCGCGCCGCGGAATCGCTGGCCCGGATCATCTATCGTGTCTCTGCACACGGCGTGGAAAATTTGCCCGACGGCGGCTGTCTTCTCCTGCCCAATCACGTCACGTGGGTCGACGCGATCATGCTCCAGATCGCCTGTCCGCGGCCGATCCGGTTCGTCGTTTTCGAGACGATCTATCACCAGCGGTCGCTGAACTGTCTGTTCCGTCTGCTCAAGGCGATTCCCATTTCGCCGAAGCACGCCAGGGAGGCGGTGCGCGCGGCGGTGGAAAAAATCGGGGAGGGGGAAATCGTCTGCATTTTTCCAGAGGGCGAGCTTTCGCGGACTGGCAATCTTTTGCGGCTCAAGCGCGGCTACGAATTGATCGCGCGGCAGGCAAATGCGCCGGTGGTCCCGGTGTGGCTGGATCAACTCTGGGGCTCGATCTTCTCGTTTTATGGCGGGCGGTTTTTTCGTAAAATTCCGCGACACATTCCGTATCCGGTTACCGTCGCCTTCGGCGAACCGATCGCGCCCGGGCACGCGGATATCACGACGGTTCGCGAAAAGTTGCTGTCGCTCGGCGAGTGGTGCTACTCGCAGCGGCCGATCTTGCGGGGCCATCTCGCGGAAGCGTGTTTGCGCGGACTGAAGCACCGGCAGTTCGATACGGCAGTCGTCGATGGCATGGATGGGAGTGCGACCTCGCGCGGCACGCTGCTCGCGGCGGCGATCGCTTTTAGTGAGCCGCTTCGCGATTTGATGAACCAGCGCATTGCCATTGTGCTGCCGGCGGGACGAGGCGCAGTGATTGCCAATCTCGCGGTCATGCTCGCGGGGAAAACTCCGGTAAATCTCAATTTCACCGCCGGCGTCGCGGCAAACGAAGCGGCGATTCGCATCGCGAAAATCCAGCATGTCATCACCGCGGGCCCGGTCATGAAGCGCTTGGGCGCTTTCCCCTGGCCGCAACACATCCTGAAAATGGAGGAGATCATCCCGCGACTGAAGCG
>JAXDQV010000267.1:0-5453 GCA_034667645.1 Chthoniobacter sp.
GATTGAGCCGCCCACGTTCCGCTGAGGAGGAAGGGACGAGCGGAGGTGGGTGGCCACGAGGACGACGAATTCTTCCGCCGCGGCTGGCTCCTCCCCGGGCCACGACGCCCCCGGCGAACCCCGCAACGTCCCCACCCGTTTCCTCAAAGACCCCAGCCTCGGCCACACCCTCTAGCGCCGCACGGATCAGTGCACCGGATGGTTTAGGCGACTTGAGGTATTCGTCGAATAGCGACCAGACGAGAAGAAAGACGATAATTGTGGCGGCGAACAGAGATGCCCAGCACGCGCCCTGATGATAGATCGACCGATCTCCGCGCGAACGCAGTGCGAAGAAGTTACGGACAAGCAGGAATGGAGAAATGAGGAATGCAATACAAAAGCCTAGAGCGGAAAGAGGGGAATTCGATGTCGCAATGCCAAGACTAAGCGAGCCCAACGAACCAAAAGCGCAAAAGTATGCGAAGTATGGTGGACGATGGACGCCAGAGAAGCGCATTAAAATGCAGACGCAGGTGAATAAGATCGGGAATACAAACAAAGCGAGTGCGAGTGCCACCGTGAGGACCGAAGCCGGGGTGTCAGCGGCTGCTAAGCTGAGTGGATTTTCCATTTGGAAGACGCGGCTAGTTGCCTAACAGGGTGTTAGCATCGGTTTCGAGGGTCTAAACAAATATCGGCGGCGAGGGGGAAAGCGCGGGGGGTGCGCTCAAGGCTCTCTGCGCCCGCCCTCTGCCATCACCCATGTCACCCCACCAAAGAAAAACTCAACCAAGCTCCAAGTTCTACTTGCAATCTTCCATAGGGGTTAGGCGACTTCGCTGGGATCATCGTTTTTTGCGCTTCGAGTGACGTTGAACTTCCCGTTGTAGTTATCGACGGATACGAGGCTGCCTACGCCGATGCGGAGTTTCTCGGCAAGCCACGGTTGTATTACTACATTCAAGTTCTCTCCGTCGATCTCACCAATGCCGCGAGCGAAAGGAGCCAGCTTGTCCCCGCCGGCGCCCAGTGGAATCTGAAGAGTCAACTTGCCGTCGATTAGCTCTACCGGGCCTTCTACGGAGATTTCGTCGGGCATATGCGTGCTGCTAGTCGCCTAGCAGGGTGTTAGCGTCGGTTTCGATGGTCTAAACAAATATCGCCGTCGAGGGGGAAAGCGCGGGGGGTGCGCTCAAGGCTCTCTGCGCCCGCCGTCTGCCATGGAACCAATCACCAGAAAACCCCACACTTACTGGACACTCTTCATACGGATTAGGTGTCATGTTTCATGCTCGGTGCCTTTCTGAAAGAAACGGCGAACGGACTCTCGCCGGATACTGCGTGTCAATGCGGTCTGTGCCGTGCCACGATACATACACAATAGAAACCAAGGCATCGCGAGCATGTTAAAGAGAAACAACACAACCATCCAAAGCACGCGAACCCTGAACGTTAACTCGCGTGTGCGCGCCGCCCAAAACAAATAGAATGGCTATTGAATCAAAGTGCCGTAATAGCCTGTCTGCACCATCCAAAGAACAAAACCACTCGGGTCAGTCGCCGTTTTGCCACTTAATAGTGCCGGGAAAATGGTGGCGAAAACCCAGACTGCCATCACCAAATAGCTCAAAGGCAGAAACACGGCCGGAACGGCCGCGACTGCGTAAGCGATCTTAACTCGGCGAGTGTGTTTCTGCATCAAGTGTTAAGTCGCCGACCAGAGCATAGGTGTCAGTTTGGATGGTCTAAACAAATATCGGCGGCGAGGGGGAAAGCGCGGGGGGTGCGTTCAAGGGCTCTCTGCGCCCGCCGTCTGCCATGAAACCAATCACCAGAAAACCGTAACGCACGGAGCCTGTTCGCTCGCAGTGTCTTGGTTAGGCGTTGCGGGATGTGGCGCTGAATGTGGCACGATCAAGGGTGAGAAGGCGGATTCAAATGCCAAAGCAATGTGACGATGGCGAGGTTGCCGAATGCGAGAAATAGGAAGTCAGAGACGGTGATTTGACTGCCGCGCCTGATACCAATGATGGCAGCGATGGCTAGATAGGGAATGGAGAAATATGCCGTCAGCTTGGATGTGTAGTTGTAGTCGAACGTGGGTATGCTGAGAAAAAGTAAATTGAGGACTACGGGTATTGCGAACCAACCCCAGCCCCGAAAGAAGTTCTTCTTTGCAAATTCGGATTGGGGGGAGCGACGGCTGCCGGAGCGGAGACGGTTCTCCGGGGATACAGAGGCGATGCGACCGAAGCGGACGCAGCTCTGAAAGCGGTGAGAGCCTCCGCAGTGCTGCCGCCGCCGCTCCTGTGTAGCCAGATCATCCCGCAGAGAGTGGAGATTTTCCGACAGCCTAAGGCAAGCGCAATGTTGATGTCGACGGAATGGGTTACGAGGTAACGCGAGTTCTGCCTTGCCATGTCGATTCGGGGTTGCTAGAGAGCGCGCACGGATATGCTCGTTCTCGCGCAGAACGCCACGGGCTTCTCTCGTTTCTCGTAATCCTTCGTTTACCAAGGCAGTTTTTTTATGAAAAGTCCGTCTGTCACACACACTCAGTCTCGGGTTAAACTTTCCTTCCAGCGTCCAAGACTCCGGAAATTGGCTGCTGTGTTCGCATCGGCCAGCGTTTTCGTGGCTACCTCCTTGATCACTCTGCCGCAGCGGGCCTCCGCAATAACCGGCGTCTCAAATCTCACGCAGACAAACAGTGGGTCTGGAACTAACGTTACCTACCAAAGCGGTTTTGGCGCTGATATGGCCGAGGCATTCACCACCGGTGCATCTGCTGCGACGCTTAACAGCATCACGGTCAGGATGCTAACGGCCAGCGGCGGTGGCGGTTTTAGTGTCCAGCTTTACAGTAACGTCGGCGACTCACCCGGCACTTCTTTGATCACACTGAGCGGTAACACCAATCCTGCAACCGCTGGCGACTACACCTACACCGGGTCATTTGCACTGGCCCCAAGCGCCACCTATTGGGTCTTTGAAACCGTGACTCAAAGCGCTCCTAACAAAGTCTACACTTGGAGCGAGACAGCCAGCAATAGTGAGACAGGCATTTCGGGCTGGACGATACGCGATGGTTTTAAAGACCGCTCCCAAAACAACGGGGTTCCCGGCGCCTGGTTTAACGACGTTGGAAGCCCGTTCCAGCTCAGCGTAGATGTTACAGTCGTTCCCGAGCCTGGGACATGGGCGATGGTGCTGGGCGGTATCGGCATGCTAGTGGGCTTCAGACGCTTTGGGCGGGTGTCCAACCCGTAGTCGATCCCAGCTCTCGAACGCGATCATTTCGCCGTCCCGAGCACGAAGCGCGCAATCTCTAGGGCGGCGGCGGGGCGGCTGAGTCGAGTGATGTGATGGTGCCAGTCGGTCCAGACTTTTGCATCATTGGCAAAAGCGAGCTCGACGGCGGCGACGATGTCGGCGTGCGTGTCGGCCACGATCCCGCACTGGTGATTTTCCATGAGCCGCGCATTGCCTTCCTCCTGGCCGGGAACGACCTGGGAAATAATCATCGGCGTCTTTGCGGCGATCGCTTCCTGCACGGTCGCGCCACCGGCTTTGCTGATGAGGAGATGGCTGCGCATCACCAATTCCGGCAGGCGCGGCGTCCAGCCGAAGATCTCGACGGCCTTGCCCGTCGGCCGCACGACGGCCTCGATGCGCGCCCGCAGTTCTTCATCTCGGCCGACGGTGACCGTCAACTCGATGCCTTCGATTTTTAACAGCGCGGCGACCAGATCCGGTGCTTGGCGCTTGGCGAAGTTGATCATGTAAAGCACGCGGCGCCCGTCGCTCTGCGAAGGGGGACGCCGCGAACCAGGATTGGCCGCGAACTCGGGCGTGACTGGAAATCCAAGCGCGCGAATTTTCTCCTGCGCCACGCCAGCGCGCCGCAGGACGTCGGCAGTGTCGTCATTGGGCACAAAGAAAAAATCGCTGGGCGGTCGAAACCAGACGGAATTCACCGTGATGGAGTCGGTGACGATTGTCACCTGCGCGAACGGCCGCGGCCCGGCGTAGATTTGCTCGATGAGGAAATTGTAAACCGGGTAAGTCGAAACGACGGCGTCCGGTTTTTCCGAGGCGAAGAGCACGGCGAGCGCTTTCCGAAGTTTCCACATCGTCGGAAGATTCAGCTCGAGGATTTTTGTCGAATCGAGCAGGTCGTAGAATTTTGCCCAGACCAGCGGAGCGTTGTTGATCGTGGCGAGATAAGCCTTTTTGGCGAACTCGTTTGCGCGGCCGTAGCACGTCTCGAAAAGATCGAGCACCCGTGCATCCACCCCCCCCGGCGCCGCCTGTTCCAGCCCGGCTTTGAGACTGCGCGCCGCGCTATTGTGACCCTCTCCGAACCCCGCGGAGAGGATGAGGACTTTTTTCACGACGGCTCCGGCAATAACGCGCAGCCGCGGTGAAGACAAACCGATTTCGCTGGTGCGAAAAAGCGGCAGCCCGCTTGAACGTGGAAAGCCGTCTGGTAGCATCCGCGAGTGCACCGCCTTTTTCTCCTGCTCGCCGTGCTCGGGATTACGTTTTCTCCCCTGCTCCGGAGCGCGCAGGCAGCGACCGACGAGGAAACGAAGAAGGCCTTTTTGAAGGCGCGCGAGGAAATGAAAACCGTGCCCGCTGACGAAGGGGCGGCCTCGAAGCCGAAGGCCAAACCGAAGCCGAGAAAAACTTCGCCCACGCCTTCCCCAACGCCAAAACCTTCTCCAACGCCGGAGGAAACTCCCCGCCCAAAACCGAAACCAACACCCGAGCCGACCGCCACGCCAAAGAAAAAGAAGACGCCCGAACCGGAGCTCTCTCCCACCGCGGAACGGCGCGCCATCAAGGTTCCCGAGGAGGCCGCAAAAACGCCCGTGCCGATGGTGACGCCCAAACCAACTCCCTCACCAACTCCGCCGCCCCGCACCCTTCCCGCGAAATCAACTGAGCCCGCACCCGTCACCATCGAGAAATCGGGCCTCGAGGAAAACACCGGGCTCGAGCCCAGCCCGGAGCCGCCGCCCAAGCGCCACTGGTGGCAGTTCGGCTCGGTGGATACGACGCAATACAAATACATCACGCGGACTTTGCGCGACGCGATCGACCGCGCGCCGGTCGCGCGCCATCGCTGGCGCTACATTGTGGTGCACAACTCGGGCACCAAGCAGGGCAACGCGAAGATTTTCGACTACTACCACCGCCATACGCGCAAAATGCCAAACGGGCTCGCGTATCATTTCGTCATTGGAAACGGCTCGTCGTCCGGCAATGGCCAGATCGAGATCGGAGACCGGTGGCGGAGACAGATCAACGGCGGCCATGTGCACAGTGATTATTTAAACAACATCGCGCTCGGCATCTGCCTCGTGGGCGATTTCAACCGCTCGACTCCGACCAAGGCGCAGCTCGACGCGCTCGACGAATTGATCCGTTACCTGCGCAAACGAGTCGGCGAGATTGATCGCAAGCCG
>JAXDQV010000268.1:0-6525 GCA_034667645.1 Chthoniobacter sp.
AGAATGTAAGCCGGAACTCTTCCTCCTCGAATCATGGCTACTGACACGACACCGAAAAAGCCGAAGGTTTTTCGCATCAAACGCTTCCAGATCGGGCTCAACGTGCTCGTGCAAATTCTCGCCGTGGTGTTCATCCTCGGGATGCTGAACTACATGGCCTTCAACCATTACCGGCGCTGGGATTTTTCACGCGACCAGAAGTTCGCCTTGAGCGATCAGACGAAGCGCCTCCTCCGTTCATTGGACAAGCCGATGAAGGTCATCGTGTTCTTCAATCCCGTCACCGATGTTTACGGCGACCTCCAGAGCCTGCTGAAAGAGTATCAATACACCGCCAGGAAAAAGCTGGAGGTCGAGACGGTCGATCCTTACCGGAACTTCACGCGCGCCCGTGATTTGCAGGCGAAATACAAATTCGGCGCCAATGAAAATGTCGTCATCCTCGACTACGACGGGCGGACGAAATTCGTCAATGCTCCGGACATGGCGGACTACGACCAAAGCGGGATGATGTATGGCCAGCCGCCGCGGCTGAAAGCCTTCAAGGGCGAGCAGGCGCTCACGAGCGGAATGCTCCAGGTGACCGAAAACGCGCAGAGCAAACTCTACGTGCTCGCCGGAAAGGGCGGACCGGATTTGAAGGGGGATGATCTGGCGACGTTCAAGACCTACCTCGAGCGGCAAAACATCAAGTTCGACTCGATCGACTTGATGAACGTGGACAAGGTTCCCGAGGACGCGAAGGCGATTTTCGTGCTCGGAGCCCGCTATGATTTAAGCGGGCGCGAGCTGCAGATGCTGCGCGAGTTTTGGGATAAAAAAGGACGGCTTTTCATCGCGCTCGATCCGACGGCGCAAACGCCGAAACTGGCAGGCTTTCTCACAGAGCTGGGAGTGACGCCGCAAAATGACCGGATCATTCGCACCGTGGCACTCGGGCCGGTGACCGGGATCATGCGCGAAGTCGTGGGAGTTTTCAGCGAGGCCAGCGAAGTGACGAAGCGCCTTAAAGGCGTGGAAACGATGTTCATGGGTCAGACGCAGTCGGTGGCGATTGATCAAAGCGCCGCGAGCAAAGCAGGGGTAAACGCCGCGCCGTTGATCACGGCGGCGGAGGGATTCTGGGGCGAAACGAACTACGAAAACATGCAGCAAACCGGCGTGGCATTCGATCCGAAGGAAGATCACGCCGCCCCGCTTCCCGTCGCGGTTTCCGTGGAAAAAGGTGGAGTCGCGGACCAGCGGGTGCGGGTGGATTCTTCGCGCATCGTGGTCGTCGGAAATGCGGCGTTCGTGACCAACGACGCGCTGACCGAAGCGAATGTGGACTTCGCGCTGTCATCGTTGAACTGGCTGCTGTCCCGCGAGGAACTCATCGGGATCACGCCGAAGGAAGCGAAGCAATTCACCCTCAATCTCCGGGATGAGCAGGTGCGGAATATCGCGCTGATGACAGTGGGAGCAATCCCCGCAGTCGTCGCGCTTTTCGGCATCGCCTCCTGGGTGCAACGCCGGCGCTGACCGCAACGCCTCTCGCCATGAAAACGCGCAATACGATTCTTCTTTTTCTGATCGCGGGGGGGCTTTTTGCGTTCATCCATTTTTACGAAAGCAAGCTGCCGACGACTGCCGAGGCCGCCGACCAGGAGAAGCGGATTTTAAAAATCGACCGCGATAAAATCAGCGGGATCACGATCACGAACAACGAGGAAAAAATCGTGCTGCGCAAAGCGGGGAGCAAATGGCAGCTCGAGGCCCCGATCAAAGACCGCGCGGATGAGTCGGCAGTGAACCAGCTTTTGACCAGTGTGGAAATGCTGAAAAAGGAAACTTCGGTCGATGCGGGTGAGGGGAAAGGCAGACTCGATCCGAAGGACGTCGGCCTCGCGAAGTCGAATGTTCAGCTCAAGTTCGATGGACCCGATGCGCCGCCGGCGATTCTTTTTGGGAAGGATGCGGCGGTCGAAGGAAAGCAATACGTGCGGCTGGAAAACTCGAACACAATTTATGTGATCGGGAATGACTTGAAGACCCAGCTCGCGAAAAAGGCCGATGATTTTCGGGACCGCCGGCTGACGAAGCTGAATGCGGCCCAGATCAACAAGGTGCAAATCAAGTCGGCCGCGGGCGAAATAGAACTGCAAAAAGATCGCGATCACTGGCAGCTCAAAAAGCCGCTCAGCGCGCGCGGAGATGATGCGAAGATCGCGGACCAGATTGCGCAGACTTTGAACACCCGTATCGACGGCTTCGTTTCCGGTGACGTGACGACCAGCGCCGCGGCCGCCATTGCCGATTCGCGCGGCACGATCACTTTTTACGCCGAGGGAAACGAGACACCGAACGTGCTGCAAGTTTCCAAGGAGTCCGAAAAGGACAAGGAAAAGGTCTACGCGAAACTTTCCGGGCGCGACGCGATCTTTCTCATGCCAAAGGCCATCGCCGCGCTCCTCGACGTGAAGCCGAACGATGTGCGCGACAAGCACCTCGCGCGCGTGAACCTGGACATCGTGGATCGCATCAATATCGAAGCGGCAGGCAAACCCAAAATCACCCTCGCGCGCAAGCAGGAGGAGTGGACTTTGAAATCCAGTGGCGACAAGGCTGCGAATGCCGTCGAGGTGCGCAAAATGGCCGCTGCGCTCCAGAATCAGGAAGTGGCGGGCTTTGTCTCAGACGTGGCGACGGATCTTCCGAAATACGGTCTCGATGAGCCGCAGTTGAAGGTGAACTTTGCGAGTTACGCGTCCGATAACACGGCCGAGAGCAAGGCTGGAGAGAGTTCCATTGTGACCGTGCTGTTCGGCAAGGCCGACGGGGAAAATATTTATGCAAAGCTCGATACCGAGCCGTTCATCGTGTCGGTGAAAAAGTCGGCATTGGGCGATGTCCGCAGGGATCCGTTGGAGTGGCAGGATCTCGCGATTTTCAAACTAAAACCGGAAGAGGCCGTGGCATTGGAAGTGACCAAAGCAGGCCAGGCACCATTTGCGTTGGCGAAGGAGAAAGATACCTGGAAAGCCACGAAAGGTGATGCCTTGGTGAACGCCATCAACGTGCAGTCGATGCTGAACACGCTAACCGCACTCCGTGCCGTGCGCTGGGTGGGAGGAACCAAGCCGGAGCATGGATTGGACAAGCCTGCACTCGTGATCGCACTGACGACTGCCGACCAGAAAACGATCAAGTTGCGCGTGGGTGCTGCCACTCCGGAAACGATGTATTTCGCGGCGGCGGATGGACAGGAGGGAACATTCGTCATTAGCAGGCCTGACTACGAAGCGCTCGACGCGTCTCTTTCACAAAATACGCAAGCGACACCCAAGGCTTCGGCGAGTCCGGTCAGCACGACTTCAGCGCCGCTGGATTCCGAGTCTGCTCCGCGAGATGCGGTGCCGTCGGCGACTCCGGGGCCTTAAAGTTGCTGGGGCGCCCGGCGGGCTGTGTAGAGCGAAACGATTCCGCCGCTCAAGCGCTCGCATCGGGGCTCGTCGAATCCGTTCCTGAGCAGCAGCGCGCACATCGTATCTCCCTGCGGGAACTGTTCGATGGAGGCGCCAAGATAGGCGTAAGCAGATTTTTCCTGTGTCAAAAATGCCGCCAGCCGCGGCAAAAGCGAATGGAGGTAGAGACGATACACACCTCGCAGCGGCGCGGCTGGCATCGAGAAATCCAAAATCAAAAGGTGGCCGCCCGCGCTTAAAATCCGGGCCATTTCAAGCAGCGCGCCAGACCACGATTCCATGTTCCGCAGACCGAAAGCGACGGTGACGACATCGAATTCACCGTCGCGAAACGGCAGGGCGCAGGCATCGGCGCGCACCGTTTTCACCAAGCCCTTTTCACGCGCCCGCGCCAGCATTGGCTCACAAAAATCCGTGCCAATCACCTCGGCTTCCGGACAGGCTAGCTGCAGGGCGAGCGCGAGATCGCCGGTGCCGGTGGCGACATCCAGCACCCGGTGCGGCGACCAACGGCGCACAACGCGAGTAGCCCGCCGCCGCCACAAAAAATCCAATCCTCCACTGAGCACGTGATTCGCAAGATCGTAGCGGGCCGAGATCGTGGAAAAGAGACGCTCCACGAACTCTGGATGCCGCGAACGCGCCTGCATAACGGCGGATTCGTCCGAGATGCTGTTCTCAGGCATCGACGATTTGAATGCCGTGCGGATCGAGGGTGACGCGATGCTGCCCACCCTGGTTGTCATGGACCGCGGTTTCCTGCTTTTCGCCGCTGTTATTGATGACCACGAGCTTCCGGCGTCCCGGATAATAGGCGCTCTCGGTCCGGATATTGGTGCAGGTCCACGGCAGATAATTCTGCTCGTGACCGGCTGCCCAGAATATGGCGCGATGCAAAAGCCGGGCGTTTTCAGGAGAGAAAGTGTGGCCGGAGAAATAAACGCTCCTGCCTTTGAGGAAAGAATGGACAGCAATCGTGGGAGAACCGTTGCTGTCCGCCAGCACCTCAACATCCTTCGCGACGACGTGGACGTTATCGACATCCTTGCCAAAATCGGGAGTGCCTGAGAGGTCGTTGGTGATGAAGTGCCGATCCGGAGATCGTGTATATGAGCACTTCCCATGCGCCAGGGTTCGACCGACTTCCCTCTCCACACCCAACACGTGGGCAAGTTGGAAATACTGATTACTATTCCTTGCCGCACTGGGTTCTCCGATGCCAATCAGACCACCACCTGTTGCGACCCATTGAGTCAACAGTTCTACGATCTTTGGATTGCTCCAATGAGAACCGCCGCACCACGAGCTCCCTTCGCGGCCGCAATTGATAATTACCTTTACACCGCTCGGAATCCCGTTGGCGAGAATTTCATCGAAGCTGAGAAACTCAACTTCCACCGGAAGACCCGCGAGTGATTCAATGAGTTCGTTTAGCTCCAGTCCATGGATGAAATGCCCGCTGCAAATCCACGACCGGAGTTTGCCCCATGCAGTAACCACCCCCACCCGGAAAGGTGAGCTGTGTGGTTTATCATCCTCGTGAAACGACTTTAGCAATCGGAACTCTTGAGTAAGGTTTTCGATGAAATTGATAAAGTCCGGGTAAGGTTCGACCAGGTGTAAATAACCTCCGAGCCCGATCCGGTCCACCGGTGTGCGAAGCAATGCGCGCCGCGCATCGATCCAAAAATTCTTGGCATCCAGCGCGGGATCGCCGCCTTCCTTGAAGGTTGGTTCGCCTTTCAATCCGGTGGGAAATAAATAAGGGTGCAACCGCAGTTCATGGGTGCCAACGCCTTTTACGCCCGCGCACTTCCTCACCTCGAAAGCGTTGAACACGCACTTGATGATCCCATCGAAATTAAAGTCCTTAAAGCGCTCTCCATAAGGTTCCACCCCGATCCACTGATCGTCATAAAAGACGTAAGCTTTCTTTCCATGCGCATGAATAAGATCAACGCACCTCCGACCGAAGGTCACGACGAACTCATTAATGAAATCAATCCAGTCGAGATACTTTCGACTGGGCACGTTGTGGGTTGAGTTATATCGCCCCTTATTAATAAAATCTTCGGAGGTAAGCTTATAACCTTTGATCTTCTCAAATTCAGCCATTGCGAACGGGTTGACCGTAAAATCGTAGGCCCCCCAGTCAGAGTAGATGCATTTTAACTCTGGCCTGTCTCCCCAAAACCAGGCCGCATTGTAAAACATCGAAGTAAGGCGCACCACGTTCGTTTCCGGGTGACCCTGCAGCCATTTCTCAAGGTATCGTAGAATGTGCTCCTGTGTTTCAGGATAGATCGGATCGATGGCCATGAGATGATCGCGATCACCCCAGTTATTGGTGATGTGATTATACATCGAGATCTCCTCCCAAATGCGGTAGGCGAGGAAGTTCACCGTGTATTGATGCCACCGAGCTGCACCAATGAGGGTTACCAAGCCCGAATCCAAATCGAACTCCCAGTTCGAGGTCGAGACTTCTTCGCCCGTCGTTCGATCAAAGACCTGCCACCACCTTTTCGGATCATCAGCCGTGTTGACCTTGAACTGTTCGCGAAAGTAACCGTCCAGCAGGTCCACGGTCACGACATCACCTTCTGCGACAACGGGCTGGCTCATTAGATAGTTCTGCTGCAGCTTATCCATGTTGGCTTTGGCCCACGCATTGTCGGCCCGCACCAGACAAAGGGTGGAGTAGATGTTGAAGCCCATGGAAATAATGCGGTCGGATAACACCGTCCCGTCGCTGTCGCGCACCGTGTCTGCCCCCCACCTTTTCGCCAACTCGAGTGTTAGCTCTTCGTAGCCGGCTTCTCCCGGGAGTGTAAAGTTTCCAGTGGTATGGCTTTCTTGAGTCATGGCGAGTGGTGGCAATCGTAATGAGCCGTTTGGGGTATGGCTAGACGTTTGGAAGCGGCAGGCTTAAGAATACAAGTCACCGCGATCGAATGGATGAAATTACGCGCATCATGTTCAGCCTGCGTCGGCGGGTTGTGGCGCAAAGATTTCTCGAAAACCTGAACTCAAGTCTGCTCGCGGCAGGTGCTTTGCTGGT
>JAXDQV010000269.1:0-11142 GCA_034667645.1 Chthoniobacter sp.
GACGATGTGATCATCCAAGACGGCAAGATTACCATCCACCACATTGATTGGGAGCGACCGACCAACATCGTAATCAACGGCCGGAAGTGGACGCCAGCGTGGAGTGAGAACAATGACACTGACGCATTCACCAAATTCAGCCCAACGCTCGCCCCGTTTGACGGCACGCCCGCAACCGTAAAGAAGAACACCGGACGTGGCGAAGTCACTATTCACGAACAGCCCACCGCGGCAAACGGTCAGAAGTTGGTTGTGCGCCTGCGCGACGCCGGCTCCGGCGCCAGCGACTTTGATGTGGTAATCACATGGGGAGCACACGAACCGTAACGCCCAACTGTTGGTGTCAACACGTTGGCCGCAGTTGAGGTGAGTCTGAAGATCGGAGGCAGGGAACTAAAAACGGAATGAGCGCGGTCTGCGCACCGCGCTGCAGGCCTTGCAAAGAATTCCCACATGTGAGAATTATGGGCTCGATAGGACATTGTTTTGGTCGCCTCATCGGGTTTAAGATACAAGACGTATGCTACGCCACCGGTTTTTACGAGCAGCACTTCCGCTTTTCGCGGTGATCGTGGCTGGGACGTTTCACCTGCTACAAGCTGCGGAGGAGTCTCCGATCAGCAGTGACGTCATTTCGGCAGATGATAGTGAGGCCACTATTTCCGCAGCAATAGCACGCGGCGCCGCGAGCGCGTCCAGAGACATAGAGGCCGGCACGCTTCGCATTCTCTACTACGGGAAGCCTTGGTCGGTCGGGAAATCGCTCGTTGACGACACGACCGGATATCGCGTCCAGATTCTGTCCGGCTGTGTCGTTACGAGGCCATTCGTTGCCGAGGTGGAAGCCTACAACGGTGTTATGCGCGAGTGGCACGCGAGGAAGAACTTTAGTTCCACCCACAGATGAATTCACCGCAAACGTCTAACCACACGATCCAGCGAACCGCTCCGCGCGTCACGCTGGCTGCGGCAGCATCTCTCATCGGGTATTAAGATACAAGGCGTTCGCTAGCCGTTATGGTCCAATCACCCGAAACAACTCTTTCTCAACACCTCGACCCAGGCGAGCGCTTACTTTGGTCAGGACAGCCACGCAGCGGCATCCGATTGCGCGGGCAGGATGCTTACCTCATTCCGTTTAGCATCATGTGGGGCGGCTTTGCCATCTTCTGGGAGTATATGGCTCCCAAGCATCCAAGGCTCCCGGTCCTGTTGGCGTGGTATTTCCGTTGTTCGGTCTGCCTTTCGTTGCCGTTGGCCTCTACCTTATCTTTGGCCGCTTGTTCGCGGACGCCCGCAGCAGAGCACGCACGTTTTACGGCGTCACCAGCGAGCGTATCATCATCGTGAGCGGACTTTTCTCCCAACAGACCAAGAGCCTTTAGCTGCGCACGCTCACGGATGTTTCGCTTACCCAGCGCAGCGACGGCAGCGGAACCATCACTTTCGGCCCGACACACGTTATGAACAGCTTTTTCCCGGCTGGCTCATGGCCCGGAACCGGACGCTACGCGCCGCCATCATTTGACCTCATCGACCGCGCCAAGGAAGTCTATGACATTATTCGCCACGCCCAAAGGACGACAGCTGCGAACTCCTAACCAGTCGCTGAAGCGAAAAGCTCCGGTCTGTCATGCCTGCTGCTGGCTTGGCTAAGAATTCTCACATGAGAACGGCGGAGGCCATTGGAGGGACACGTATACGCGCTCGTCGCGATCGGTATCCTTACCGTTGGCGCGGAGTTCTACTATTATTTGAAGGTCGTGCGCGCCATGTATTGGCTGGAGCCCGCCGCGGAGAAGCCTCCTCCCGGTCGGATTGTTGACGAAGATCACGGTTGGAGCTCTCACGACGCTGATCTTCGTCTTCGGCGTATACCCGCAGCCGGTGCTGAAGAGTTGCGTGGACCTGCGCCGCCCGCCGTCGCCTCACGCTGATCCTGCACGGGACTCTCTCGACCGCGTCGTCCGTTGCTTCGCCGAACTCCCTGCGGGAGTTGCGCCATCGAAACCGCGTTGCCCCAAACGGATTTTGGGATAGTCTGGTAATGCCCCCTCGCGTTCTACCACCGGCTCGCGCGACCCTCAATCACCACGCGTTCCCTCTGTATGCTTGAGTTGACGAACCCCCACACCTTCTTCATCCAATCCCGCGCACGCCGAAAAAGCTGGCGCATCCTCCTGTTTTTGCTCGCAGGGTATGTCTCGGGAATGACCACCTTTATGCGCGCCGATACAGTGGTATTCAATGACACTTTTGGCGGCGGGAGCACGATCAATAACGCAACGCCTTCGCCGACTCCGGCGATCAACAAAACCGCTTATCAGCAGATCTCGGCGAAAGCCTTTCAAACCACCTCGGTCGCCTCGGGGCACATGAAGTATGGCCTGCCCGCGACCACCTCGGCGGTAAACATGATTGAGGCTTTGTTCACGCAATATCCCGTGGTGCTGACCGGCAGCAATGACTCCATTCAGACGACGTTTACCTTCACACCTCAGGCCGCCATGCTGGACGCCACGGGAGGTGGATTGTTTTTTGGCGTGTATAACGCGGCACAGATCCAACCAGTCCCTGGCGGCTTGAATGGAACAGTGGGAACTGGCACGGCGGGCTCCGCACAAAACTGGCAGGGCTACGCTAATCGCATCATGATTGGCAGCGGCGTCACCACCGGCATCTTTACCCGTCCCGCGCAGACCGCCGCAGGAGCCAACAATCAGGATGTGTGTTACTCGTATGCCTCCGGTGTTACGTTAAATTCGATCGCCAACCCCATCATATCCCTGAGTGCTTCGACTCAATACACGGGCGTTTTTACGGTTACGAAAACCAGCGATACTGCGCTCACGATTACCTCGAATCTCTATCAAGGTGGGGATGCGAGCGGAGTTCAGCTTTTTACCGAGACGGGCACTGCTACGGGGATCGTGTCGGGAACCTTTGATGCGCTGGCACTAGGGTTTCGCGCGACGGGCACCACTGGAGGGACACACATTCAGATCATGGACGTAAACAACGTCGAAGTGACCACCACGGCCTCCACGACAGTTGTTCCAGTAATCACGCTGCAGCCCGCGAGTCAGACCCGTCAGGTCGGAGATAATATAACTCTAACTGTGACGGCGAGCGGTGGAGGCGCAGCCTTGACTTATCAGTGGTTGAAAGAGGGGAATCCGATCTCAACGGCAACCAACTCTTCCGCGACAAGCCAATCGCTGGCCATTAACAACGCTCAAACGTCGGACTCTGGAAGTTACACGGTCGTCGTTACCGATGCCGCCGGGTCCACTACCAGCGACCCCGCACAAGTAACAGTAACCTCCGGGGCCGTCGCTCCTTCCATTCTCCAGCAACCGTCCAGCACTACGATTCTGGTGGGGGGATCGGCCACATTTACCGCGCAGTTCGCCGGAACGGCGCCGGTGACTGCACAATGGCAAAAGAGCACGAATAACGGTGGGAGCTATAGCAATGTCGCCTCCTCCTCCACGACTTCCCCCACCAGTTACAGCGTCATCAATGCACAGCTCTCCGATGCGGGCTTGTATCGGCTTGTAGCCACAAACGACCAAGGCTCGGCGTCCAGCAGCGCTGCGACGCTGACCGTGAACGAGAAACCGTTCATCACCGGCACCGGACAGCCTGCGGGCGCGACACTTAACCCCGGACAAAACTACACGCTCTCCGTTTCCGGTGGCGGCACGCCCGCGCCCACATATCAGTGGTATCGTAACGGCGCGGCAATCGCCGGCGCCACCAGCGCCAGCTTGGCGCTCACGAACGTAAGCGGAGCCCATACCGGTAACTACACCGTCACGCTGACAAACTCTTTCGGGAATGTAACCAGCTCAACGGCATCAATCGCGGTGTTGTCCACGACCTTGAACGCGACAGCTTTCAAGCCGAACTCCACGACGGGCGTCAACCCCGACGCGCCGCTAAGCATCACTTTCAACCAGCCGGTATCGCCCGGCGTTTCAGGCTTCATCAAAATCTTCGAGCTCTCCGGAACCACGTCTACACTCGTCGATAGTGTTGACATGGTTGCCGCTACCAACCTGATGAATACACTTCGAGCCAGCGGCACGATTTCCACCTTTAGCCTGCCGGTGCAAAACCAGAGCATCGGCACGGTGAGCAACTTCAACTACTATCCGGTGGTCACCAACTTCACGACGGTCACCTCAGGCAGCGGCGGCGCGATACCGAGCACAACCCCGTTCATTTACCTGCGCAATAACTCGCTGACTTACGGAAAGACTTATTATGTCACGGTCGATCCCGGTGTTTTTGTGGAGAGCACCGGAGGTTCTTTCGCCGGCGTCACCGGCACCAACACGTGGGCTTTTACGACGAAGACTTCGGCTCCCTCCGCTGGCGCCACGACCTTGACGGTCGCCGCTGACGGGACTGGAGATTTCAACACCGTTCAGGGCGCGCTTGATTTTATTCCAGCGGGCAATAGCACACCTCGGACGATCTACGTCCGGAAAGGGACTTACTTCGAGATTGTCTATTTCACAGGCAAAAACTCGCTGACCTTCCAAGGCGAAGACCGAAAGCAGACGATTCTCGTATATCCAAACAACAACACCTTCAATAATGTATCGGGCTTATATCATCGCATGACGTTCTATGGAAACGGTGTCGCCAATACCCTGGCAACGAATTTATCGATCAAGAACTCCACTCCCCAGAACGGAGGGCAAGCGGAAGCGATGCTCTGGTCCGGAAGCGTGACCACGGCTCACAACATGGTGATTGGTGTCGATCTCTACGGTTTTCAGGATACATGGCAGAGCAGCGGCCAGGTGTATGTCCAGGATACTTACATCGAAGGGGATGTTGACTTCATGTGGGGAGGTGGGCCTGCGTTCTTCAAGAACTGCACCTTCAAAATGATGCGCAGCATTGGCGGCTTGTTTACTCAAATCCGCAACGGAGATCCTGCGACGACGAACCACGGTTTTGTTTATCTGAATTGCACTCTAACAGCGATCGCGGGAGCTTCGGAGCAGTTTCTAACCCGGATTGATCCCGCCGGCTTTCCCTATAGCGAAGTGGTCTGGCTGAATTGCACGATGGGCAATTTTCTTAATAGCACGGTCGCGGTAAGTGGTGCTGATTATAACGCTGGATGGTGGAAGCTGAACAATGCCAACGCTTCCACGCTTGCGCCTAATCTCCACTTTTGGGACTACAACACCAGGGACCCGAACGGCAACGCCATGGATTTCAGCCCGCGGCCCGTATACACGAGGAAGCTAACCTCGCCCGCGGACGACACAATCATCAATAACTACAGCAATCCCGCCTATGTCCTGGGCGGCGGGTGGACTCCGCAGCTGGCTCCGCTGATTGGGACCCAGCCGGTAAGCCAAACCGTGAACCCCGGTCAGAGCGCCACGTTTACGGTAGTTGCCAATGGCGTCCCTGATCCCAGTTACCAATGGTATAAAAACGGCGGAGCGATCTCCGGCGCGACAAGTTCCAGTTTCACCATCGCCAGCGCTGCCGGCGTGAACTACGGCAGCTACACCGTGACAGTGACCAACACCGTCGGCTCCGTCACGAGCGCACCGGCTACTCTATCCTTTAACGATCCCGAGGCAAACTTTGCCGCGAGCTACGGTCTTGACCCTGCTACAAGTGGCGCGCCTGCAGCCGATCCGGACCTGGATGGCGTCAACAATAAGTTCGAATTCTTTCTAGGGGGCAATCCTACCCGCGCCGATAATGCCTCGATGCTGCCGGTGTCGCATTACCTCACCGGCGCAGCACCTGGCCTGGTCTTTGAGTTTAACCGGAGCAAGGCCGCGGCCAGCATGTCTTACACGGTGGAGTATTCGACCGATTTGAGAACATGGACGACCGCCGCAGATGGAGTGAATGGAGTGACGGTCGCGATTACCCCGGTGGACGCAAACCTCGATCACGTCAAGGTCATCGTCCCCGCCGCTTCGTCGCCTCGTGTTTTTGCGAAGCTCCGGCTGTGATTCGCCAGCCTGGCATTGCCCGCGACGGAACCCCATCATCAGCTCTCAACCCGTGCAAATCGGCAATCGAGATTCGGCGTGCTGGAGATTTGAATGCGTGCAAAAGTCCCGCCCTCTCGGTCGGTCGGACGCAACGCAGAGTCAGTGTGGGCGTGATCTACCTACAGCAAGACGATGATCCAAAAGAATGTCTGCGGAATCGCTCTGGGCATAGATAGAGCCTGCGCGAGTTCGAAGAAGACCATCAAGGGAGTCTGAGCGGCCAACGGGTCGTTGCTAGAGCACGAATCTGCAACTCATCCTGCTTTTTTCCTGTCGTTGTTTTATCTCCGGTGCCTTGTCGCAGCGTGTCGAGATCGCCGCTGCCCTTCGCCCAATTGATCGCGGCAGTCAGCTTGCCGTAGGTCTCCAGCTTGTCCGGTTCGTTCGCAAAACGGTCGGGTGAGAAGCTTCACCAGCCGCTTCCACAACAGCTAATATCAACGCTTGCGGATGCCGCTCGCGCCGCACGCCAGAAGCCCGATGGTCAGTAAAATCACGCTGCCCGGCTCCGGCACCGCGCCCACGGAGGTGAAACTGACGCGCACGTCGGTTCCGCTGGTCAAAAATGTGCCCGTCCAACCGGCGGCAGCCATGTCGGGCGCAAAGGCGAAAATTGAAGAAGACGGTGACGGGAAAGTGGATGGGAAAGTCATGAGCGTGTAATTCGTTCCCGTTGTCGCGCCGCCGAGATTTTGAAATTCAAATCGAAACGTGCCGGCTGCGGCGTTGAAAAAGAACGGCGCACTGGTGAGTTTCCACAAGTCCCTGCCGCTGCTTCCGATGCCGAAATTAATCGTCAGCCGACTCAATGAAAGCAAACTGGAACTGGATATGGGTGCATCAAGGGTAAAAGCAGGCGCGCCGCCGATGTCGAGAATTCCCGTTGTGCCGGAGAATGCGAGGCTGCTGAGCGTGCCGGAGCCAATCAACGTTCCGCCATTGATGGTGGCGTTGCCTGATGTCGGGCGCGTGAGCTGCATCGTCCCGCTGGCGAGTGTTACCGAGCCAACCGCCGAATTGGTGAGGATCAAAGTGCCTGATCCGGATTTTTGCAGCGCGCTGTTGCTGCCGGAAACGGTGACGTTGAAGCCGCCGGTGTCAATGACCGCGACGAATGACGTGGAACGGGTGAGATTTTGTGCGAGCGAAAAATTTCCTGCGGCCTTTAATGTGCCGCCGCCAAACTCGATTGCCTTTCCGGTGCCAAGCGCGGCACCGTTCCCGATGACCACCGTGCCTTGCTCGATGCTCGTAGTGCCGGAGTAACTGTTCGCCGTCGCGCTCAACGTCAAAACTCCCGTGCCGCTTTTTGTCAGCGCCATGCCGGGAGTGAACTCCTGGATTTGCCCGTCAATGCCGAGCGCATTGTTGTTCACAATGAGCATCTCGGTGCCGGAGGTGGTGAGATTTGTCTGACTGATGAATGCGCTCGCACTGCCGCTGGATAAAATGCCACCGCTAACAAGGTTTAACTTTCCGTTAGACACCACGTTTGTCACCCCAGTATTGTCGTTTTGCAAATTCAGCGATGCCCAGGTCGCCGTGCCGGAGATAGTGAATGGACTGGCGAGCTTGACATGGCTGCTCGATGTGGCGGCGTTTGGATCGGAAACGTAATTCGAAAAAGGCGCGAGCGAGCTGCTGTCATCCAGCACCGCCCAGTCATTTCGCGCGTGAACGTAAATCGGCGCGATCCCGGTGCTGTCGTTGGTAAGGCCAGTGCCGAGCAACTGCCCGTCACCGGAGAAACTCAGCGTGCCATGGCCGGTGCGCGTCACGCCCGAAACGCTGAGCGCGGCACTTGTGCCCGAGCGCTCGACATTGACCGTTGCCGCGCCCGCAAAATTCAATGCGCCGGTCGTTTCATTCACAAAAGTTGCGTTATTGCCGACCATGCTCAACGTGCCGCTCTGCATCGTGATGGGCGCAGAATCCGAAATGCGATTGGTATTTGCGCCGGTCAAATTATCCAGCAGCAGCATCCCGGAGCTGGAGATGGAAAATGCCGTATTCAACGCCGAGCCGCTGCCAGAAAACGCGAGCTTGCCCACACTGACACTCGTCGCGCCGGAGTAGGTATTGACGCCAGTGAGCGAAGTCGTCGCGCTGGAAAACATCGTTAGCGCGAGCTTTCCCCCGCCGTTGTCCTGCAACGCCCCGCTGAAGCTTCCACCGCCGAAAAGCGTCAGCGTCACGGTGCGCGCGGAAGTGTCCGATTGCACGATGCCGCTCCCGTTCAGCCCGGCGATGGATTGAGAGCTCGAGGTTTGCGCAAGCGTGAGCAGCGATGACAGTGCGAGGTTCACGCTGGAAAAGAAAAGCGAGCCGTTTCCAGTGAGCCGGTATTCGCCCTGATTCACCTGCACGGTGCCGAAGAAATTTGTGCCGGCCATGCTCAAGGTCGCCGTGCCGCTTTTGATGAGCAAATTGCCGCTGTTGCCGTTCGATTCCAATGTCGTGCTAATCGTCGCGTCAGCGTTGGTTGTGATCGTCAAACCATTGGAGCCGGAAAAAATTGCGCCGCTGCTCAGCGTATAGCCCGGCACATTGAAAATCATGCCGGACGCCGTCACTGCGAATGTGCTGGCCGTCACCGTCGCGGCGCTGCCGGAAAAAATTGCGTTGCCCGATTGCTGCCACACGACGTTCTGCGAGCCGTCCCACCAGTTTGCCGTTGTTGCGTTCCATGTGCCGGTGCCGCCAGTGCCGCCGACGCCCCACGTCAAGTCCGCTCGCGCGGAGGCGATGGCTGCCAAAAGACAGATGAGCCACAGCGAGAATCGAAAAGAATTAGCCAAACGAGTTCGCAGCATAAAGTCCGATGCCGCAGCCGGGCCCTTCGGCAGACTGAAGCGCCTGCAAATTGCAATGACCGACGTCGTTGTCAACGGCGATTGCGTCGCCCGCCTCCGCTCCGGCGCTTACTCCGTTTCCATCGTCGCGCCGCGCAATGGCGTTGCGCAAACAATGGCGTGCCGAAATGGAGTTTGCTGGCCGCCGGCCGAAGAGTGGTCGTGGCAGAGACATGAGCGGAATGAGGGTGGTCTGCAAGGCGGAAAAAACTGCCGGCCTGGCCACGTAATTCTCACATGTGAGAATTACGGGCGATGGGACGTCGTTTTGATCGGCCTCAGAATTTGCTAAAAAAGTGTCGGTTCTCGCGATTTCGACACAAATTCCCATTTTGCAAACATTAACAATGAATGGAATAACCTCCGGTCGTGTTACTCCACCGGCCACCCGGAGCTGACCTGCACCAAGGGCCAGTTTCAGGGCTACACCGTCTGGCTCACCCGCCCCGGCCAGACGCGCCGCCAGCTCGGCTTCTCCACCACCCGCCGCTACGTGGTCGAGGAACCGCTCCCCGCCCCCGGCACCGCCGAGGTCTGGATCTTCGAGGTCCAATACCGCTACCAAAACAAACCCTTCGGCCAAATCTCCCAGCCGCTGAACTTGACCGTGAGGGGATAGGGGCGGGGAGAAACGAAAACAGGAGTTCCAAAAAAGAGACATTCACAAAGCGGTGCGTTAACTTCGGGAACAAGAAGAATAACGCCGGTAGCGAAGATGCTCACTGCAATGTATTAGTCGCAAATGCCAATTCGCCTTCACAGTCCCATTCTGGGGGTGTTTCGCAGCACGCATGCACTGTTACTCCTCTGTGTTCTAAATTGCTCGGTATCCATGCGAGCTCAAAGCGCTGAATTTAGCTTTGGCACTGTTGCTTTGAAGGGGCAGCATGCCCCGGGGACCCCGGCAGGAGTGCTCTTCGGCGATTTTATCTATACTCAACGATATATAAGCCCGACTGGGCAGGTTGTGTTCCAAGCCGACCTGACCGGCACGGGCATAACTACTGGCAGCAATAGCGTTGGTAACTGGATGGGATCAAGTGGGAGTCTGTCACTCATAGCTCGAACGACCGATCCGGCGCCCGGAATGGTTCCTGGGGCGACCTATTCAAGCATTAGTCCCGCCGAACTAAATTCTACAGGTCAGGTTTCGTTTAAGGGAACCGTCACCGGGACAGGTATTACCTTCGCGAATAACAGCGCGATATGGTTTGGCACTCCTGGCAATTTGGTCACTGCTGCTCGAGATGGCGATCAAGCGCCAGGTGTGAATGCCGGTGTTAAGTATTCCTCTTTTAATACCGTGAGCTTAAATAAATCAGGGCAGATTGCCTTTCAGGCGCAGCTTACCGGCAGTGGCGTGAACGGTGTCAACAACATAGGTCTTTGGTCCGGGGCACCCGGAAACATTGGGTTAATCGCGCGAATCGGAGACCAAGCTCCAGGAATGCCATCAGGAATCAAATACGCCCTTTTTGGCACGACTAACGCCAGTCCGCCAATCAACGAATTAGGTCAATCTGTGTTTATCGGCTCGATAACTGGAACAGGGGTTACCGCGTCCAATAATAACGCTCTTTGGTTTGGAACTCCCGGGAATGTAACCTTGCTTGCGCGCACTGGCGATCAGCCTCCCGGCACTGCGGCGGGAGCGAAATTCCAGGACTTTAGTATTCCTACTTTGAACTCGGCGGGACAAAGCGCATTCGTGGGCTTTCTCACTGGCTCCGGTGTCAACTCCACCAATTCATCGGGAATTTGGACAGGCACGTCTGGCAACCTCCAATTACTTGCCCGGGCGGGCGACAACGCGCCGGGCACAGCTTCCGGAGTAAACTTCAATATTTTCCAAGGAGACTCCACAACCCCGCAAATTAACGCTTCTGGCCAGAATGCGTTTAGTGCTTACCTTTCTGGCACGGGAGTGTCCGAACCAAACGACACTGGAATTTGGCTTGGCAAGCCTGGAAACGTAAAGCTCGTCGCTCGCGAAGGGGATGCCGCACTGGGAACAAATAATTCAAATCTTGTTTTTGGCGACATGCAAACTACTGGCCCCCTTGCTTTGAATGATCGGGGAAATATAGCATTCTTTAATCTGTTGAAAGACACTACCGTAAGCAATTCCTCGTTTGAAAGCATATGGTTCGCGGATTCGACAACGAACGCGCTCGCCTTAGTGGCAATGGAAGGAAATCAATTCCAAGTTTCGCCGGGCGACCTTCGGGTAATTAATAGTCTCTCGTTTA
>JAXDQV010000270.1:0-7761 GCA_034667645.1 Chthoniobacter sp.
ACCCGATGTCTTTTTTGGGGTCCGGCACTACTCGCGCAATGGCACTGATTCCCTTGGTATTGCACAAAGTCATCATCTCTCCGAGATCAAGGGAGCAGCCTGCATCCATGGATTCCAAACTTGTCAGATCCGTCAAAAGCAGGAAACCGGGGGCGATATCCGTCAAAGGCTTTCGACCATCTCCCGGCACGACCTCATCTCACTGGAATCGACGTGATGAACAAAACTCATCGTGAGCACGCGTTTGGACGTATCGAGTTGAGCGTGGAACATAGACGGTGCAGCATCGCACCCAATCGTGAATTTGCGGCACAAAATCATAATGAATCGCTAATCGCGCCGTTGAGATGCCGCCAATGCTAACGATGGCAGCACCGCTCGCCTTGTGACGGGCTAGGCAATGATCGGCTCGCGATCCCGCCCGTCAGCATGCACCCGCCCCGATTTAGGCGCTCGCACACTTCATACTCCAGCATGCCTTCTCAAACATAGTTCACCGGACATTCTGTTAAAAAGGCAACAAAGCACTTTCAAAACAATCGGGGCCCGCCACACTGCGGGAAGTTAGTCAGTTCTCCATCACAACCCTGACATTCCCCCGTGCTGGTGAAAACCGGACCATACGACGCTATCCCGCTAGTGCTGAAGCACGGCGATGAACTTTGCTGTCTCGATCCCAAGCTTCACGAACGGACGGATTGGTTTTCTTCCGGTTCGTCTACTCTCCTGCGACCGTTACAGCCATTGATGGCTGCGGAACGTCAGCTATAACTTCACTCCCTAGACAATGAATAAATTCCACCTCGCCATCATCTCCGTCCTCGGCCTCACCCTCCCCGCATTCTCCCGTGAAGAGTTGCCTCAAACGGAACGTTCCCTTCTTCAGCCGGAAATGGAAACACAGATCCGGCCTACCGGCTTGAACAAGGCGGATTACGCCACTGGCAACTGGTGGAGCTACCGCGACCGCTTGCACGATGCCGGCGTAGATGTATTCGGCTTTTACAACAACATCATCTCCGGCAATGTCTCAGGCGGACTCGATTCTGGGCACGCCACCTATGACCATGACATCTGGCTCGGGGCGAAATTTGATCTGGAGAAAATGTTTGGCTGGAAAGGCGGACTGTTCGCTGTCAGTGGCATTAACCGCGAAGGCGAAGATCTGACGGCGAAATATATCGGCAGCATTTACTCCACTCAGCAGTTGGTTGGCGGCCAGCGGTGGTTTCTCTACCAAGTTTACCTTCAACAAAAACTTTTCCGCGATCAGCTTACGGCAAAACTTGGCAGGTTCGGCGCGTCCGACGATTTCAATAGCTCGCCACTCTACGGCTTCTCGCTGAATAACGGGATCAACGGGAATATCCGCAACGTATTGTTCGATACACGTTTTTCTGCCTATCCTTTTGCTACCTGGGCAGGAGCGCTCTTTTATGAACCAAACCCGCAGATCCACTTCAAAGCCGGCGTGTTCCAAACGTCGGAAGGGATGTTTGAAAACGACGACAATGGTTTGAATTTCGGCATCGGGGAACGCGATGGATACACGGCGATTTTCCAAGTGGGATGGACGCCCGAGTTTTTCACACGGCCCGGCAATGCCCTGCGAACGGACGAGAAAAGTCTTAGTGCAAGAGATGGGAAAACTGGAGCTGCGCCGATGATAAAAGGAATGCCGGGGCACTATTGGGTTGGAGTTACCTATTCGCAGTGGGATCTCTATCGGCGTTTTACTGGCGGCTTTGAGGATCACTCATACGGCTTCTACGCGCATGCTGATCAGATGCTATATCAGGAAGCGCCCGGCAGCGACGAAGGTCTGACTGCATTTGTGGCGTCGGCATACTATCCACAGACAGACATCTCGATTGTCCCTTTCCAGCTTAATGTTGGACTCAATTACAAAGGACTCGTCCCCGGCCGTGGCGAAGACCATACGATGCTCCACTTCATCTATGGGAAACTCAGCCGCGACTACGCGCGCAGCGTGCGCGTTCCGGGTCACGGGAATGCGAAGTCCGAGGAGGTCCTTGAATTCGCGCATCGCATTCAAATTACCCCTTGGAGCTACTTCCAGCCCGATATTCAATATGTCATCAATCCTGGAGGCACCGGCGACATCTCTGACGCAGTAGTCGTCGGCGCGCAGATGGGGCTGACATTCTAAAAACTAAAACTGAAAACATCACGATTATGAATAACTCCCCTTCTGAACATCCAGTGCCGATGGATGACCCGCGCACCGCCCGAAACAAGGGCATGTTTCTGACGAACGACGGGCAGAATGTCCTCTTTACTTTTCTTCTTCTCATTTTGCTATTTGCCCTCTGGGGATTTTGCAACGGGATGATTGATGTCATGGACAAGCACTTTCAGGAGGAGCTGCACCTGACCCTCGCGCAATCTGCCAAGGTGCAGAGGGCGCACTATCTGGGTTATCTGCTGATGGCTATTCCGGCGGGCTGGCTTGCCACGCGGTTGGGTTATAAGGGCGGCATCATCACGGGCCTGTTGATGGTGGCGGTAGGCGGATTCTGGTTTATCCCCGCTACGCACATCGCGCAATTCTGGGCCTTTCTGGTGGGAGTTTGCGTCATTGCCGCTGGTCTGACCTTCCTCGAAACCGTCGCCAATCCCTACACGACGGTGCTCGGCCCGCTGGAGTATTCGGCCACCCGCATTAACCTCGCGCAATCCTGCAACGGCATCGGTTTGGTATTCGGCCCCATCGTAGGGGCGCAGTTTTTCTACGCCAAGAACGCAGCTGGAGTAAGCACTGGCAGTGCCACGCTTTGGATACCCTACGCCTTCATCGCCGTGGTAGTCGTTGTGCTGGCCGTCGTCTTCTATTTCGCTCCCATGCCCGACATTAAGATGGAGGATGACTACCACATTCATGAAGAAGCAGCGGCCGCGGAGGCCAAGCCGACCGGCTGGTTGACCCCTTGGCTGCAACCTTGGGAACACGCGCATTTCGTTTTCGCAGTCATCGCTCAATTCCTCTATGTCGCTGCGCAGGCTGGAGTCTGGAGCTACTTCATCAACTACATGACGACCCAGACTCCGCCCGTGCCCGCCTCGTGGGACACCGCGCTGCAGAATGCGCCCAACTTCCTGCACGGTCTCTTTGAAACCAAGCATGGCGTTCTCACTATCAGCGACAAGGGCGCTTCCACACTCGCCTCATTCGGTTTCATCTGCTTCCTGACTGGCCGTTTCACCGGCGCTGCAATCCTCAAAAAAGCCGCTGCCCACCGGGTGCTCGGTCTATACGGCCTGCTTTGTGCGGTAGCCTGTCTGCTGGTGTTCCTAAAGCTGGGCTGGGTTTCGGTGGCTTGTGTCTTTATCAGCTACTTCCTGATGTCCATCATGTTTCCGACGATTTTCGCGTTGGGCATCTTCGGGTTGGGCGAAGTAGCGAAAAAAGCGTCGTCGTTTATTGTCATGTCTATCTTCGGCGGAGCCGTCGTGCCACAGATCATGGGATCGGTGGGCGATGCTTACGGCATGTCGCGCGCGTTCATCGTGCCGGTTGTGTGCTTCGGCGTGGTCGCAGCCTACGGGTTCCTGTGGCCGAGACTTAGCGGTCATGAAGCCATGCATGGCGTCTCAACTACAGGCGGACACTAGGCCGTGAGTGCTGCATTTGAACTAGATCACGAGAAGCTGGCGAGAAACCCACAGTTTGCTGCGGTTGCCAGTGAACTTAGCTCCCAACCGCACATTGATTCCAGCGAGACGTTTAACCACTACGCACGCGAAGCGATCCGGCTCTGGAACCAACATTTCGGTCAGGCACCTGTTGGCAAAACGTCAGCGCTTTTCGATGAGTTGCTGGAGCAGGTGAATCGCGGCGGCGAGGAAGTTATTCAAACTCCATGGGGTGGCGTGATCATCACGGTTCACGAACACCCGCGCGTGGAGAAGTTTCTCGTCATCCGCAAAGGCGGATACCTCGCCTTGGAAACGCACGCGCAAAAAGATGAACGGCTCGAAGTAAAGGAAGGTGCGGGCATTATCCTGTCGCGACGCGCAAGCAACCAGCCACTTACAGTCCAGGCGCTCGCGCCGGGCGACCAGTTCCATTTCGAGCCCGGAATGGAGCATTGCATTATAGGGACAGAAAACCTGCTCGTCTTCGAGCGCTCGACGGACCCCAAAGGAATGGACCAAGACCTGGTCTTCATTTACGAACCGGACGGAAAGTCATAGCACTTGGTAACTCTCGAACGCTAACCTAGCTTTAACCCATCCACCCTATGAACACTGAATTCTATGCCTTTGGCGAAATACTATGGGATTGTCTGCCTTCCGGAAGACACGCTGGCGGTGCTCCCTTTAACGTCGCAGCTCATATCGCGCAATTGGGAGCCTCTGCGTCTTTGATCTCATCCATAGGCCGGGATCCGCTTGGTGACGAGATTCTGAAAGTTGCCGAGGACAAAGGTGTGAATACTGAATTTGTCACTCGAGCGCGTATCGGACTAGCCACGGGAACAGTGATAGTAACTCTCGATGCCAACGCCAACGCGACCTACGAACTGGTTCAACCCGCCGCATGGGATGAAATCAAAGTTCCAGCGGAAGCTTTGGAAGCGGTGACAAAAGCACGCGCATTCATCTTTGGCTCACTCGCTGGCCGCTCGCCTTACAACCTCGATCAACTGGATCATCTGCTGGCGCTCCAAGGCCCGATGAAATTCTTCGATGTCAATTTGCGTCCTCCCTTTGTTGATCCGACGCTCGTCCTCGACCTCGCTAAACGCGCCGATGTCATCAAGCTCAACGATGATGAAGTTGGCCGGCTCGCCTCATGGGCGCGAACCGGCGAAATGACACTGAACACGCCGCGAACTCCCGATGCTCTCGGCGAAGCCTGCGCAGCGCTCGCGGAAAAAACGAATACATCGCGCATCTGCGTCACAAGAGCGTCCGAGGGCGCAGCGCTCTGGGATCGTGGCAATCTCGTCTGCGCTCCCGCTCCGAAAGTAGTTGTGAAAGACACCGTCGGTGCTGGCGACGCATTCATGGCCGGCCTGATGGTCGGCCTGACCCGCGGCACCGATACAAAGAAAGTTCTGGAAAATGCCTGCCGTCTCGGCGCCTTCGTAGCGTCACATAACGGAGCGACCCCATTGCTTCCGTCGGAGATCATCCAAGAATTTAAAAACGCATAACCTCATCCGAGGCTTTGTATATCGCTGCAGGGCCGAACCCATAGCACGTCACGGCACCACTTGCTCGCAGGCGACAAGGCAGACATCGTCATCAAACTCCGACTTTGCCGAGAAGCTTCTCACGTCCTCAAGCACGGCGGCAAATAGTTCCACTGCAGGAAGTCCGGCGTGTTTGCCAAAACCTGTCAGCAACGCATCGCGTCCGAATTCCTCGCCTTCGGGTGAATCAACCTCGAAAGCTCCGTCGGTGAAGAAAACCACACGATCCGTTTTCTCAAATGGACAATGCGCGGTTCGATAAGTCGTTGCGTCGAAAAGTCCAAGAGCAGGCCCGATGGGGTTTCCCTTTTCTTCCAGCAGCCCAACCACACCTTCACTCCCGCGCAACCGCACCGGCGCTGGATGCGCGGCATTTGCAAACTGCAGTTCTCCGGCGATTGGATCGGCAATCGCATAAAATGCCGTCGCAACAAAAGGCTCCTCGACCCGTTCGAGGATGGCCCGCACCCGCAGGTTCAGAGCACTCATGAACTGGCCGTGGTTTAGCATCATTGGCCGTATCTCCTCCAGCAGCGCGCGGATGATCGCCGTGATCAACGCCGCACGAACTCCATGTCCCATCACGTCGCAAATGAACACACCAGCCCGGTCCTCCGGTAATGGGAAGATGTGGAAGAAATCGCCTCCAACTGCTGCCGCCGGGAGATAGCAGTGTGCGAAAGAGAGAGCGTTCCGGGCGAAGGCACCGGCGTGCGAAACCGCGCGGTAATCGTGCGGCAGGAGCGCTAGTTGAACCTCGCGCGCCATCCGGAGATCGGTCTCGATCTGGGCGTTCCGCGCCTCCAACTCGGCCGTGGTGATCCGCAGCCGGTTGCGCTCCTCTCGCAGCGCTTCCTCCATTTCTTTTACCTTTGTGAAGTCTTTGTTGATTCCGCAAATCCCGATGATCTCTCCGCGAGGATTCAGAAGTGGCAACTTGGTGGTGTAGTCCCACGCGACCCTTCCATTTGGATAGATAAGCTTCTCGATTTTTCCTACTATTGGTTCGCCGCTCGCCATCACTCGCTGTTCATCAGCCGCTGCTGCTCGCGCGGTTTCCGCATTCCAAAAATCAAAGTCTGTCTTTCCGATAACACCACCGGGTTCCTTTACGCCGAGATACTCCGCAACCGCGCGGCTAATCCGAATAAAACGGCCCTCGCGATCTTTGAAGTAAACTTGATCCGGTGTGTTCGCGAGCAGAAAATCGAACAGCTCCTGTCCCTGCGACACAGCTTTCGATGGGAGGATTTTTACCACGAGTTACAAAAGAATCTACGGTGTTCTTCCGAAATTTGCGCCTCAAAATCTCAGCCACCTCTTTCGCAGTTGTTGGCCAAGCGCTTCGCTTGCCCTACAATCTCCCACACCTCACACCAATCGCAATGAACGACAAGCTCCACTTCCTCCGCCAGCGCATCGAGCATGAAGATAATCTCATCAATCAGCGGCTCGCGGCCCTGGTGGGTTCGCAGTCCTTTCTCCTCACGGCCTTTGCGATCACCTTGAACGCACCGAAGGAGTTCTTCTCGCCGCGTTACGAACCAGTGCATCGCCGACTGACACACCTGCTGCCTGTGGCGGGCATCGCGACCGTGGTGGTGTTGCTGCTGACAATGCTCGGCGCAGTGGTCGCCCTGCATGGCTTGCGCAAAATGGCCGACCGGCTCGCGACGCCCGAAGACCCGCCCGTCCACAGTTCCACCTTTGTGCGGTGGCTTGGACAGTGCGCAGTCGTGGGGGTTCCCATCATCTTTCTTATCCTCTGGCTCGCGCTGCTGGTCGCGATGAACAAAAGGTGAGTGTGACAGTCCCACTACTTCACTTTCCTCGGGGAATGAATCCGGGAACGCCGGTCGCTACAACGGCATTGAACCTTACCCGCGACTTGATTCCTTCGTTGATCTCCCGCATGGCGTCTTCAGGAAGCGTGGAGACGTCATAGTTTTCCTTGATGCGGCTGGGAGTCTTTGAGGTGGTCAGGAGCGCCGTCCCGCGTTGGATACCCCACGCGAGCACGACTTGGGCCGGAGTTTTGCCGACCCGACTGGCGATACCGGTGATGACAGGGTCGGCCAGCAGGTTGGGCTCGCTACTATGACCCAACGCGGCGAAAGCTTGGAAGACGATTCCATGCTCTCGGCAATAGTCTAAAAGCTCCCACTCCGGGAGATACGGATGGGATTCGACGTGGACAACTTGCGGCTTAATGGTCGCGGCTTCATAGATCTCCTTCACCTTCTCCACGCCAATGTCGGATAATCCAATTGCTTTGCACTTGCCCTCATCCACCAGCTTTTCTACCGCGCCCCACGTCTCTAACAGCTTCACCCCTTTGTCATAGATCACATTGTCGTTCGCGTCCCTCGGGTCTTGCACGTCTCCAGGTTGAAAGGCGAAAGGGGTGTGGATTAGATAGAGATCGACGTAGTCGAGCTGAAGTCTCTTGAGGCTCGCCTCGAAGGCCGGTTTGACGCGCTCCGGCCGATGATTGGTGTTCCAGAGTTTCGTGGCGACAAACACATCCTCCCGCTTGATCTTC
>JAXDQV010000271.1:0-2636 GCA_034667645.1 Chthoniobacter sp.
CATTATAGACTGAGCAGCGGACGCAGCAAATTTACGAGGCGAAACAGCGGAGAAAATTCGAACAAAGGACCCAAAGGTGCACAAAGTTCAGAACCGTTGTGAGCCTTTGGGACCGTGCTGCGAGGACTCTTCCGTGCCCTGCACAGAAATTTCTCGCGGCGACAAAATTTCGGTGTTGCACGATTTCGGCGGCGTTGCTATGAGAGCACGTGCGGCGAATCACCGAAACGAATTTAAGGGCGCGCAAGCGTTTCGGAATTCCGCGCCCCAACTTTTGCGATTGAAAAACACCCACTTGCCGCCACTCCACGTCCCATGAAAAAACTCGAAGCGATCATCAAGCCGTTCAAACTCGAGGAAGTGAAGGAAGCCCTGGCCGAGCTCGGCATCGAGGGCATGACGGTGACGGAAGTGAAGGGGTTCGGCCGCCAGAAAGGCCACACGGAAATTTATCGCGGCAGCGAATACACGGTCGATTTTCTCCCGAAAGTGAAAGTCGAAGTCGTGCTCGCCGATGAGATGGTGGACAAGGCCGTGAGTGTCGTCGTGGGCGCGGCCAAGACCGGCAAAATCGGTGACGGCAAAGTTTTCGTGCTCCCAGTCGAGCACGCCGTGCGTATCCGCACGGAAGAGATTGGCGAAAAAGCGGTGTGATCACGGAGGTCGATGGTTGAGAGTTGATGGTTGATCGACTCCGCCCGCCACGCCTCGACCTCGCGTCCCCGACCCCGCTTGCCGTGCTTCAAGCGATGAACCTTGGGACTTCCATCAACTCTCAACCATCAACCATCAACCTCTGAATATGGCCAAAGACAAAGACAAGACTCCAGCCGACGTCAGTAAAATGATCAAGGACCACGAGGTGAAACTCGTGGACTTCAAGTTCACGGATCTTCCGGGCTCCTGGCAGCATTTCACCACCACCCTTACCGAATATAACGAAGAAATTTTCACCGACGGTCTCGGGTTCGATGGCTCGAGCATCCGCGGCTGGCGCGCGATCAACGCGAGCGACATGCTTGTCATACCCGATCCCGCTACGGCCTGGATCGATGTCTTCAACGCCGAGCCGACTCTCAGCCTCATTTGCACCATCGTCGATCCGATCACGCGCGAGCCCTACGATCGCGATCCTCGCGGCGTGGCCGAAAAGGCCGAAGCCTATCTGCAAAGCACCGGCATCGCGGACACCGCGTTCTTTGGACCGGAAGCGGAGTTCTTCATTTTCGACGAAGTCCGTTACAGCTACGCCGGCAATTCCTCCTTCCATCTGGTCGATAGCGCGGAAGGCCATTGGAACAGCGCCCGCGAAGAATTTCCGAACCTCGGCTACAAGATTCGGGCGAAAGAAGGCTATTTCCCGGTCGGTCCCGCCGACAGCTTGCAGGACATCCGCAACGAGATGTGTCTCGAGCTGGAGAAGGCCGGGATTCCCATCGAGCGGCAACATCATGAAGTCGCCACGGCGGGCCAGGCCGAAATCGATATCCGTTTCGCCCCGATGAAGCAGATGAGCGATTGGATGCAGTATTACAAATACATCATCCGAAACGTGGCGAAGAAACACAACAAGAGCGTCACGTTCATGCCCAAACCGCTCTTTGGCGATAACGGCTCCGGCATGCACACCCACATGTCGCTCTGGAAAGATGGCAAACCGCTCTTCGCCGGGAACGGTTACGCCGGGCTGAGCGAGATGGCGCTCTTTTTTATTGGTGGAATTTTGCGGCACGCCCCTGCCCTCACCTGTATCACCAATCCTACGACGAACAGCTACAAGCGTCTCGTTCCCGGATTTGAAGCCCCTGTGAATCTCGCCTACTCGGCCCGCAACCGTTCCGCCGCCATCCGCATTCCCACCTACTCGGCAAACCCGAAAGCGAAACGGATCGAGTTCCGCACTCCCGATCCCGCGGCCAATCCTTACATCGCCTTTTCCGCGTTGCTCCTCGCCGGCCTGGATGGAATCCAAAGCCGCATCGATCCCGGCGATCCGCTCGACAAGAACCTCTACGAACTTCCGCCCGAAGAACTCGCGAACGTCCCGAGCGTCCCCGATTCCCTCAGCGGTGCGATCAAAGCCCTAAGTGAAGACCACGGTTTCCTGCTCAAAGGCGACGTCTTTAACGAAGACTTCGTCGCGAACTGGATCGAGATGAAACAAAAGGAATACGACGCGCTTCGTCTCCGTCCCCATCCGTACGAGTTCGCGATGTATTACGATGTTTAACTGGGAGGGACGTTTCTCCGAGACGCTCCACTCCTTGCCATGGCAACGCCCTTTCTTTCAGCCATGCTGCGCGTCGTTCTCCCCGCCAATATGGAACTGCATTCGTCCTCGACAATAACGTGCCCTCAATGTGGCCGCCAGGCCGAGGAGCGGATGCCGGCAAATGCCTGCATGTTCTTCTACGAGTGTCTGGCTTGTCGCGTCGTGCTTAAGCCGAAGGCCGGAGACTGCTGCGTGTTTTGCAGTTATGGGTCCGTTCCTTGTCCACCTATTCAGGAGGGCGCCTCCTGTTGTTCCTAGTCTAGCCAGAGTCACCAAATCCAATCGCCATGCTTAAAGTAAATGCGAACGACATTACCGAGTACTCCTGGGCTTCACCCAAGGGAAAATTTGGCGGCGCCGGGAA
>JAXDQV010000272.1:0-4087 GCA_034667645.1 Chthoniobacter sp.
AACTGCATCTCGGAAAACGCTCGACTCGTCCGTAACGCCGCGGGCGAAGCCGTCTGCTATGAAGGCACGTTCGAGGAGACGACTGAGCGCAGGCGGGTCGAGCAGGAGCTAAAACTGAGCGAGTCACGGCTGCGGGCAATTATCGATAACGAGCCGGAGTGCGTGAAGACCGTCTCCGCCGACGGCCTCCTGATAGAAATAAATCGGGCGGGACTTAGAATGATCGAAGCAGAAAGCAGCGAGCAAATTCGCGGCCGCCCGGTCTCCGATCTGATTCACCCGGACGATAGAGTTCCCTTCGAGCAGCTGCATCACAGGGCCTCCTGCGGAGGAACTGGCCATCTCCAATTCCGTCTCATCGGCCTAAGGGGAACGGAACGGTGGGCGGATACGCATTCGGTCGGATTGCCAAACGGAAAGGATGGTCCCACTTCTGTTTTGAGCGTCACGCGAGACATCACGAATCAGCGGAGGGCCGAAACAGCAAGGCGTGATGCGGACCAGCATCTGGCGGATATCATCAATTCCGTGGAAGGCATCGTCTGGGAGGCCGAGCAAGCGACCGGTCAGGTTACTTTCGTCAGCGAAAAAGCCGAAGAAATCCTCGGCTATCCGACCGCCCGCTGGATAGCGGAGCCGCACTTTTGGCAAGAACACCTGCACCCGGAGGACCGGGAGAAAACGATGGCGCGTTCCGCGGACGCCACGGTGGAAGGGCCTCCGGCGGAACTCGAGTACCGGATGATGTCCTCCGACGGGCGCACTGTTTGGTTCAAAGATCGGGTCACTGTGGTCAGCCTGCCGGACCGCTCCATCAAACAGCGTGGAATCATGCTGGATGTGACCCACCGCAAACTGGCGGACAAGGAGGCTCGGGCGGGCGAAGCCCGGATTCGGGAACAGGCCAAACTGCTCGATCTCGCTCATGACGCGATCATGGTCCGCGACATGGAAGATCGCATTGAGTTTTGGAATCACGGCGCGGAAACATTGTATGGCTGGACTGCCGCGGAAGTGCGCGCCAAGGAAGCGGCCCCTTTTCTTCGCAAAACCGATCCTGCCGGCGCGGCTGCGGCGCGGGCAGCCGTAATCGAAAATGGAAAATGGACCGGTGAGTGCAAGCACATTTGCAAGGATGGCGGGCATGTCATTGTCCGCAGCCGTTGGACCCTGGTCCGGGATGACCTGGGCGCGCCCAAGTCCGTTCTGATCATCAACACCGACATCACCGAACAGAAAAAAATCGAGGAGCAATTCCTCCGGGCCCAGCGGCTGGAAAGCATCGGCACCCTGGCCAGTGGAGTGGCGCACGATCTGAACAATATTCTTGCTCCCATCCTGATGGGGGCGGCCGTGCTGCGCCGGACCGAGATGCCGGCGCCGGACGAGATGATTCTTTCCACCATCGAAACGTGCGCCCAGCGCGGCGCCGACATCGTCAAGCAAGTATTGACCTTCGCGCGCGGCACGGAGGGAGCGCGCTTGCTCCTGCAACCCGCGCACCTCATCAGCGAAATGGCCAAGATCGCCGAGGGAACCTTTCCCAAAAGGATCAGAGTGCGAACTGAGTACCTCCAATCCTTGTGGCCGATCGAGGGAGACCCGACGCAGCTCCATCAAATCTTGCTCAATCTCTCGGTCAATGCCCGTGACGCGATGCCGGCGGGCGGCGCGCTAACCATCTCGGCCAGGAACTTCCCGGTAGACGAGCATTACGCGAGTATGACGCCCGGAGCCAAGGCGGGACCACACGTCCTTTTCGAGGTCAAGGACACAGGCATGGGGATTCCGCGTCAGATCATGGACCAGATTTTCGACCCGTTCTTTACCACCAAAGAACTTGGTCTCGGCACGGGATTGGGACTCTCGACAGTCATTGGGATCGCCAAGAGCCATGGAGGATTTGTGGCCGTCGACAGCGAGATCGGGCGCGGCACGACCTTCAAGGTCTATCTTCCCGCGATGGTCGATGCGCCGGGCGGGCTGAAGAAAAGTGAAACTGCCGCACTGCCTCCGGCCAAGGGAGAACTGCTCCTGATCGTGGATGACGAGAAGTTGATCCTGCAAGTAGCCAAAGAGTTGCTCGAAGGCCACGGCTACCAGGTATTGACTGCCGAAGATGCCCCAGAGGCGCTGGCCATTTTTGCGTTGCGCAAGGACGAGATCAGCCTGGTGCTGACAGATTTGGCGATGCCTCTTATGGATGGCATCGCGCTCATTCGCACGCTGCAAAAAATGAAGCCCGATGTATGCGTTATCGCTTCCACCGGGCAAGGCAGCATGGAAAAGGGCGTGCACGAGCTTGTCGGCCTTAACGTCCGTGCCTGCCTCACCAAGCCCTACAACAAAGAGATGCTGCTGACGACTCTGCACGACGCTCTCAGCCTCCAGACCCACAAACTATGACACCTACGCCTGCACTTACACCTAGATCTAGGCCCATACCTACAGCTACACCTCCCGCGCGCCCCCTGCGAATTCTTATTGCCGACGACCACGATGTCATGCGCGAAGGGACGCGTGCCGTGATCGAACGGCAACCCGGTTGGGAAGTTTGCGGCACGGCAGCGACCGGACGCGAAGCAGTCGCCGAGGCGATCCGCTTGCACCCCGACATCGTCATCATGGACATGAGCATGCCCGACCTCAACGGCCTCGATGCCGCGGCCCAAATTAAACGGCGCCTGCCGCCTACCGAGATTCTCATGTTCACGGCGCATGAGACAGATGAATTGATCCGCGATGTATTCGAGATCGGAGTGAAAAGCTTTATCTTCAAAGGCGAGGCGCACACTTATCTGGTGGACGCCATCCAGTCTCTTTCCCGGCACAAGCCCTTCTTCACCAACAAGGTTTCCGAAATCTTGTTTGCTGATATCATCAATCGCTCCCCCAAGGGCCCGAACGGGACTCAGCCCGGGCAACGGTTGAGCGCGCGGGAACGCGAAATCGTGCAGCTCCTGGCCGAAGGCAAGAGTAACAAAGAGGTGGCAGACGCGCTTGGCATCAGCGTGCGAACGGCGGAGACCCATCGCGCCAGCATCCTGCGAAAGCTGAGCCTGGATTCCATCGCCAGCCTGGTGCGCTACGCCATTCGCAACAAGATCATAGAAGCATGACGGATAATGCCACCGTAAACGCAGGTATGTTGGCCGCCACGCAGCGGACGATTCTTGTCGTCGACGATGATCCCGCTATGCGTATGATCCTTAGTTACACCCTCAAGGGCTTCGGTTACCTTACTCTTGTCGCGATCGACGGGGAAGAGGCGTTGCAAGTCGCGCGCAACCAGCCGCAAATCGGGATGGTCATTCTTGATGTGGTGATGGCCGGCGTATCCGGAAAGGAACTGGCCGACCAGTTGCAAATCGACCTGCCGAAAGCGGTGATTTTGTTTTGTTCCGGACATGCGCCTGAGGTGATGTTGCTTTACGGCATTGACCCGGGGTCCGCTCATTTTCTGCAGAAACCCTGCCGGCCGCCAGAGCTTCAGCGGAAAGTCGAAGAGTTGCTCGCCAGCGGCGCGCCCGATCGTCCTGTCCAGGCCGAAAGCACGTAGAACTACCTTCGAGCCAGGCACATGACCGGCTTAGATGGTGGCTGCATCCGCGCTTCATGAACAACAAACAATTCCAACCGGATTCAGATCGTTGTCCGGTTCAGTCGCTGCCGCCATCCCAGATTGTCCAAACCCATGAGGGTACAGTTGTCGTGGTAATTGCAGAAGACGACCCGGTCTCCAGGAAACTGGTCACAGCCGTAGTCGAGAACGGCGGCTTCCGCACCATCGTGGCCAGTAACGGTGAGGAAGCCATGACCGCTTTGCGGGAATGGGACCGACCCTGCGTGGCCGTAATCGATTGGACGATGCCGGGAATGGACGGCGCCGAGGTTTGCCGGCAGACGCGCGAGAGCGGAAAGAGCGTTTACATCATCATGCTCACCGCCCGCGGGTCCAAGGAGGACATAGTTATAGGCATGGATAACGGCGCGAACGATTACATGGCGAAGCCGTTTGATTGGGACGAATTGCTTGCGCGGATCCGCGCTGGTGTCCGTCAGCTCAAATCCGAATTCGCCCTAAACG
>JAXDQV010000273.1:0-7273 GCA_034667645.1 Chthoniobacter sp.
CGGCGGGCAGTGTGTCGAGCCAGCGTTGCGCTGCCGTCAGGTCGTTGCGAACCCACGTCTGGACCACCTCACCCACCGATTGCGTTTTCTGCTTCTCATCGGTCTGCTGCATCACCCACGCCAGCGCGGCCACCGGATCATTGTCGGACCATTGTGAAAGCACATTTCGCGTGGCGTTTTCCCGCTCACTCCCATCGAGTGATTGCGCGATTTTGATGGCTGCAGCCGGATCGCTCTGCGCGATGGCGCCGGCGATGGATGGCCAGATCATCTTGCGCACGTGCTCGTCCGTCTGCTGCTCCGCCCACGCCTGCGCGGCCTTGGGATCGTTCTGCATCCAACTGCTGGCCAGGCTCCGCAAGACCTGGTCCTGCATATCGCCGGGTGGCATGACCTCCACGATTTGCAGCGCGCTGTGCGGATCCTGCCACATGTTACGAATGCTCATCTGCTGGAGCACCCGCGTTTTCTGCGGGCTGTCCGGCATTTCGTTGATCCAGGCGACGGCTGCCTTGAAATCCGAGTCGGCCCAGACGCCGAGGGTGTTGCTGAGCACTTGCTGCGCGGAGCCGGGCGGGAGCTTGGCGGCAAACTCGGTCGCCGCGCGCGGATCGGTCTGTGCCCATTGCTGCGTGATCGAGGAAAGCGCGTCGCGCCGCGCGCCTCCTTCCGGCAGTGTTTCCGCCCACGCCAGCGCGCCGGGGACATCGCTCTCCGCCCAGACCGCCGCAATGGCGCTAAAGGCGGAGCGCCGCAGATTTCCGGACGGCAATTGCGATGCGCGCAAGGCTGCTCCGGCCGGATCACGATTCGCCCATTGGCTGAAAATTGGATAGGCTTGAACGTTTCGCGACGAGAGCTGCGCGAGCTGCAGTGCGTGTTCAGGATCGCTGCCCGCAATGGCCGCGACCAGCGCCTGATAAACGGCATCCCTCCCTGCGCCTTTCGGCAGTTGCGCCGCCCATTGCTCGGCGGCACGCGGGTCGAGTTCCGCCCAGCCACTGACTGCGGCCGCAATGGCCTGATTGCGTTCGCTGGTTTTTGGAATCTTGCTTGCGTAAGCCAACGCTGCCTGTGGATCGAGTTCCGCCCAGCGGGCCAGCAACTGCTGGACGATCATTGGCCGCTCCCGAACTTTCAGTTTCTCCGCTTCCCCCATCGCTTCGCGGATCTGCTGAGCGTCAAGATCATCCCCGAGGGCGCTCAACGCGCGCCAGCGCTTGCGTTCCGATCCGAAGTTGAGCGCCTCATGAAGGCGCGTCGGGAAATCTCTCGTGGTCCACATGCCGCCGCGACCGGCGGAGGCTCCGCTCGCCATCCCGACTGAGTTGCGCTCCGCCTGCGCGGCGGCGGCGGAAGCGGATGCGGAACGATCCCGTGGCGCCGACGTCGAATGCAGCGCAAAACCGCCCGCGACTCCCAAGGCGAACGCGCCGGCGGAAATCCACCCCCACGGTTTTCCCGTTGCGCTAAACCCAGGTGCCGTCGGGGATGACTGCATTTTTCGGAATGACCACGATTCCGTCCCGCACGTAGTGATTCTCGCCGTCGGCGTTCTCCGCTTTCCCCTCCGAAGTGATGACGACGCCGTCACCGATGCGTGCGTTTTTGTCGATGATCGCGTGGTCAATCACGCAGTTTTTCCCGATGCCGAGCGCGGGAAGTTCGCTCGCTTTTTCCTTCGAGGCGATATCGGTTTCGTAAAAGTCCGCGCCCATGATAATCGAGTGCCGCACGGTGGTGCCGCTGCCGATGTAGGAGCGCACGCCGACCACGCAGCGCTCGATGTGGGCATCGGAGATGATGCAGCCGTCGGAGATGATTGCCTGTTTCACAGTCGCGCCATTGATTTTGCTCGCCGGCAGAAAACGCGCGTGGGTGTAGACCGGTGCCACGGTGTCGAAAAACGAATACTGCGGTGCGGGATTCGTGAGATTGAGATTCGCGTCAAAGAACGCGCGGATCGTCCCGATGTCTTCCCAGTAGCCTTGGAAAATGTAAGCATGCACCGCGGAGGTTTTGATCGCGGTTGGGATGATGTGCTTGCCGAAATCGTTGAAGTCGTTGTCGAGCGCCGTGGTCAACGCTTCGCGGTTGAAAATATAGATGCCCATGGAGGCCTGATACAGCTCCTCGTCCGGCTCTTTCCCCAGTTCGCTGAGAAGCTGTTGCGGAATTTTTAAGTCGTCGAGCACGGCGGGATCCTTCGGCTTTTCCTCAAAGCGGATGATCTTCCGATCCGCATCCGTGTGCATGATGCCAAAGTCTGTCGCCGCTTTCCGATCGACCGGGATCGTCGCGATCGTGATGTCGCTTTTTTTCTCAATGTGCTGCTTGAGCACCTTGCGATAGTCCATGCGATAGAGCTGATCGCCGCTGAGGATCGCGAAATAATCGTAAGGCCGTTGCAGAAAATCGCGCAGGTTTTGGCGGACGGCGTCCGCCGTCCCTTGATACCAGTGCGAGCCGCTCGGCGTCTGTTGCGCAGCGAGGATTTCCACGAAGCTGCGGGAAAAATGATCGAACTTGTAGCTCGCCGCGAGATGCCGGATGAGCGACGTGCTGTTGAACTGCGTGAGCACATACATGTGCCGCATCCCGGAGTTGATGCAGTTCGAGATGGGGATATCGACGATGCGGTATTTTCCACCGAGCGGAACCGCCGGCTTCGACCGGTCCTTCGTCAGGGGAAAGAGCCGCGTTCCCGCGCCGCCGCCCATGATGATTGCGAGCGTTTTATTGATACTGGAGGGAATATCGATGGTGTGCATGTTGGGGGAATAAGCGGCCGCAGTTTGAGAATGGCCTGGCGTTTTGTCACATCGAAATCGCTCTCATTTAAATTTCGGCGCGGGACGTCGACCCACGCGGCGCTTCGCCTCAAACACCGAGCACGGAAACCGTGACGGATCGCCGATGCGGCGCAGCGCGATGCTCAAAGAGAAAGATGCCCTGCCACGTGCCCAGCGTAAGTCGTCCTTCCGCGACCGGAATGCATTCGCTGGAGCGCGTCAGCACCATCCGCAGATGCGAAGTGGTGTCGTCGCTCCCCTCGGCGGTGTGGATGTAGTAATCTGCATCCTCCGGCACGAGACGCTCGAAGAACTCGTGCAGGTCCGTGCGCGCGCTCGGGTCCGCGTTTTCATAGATGATCAAACTGGCGCTTGTGTGCTGGAGAAACACGGTCGCGGTGCCGCTGCGCGCTCCGCTGCGGCGCACGACGTCGGCGACGCGGTCGGTAATCTCGTAAGTGCCTTTCCCGCTCGTCGGAACGATAAATGTTTCTACCAGCGCTTTCACACTTCTGGATTTGGGTGAATAACCTTCCGGTGTTTCTGGACGAACGCGGCCTCGCCTGATCGGGTCACGCGTTTTACGTGCGGGTTGGTCGTGTTGTAAAGCGGAAGGACGGGCTGGTTATCCCGAGGCTACGGCCAAGGCGCCGCGGCGAGCCGAAACCATCACTATGAAAAACCTCGCTTTGGCCCTGCTCGCCGGTTTGCTCTTCGCGGGCTGTGAAGACTACGACCGTCGCGCCGTGCATCACCGGGCAGTAATCGTCGGACGCACGCATTACAGCGATCCTTATTATTACGACGAGCGGCCCCGGATTTATCCCCGGCGCGTCTACCGGAGCGAACGCGTTTACCCGGCCTACTACGACCGCGGCTACCCTTATCGCCGCAGCGGCACGCGTGTGATCGTTTATTGATTATAGCGAAACGCGCGCGCCGGATTTGTTTCGGCTTCGCCGCGCCCCGCTTTTATTGTTCGCGTGCTGAATGTCGCTCGCCGAACCCATCCGCATCCTTTCGGACATTCATTTCGGACATCCTGCGAGCATCGTTCCGGACCCCGAAGCACTCGCGCCGCTCTTCAATGGCGCGGGCACCGTTGTCTTCAACGGCGATACCGTCGAGCTGCGCTTTATGCGGGGCCGTGCGAGAGGAAAACGCAACGCGGAGCAGGTTCGCAAGCTCTGCACCGAGCGAGGGGCGGAGCCGGTCTTCATTAACGGAAATCACGACCCGATTATTTCCCACACCAATCATCTCGACCTCGCGGACGGCGCAATCCTCGTCACGCACGGCGACATGCTTTTCCATGACATTTCGCCATGGGGAATCGAGGCGCCGATCGTCGGCGAAGCCCATACCAAAGCGCTTTCGGAACTGCACGAAAACGCGTTTGATGACTTCGAGCAGCGATTGTCCGCGAGCAAGCGGGCGTCACTCTCCATCGAGCTGCACAAACCGCGCATCCCCCGGGGAGCACTCGCCGGCATCGCGACGATCGCCCGCGAGTGCTGGCCGCCGTGGCGTCCGCTGCAAATCGTGAAATGCTGGATCGAAACGCCGGCGAGAGCCGTCGCACTCGCGCGCGTTTTTCGGCCTCGCGCCCGCATCGTCATCATCGGTCACACGCACTTTTCTGGTGTCTGGCGCCAGGGTCCGCGCGTGATCATCAACAGCGGCAGCTTTCTCTCCGTGATCGGCGGCCGCACCATGGTTGACATCGAGGGAAGCCGGGTCACCTTGCGTAAAATTACCCGCCGCGGCGATACGTTCGAGCCGGGGCCGGAAATCGAAACATTCAGTGCGACCAAACTAAAACCGCATGAAGGTTTCTGAGGCGGCGTCTTGAATAACCCACCGCTCCCTTCGTCAAAACTCACAACTATGAAAACACTTCTTTTGGCAGCTGCGACAGCGACATTGTTTGCCGGCGTTTTTGCCCCGCAAGCTTCTGCTTACGATCACCATCGTTACAAGCATTGCCGCTCAGAGCGCGTGGTGATTTACGAGCGCCCCTACTACTATCACCCGCGCTACGTGACCTATTACGATGAGCCTTACTACGAGAATTATCGCCCCTTCTACCGGACGTCCTATCACCGGTATTACAGCCGGCCCCGCTTCACGTTTGCGCTCGGCTTTTAGGCCGCGCCGCGCGACGCAAGAATTGCGCTGATGATTTGATCCGTGGTCGCGCCTTCCGCTTCGCCTTCGAAGTTCAGAATAATTCGATGGCGCAGAGCTGGAGGCGCCGCTTTTTCAATGTCCACTTTTGCCACGTGGTAACGCTTGTCGAGCAAAGCGTAGATCTTCGCCGCCAGCATCAGCGCCTGCAGCCCCCGCGGGCTCGCTCCGTAACGAACGAACTTTTTCGTCAAGCCAGGCGCTCCATTTTCAGGGTGCGAGCCCATCACGATCTCGACCGCGCGTTCCTGCACTTCGCGGGCAACCGGCACCTCGCGGACGAGTTTTCTCAAACGAGTGACTTCGACCGCATCCGTAATCACGGTCGCAACCCGGGCGGAATCGCCAGACGTTGTTCGCTCAACGATCCGGTGTAATTCTTCAGTCGAGGGAAACCGGACTTTCAGCTTGAAAAAGAAGCGGTCAAGCTGCGCTTCCGGCAGCGGATAAGTCCCTTCCATCTCGATTGGGTTTTGCGTGGCCAGCACCAAAAAGGGATCCCCGACGAGATGCTGGCCGCCACCGACCGTCACATGATTTTCCTGCATCGCCTCGAGCAGCGCGCTCTGTGTTTTGGGCGTCGCCCGATTGATTTCATCGGCTAGGAGGATGTTTGTAAAAATCGGCCCCCGCTGGAATCGCATCGTCTTGTGGCCGTGCTCATCCTCCGTGATGAGATTGGTGCCGACGATGTCCGCCGGCATCAGATCGGGTGTGAACTGCACGCGCGCAAACTGGAGATTAATCGCCGCGGCGAGAGTGCGCACGAGCATCGTTTTGCCGAGGCCGGGCACGCCCTCCAGCAGCACGTGTCCCCCTGCAAAAAGCGCGACCAGCACGCCTTCGATTGCGTCTTCCTGGCCAACGATCACCTTGCCGATCTCATCGGTCAGGCGCTGGAAGGTATCGCGAAAATGTTCGGCTTCTTCAGTCATTCTTGGGGACGGATACTCTCGAAATACCGTTTCACAAAGAAGCGCGAACCGAGAGGAATATTCTCCTGCATCATCGCGTCCTCTGCCGCGGGAGCCATGGCGTTATAGAGGTCGCGGTAACGCTCCGTAGCTTTTGAGCTGTCTCCGTGCGTCGAGACAAGGCTTTGCAGCGAGTCTCCTTCACCGAGTGCACCTGCGAGCTCGATCGGATTCGCAGCCGCGTCTTGGGCAGCATTCCGCTTGCCGAATACCGTTTTCGTCGTTCCCTCATCCCGCTCGCTGCCGGGCTGGCCGGTGGCGGCGATTGCTTGATCGGAGGCCGCGGCCATCGGCCCACCGGAAGAAGTTGCAACAAACGCGTCCGCGTTTTCCTTCTTCTGACCCGCTGGCTTTGGAGAAGAACTCAGGCGCGATTCCCGGCCATATTTCATCCCCTGCAATGCTTTCAAGATTTCCTGCGTCGCGTGGTTCGCGTCCCCGTTTCGCGCCACCGACTCCGATTGATGGCGCAACGCGGCGGCCAGTTGTTGCAGCGCCCGTTGCAGATCCTCCTGCGCAGTAGCGCCGGCCATGCTCGCCATCGCTTTCGCCAGCTCACCCGATGCTCCTGCAGTCCCGGCTCCTCCGCTGCGCAGTGCTTCCGCGATTCGCGCGGCTTGGTCGATCGCCGATTCCAATTCTCCCGCAGCCTTCGCAATTTCCCCGGCACGCAACGAGTCGCCGGCGGGACTGCCTGCCTTTTGCAAGGCGGCAGCGAGACGGGCGAGCGCAGATTCTGCATCGCGCTTCGATCGCTCCACAGCCATCTCGATGGATGAAAGCTCACGCAGCATCGCCTTTGAATCGCCATTTGCGCCGTCGCCATCGCGCAAGTGCATCGCGCTCTTTCGAAGGGCTTCCCCGATTTTTTCCAAATCCTCGGACTTGGCGCTCTCATTCGCGTCCTCCACCTTTCTTTGTAATTCTTCGAGCTGGTCCGCCGCGGCAACAAGCTGTGCGTGTGTTGGTGGCGTCGGCGAAAAATTATGTCCAGCCAATTTCAAATTCCACCACAGCAGCGCGAGCGTTATCGCAGGAACGATGAGCCAGTGCGCCGCTTCGGGAACTCTTACGCGAGCGTAAGTTGTTAGATCAGCCTGGGTGAGAAACCGGCAGCATTCCTCGAGCGCCACCTCATGTCCCACAGTCGGAGCGCGATTGTTCGCAATCGACAGCACCGTAATCAGCCGATCGCGCGTCTTGGCACGCGAATCGATCAAAACCGCTGTTTCGGCCAAAGAGATCGCACGGGTGGCAGTCCAGACAATCGCAACGATGAGGGTAACCGCTGCGGCCCAGGTGAGCACACTCGCATCAACG
>JAXDQV010000274.1:0-18302 GCA_034667645.1 Chthoniobacter sp.
GAGTCCGAGCACGCCGCCGAGAAAACCGATGACCGCGCTTTCGACCACGATCTGGGAAAAAATATCGCGCGCCTTGGCGCCGATCGCCCGGCGCACTCCGATCTCGCGGATGCGTTCGGTGATGGAGGCGAGCATGATGTTCGTGATGCCGATGCCGCCGACGAGCAGGCTGATGCCGGCGATGAGGCCGCCGCTCGTGCGCGTGGCGCGAACGCCGGTTTCGATGTTGTCGAACCAGTCTTCACGCGTGTCGAAACCGAAATCGTCAATGCCGCGATGCGTGCGATTCAGCACCGCCCGCGCCTGCGCGATGCCGTCCTCGAAGCGCGTCAGGTCGGCGACGCGGATGTAAAGATTATCGAGTTTGTAGTTCGGCCCGACGTTGTTGTTCCCGAGGTCGGCCGCCGATTTGAACTCGTAAAACATCGCGGTGATCGGGATCACCAACGCGTGGTTTTTTTGGTAAAACGGATCCCAGCGGCCGGGCGCGGGACCGCCGCGCGCTGCGGCCGGTTTGCCGCGACGCTGCTCCCGCCGTTCCTCCGCAGCCGCGGTGACACCCGCCTCGCGGCGTTTGCGCGTTTCCTCTGTTTCAAAAAGCGGGAACGTCCCAATGACTTTGAAGGGCCGGTTGTTGATCAGGATCGTTGTCCCGAGCGGGTCGTCGCTGCGCCCGCGCCAGAGCTCATCCACGATCGATTTGCCGATGACGACGACGTGGCTCGCGTTGTCCACATCGAGCGTCGAGAGCATGCGACCATGTTCGATCTCGTATTTGCCCATCTCCGCAAAGCCCGGCACGCCACCGGTCACGCGCGAACGCGTGGTCTTGCCGCCGAAGGTGATTGCCCCGTCCTGCGAAGATTCCGGCGTCACGAGATCGATCAACGGCGCGCCGCTTTCAATCGCGCGGACGTCGTCCATCGTCCGGCCGGGAGAGAGAAAGGCAACATCCTGGAGATTCTCCGAGACTTCTTTGGTAATAACCTGCACGCGCTCGATGCCGCCGGTTGATTGCATCACCTCGCGCATCCCGCGTGCGATCCCCTCGGTCAGCGCGAACATCGCGAGCAGGCTGGCGACGCCAAGGATGACGCCGAGCATGGTCAGGAAACTGCGGAATTTGTGCGCCCAGATTTCGCGAAAACCGATTTGCAGGCCGAGCCAGAAGTTCATGTCCGTGGCTCGATGGAAAGTCCCCGGAGCGCGAGCGGATCGGTTTCGCGCGCCGGCGCCTCGGGCGACTCCGCAGGCTTTGCCTGCTGGCCCGCCACGATTTTTCCATCGCGAATCTCGATCCGACGCGGCGTGCGCGCCGCGATGTCGGCGTCGTGTGTGACGAGGACGACGGTGCGGCCCTGCTCGCTCAGCTCCTGGAAAAGCGCGAGGATGTTCTCGCCGGTGTGGGAGTCGAGATTGCCGGTCGGTTCGTCGCCAAAAATGATCTTCGGATTATTCACGAGCGCCCGGGCAATCGCCACGCGCTGGCATTGTCCGCCGCTGAGTTGCAGCGGATTGTTATGCACCCGGTTGGTGAGACCGACGCGCTCGATCGCGTTCAACGCGCGTTCGCGGCGTTCCCGGGCGGGCACCGCAGAGTAGGTCATCGGCAACTCCACGTTTTGCAGCACGTTGAACTTTGGCAGCAAATTGAACGCCTGAAAAACGAACCCGATCTTCTGGTTTCGCATCTCGGAAAGCTTGTTCGAGCCGGCGCGGCTCACGTTCACGCCATCGATGTGCATCGTGCCGGAAGTCGGCGTATCGAGGCAGCCGAGCAGATGCATCAAGGTGGATTTGCCGCTCCCGCTCGGGCCGATGATCGAAGCGAATTCGCCTTCCGCGATGTCGAGGTCGATGTGGTCGAGCGCGACGATTTCCTGCTCGCCGACGCGATAGCGTTTTACAACGTCGCGGAGTTCAATCAGCGCCATTTCAGGACGAAAAAGGAAACGCGTTCGAGCTCACGTTTTTTTCTGCAACGTTCGTGGCTCAACGAGGAGAATCTCCTCGCCGAGCTGCAATCCGGATTTGATTTCCGCGCGTTCGAGATCCGTCACGCCGATTTGGACCTCGCGCTTTTCCGAGCCCTCCCCTTTTCGCACGTAAACGACGCGCGTGTTGTTTTCGCCTTTGAAAACGGCGGAGATCGGCACGCTCACCACGCCGGCAGCACTGGCGATTGGCACGGTGATATTCACCGTCATGCCGGGACGGAGGCGCGGATCCGGATGATCGATGAGCGCCTTGACCTCGAAGCCTTTGACGTTGTTTTTCGTCGAGGCGACCGGCGCGATGAAGGTGATCGTCGCCTGCAAATCAAGGTCTTTGATTGATTCAGTGCTGAGGGCGACCTTCTGATCGCGCTGCAGTTTGGCGACGTCCACTTGATTGACGTTCGTCGTCACGAGCAGGCGCGCGAGATCGGCGATCTGCATCAGCGTCGTGCCGGAGTTCACACTCGCCGCGCCGACCACGACCTGGCCTTCCACGACGCTCACGCTGAGCACCGTGCCGGCGGCGGGCGCCAAAATCTTCGTTTTGCGCAATTTGTCTTCCACGCCGTCCAGCCGGTGCTGTGATTTTTCGAGATCGTTCTTCGCGATGTCGGATTCCGCAGAGACATTGTCGAACGCTTCGCGGTTGATCAGCTTCGAAGAAAAGAGTTCCTCCGCCCGCTGGAGATTGCGCGCATTTTTTTCGACGATGATTTTTGCACCCTCGATTTCCGTTTGCGCCGACGCTTTGTCTGTCAGCAAGTCGTGGTCATCGATCTCGACCAAGAGCTCGCCCGGTTGCACCTGCTGGCCCGGGATCACATGCAACGCCTTGATCTTCCCGCTCACTTCCGATTTTACGTCCAGCGTGGTGTCCGGCGTCACGTCGCCGCTCAATTCCACGGTCGATTCGATGTCGTGTTTCTCGGCGCGGGCGAGGAATTTGTCGGGAATTTCACCGTGAGCGCCCGACTTCAGCGTTCTGAGCGAATGGAAATACCACGCTCCAAGCGCAAGCACTGCGATGAGTAAAACGGTAATGAGCTTCTTCATCGGAATTTGCGGATCGGAGAAAATTTCGGGACAGGAATGGGGACCTGTGCTCCGCGTGAATCCGTCTTAGATCTCCACGGAATCCTCGGCAGTTTTGACGCGCGGCAGCAGCTTTTCGAGGATCTCCGTGAGGGATTCATTCAGTGTCTGCCGATCGGTGTGGACAACGATTTCCGCATTTTCGGGAGCTTCGTATGGAGCGTCGATCCCGGTGAACTGTGTGATCTCGCCGGCACGCGCTTTTTTATAAAGCTGCTTCGGATCGCGCTGCTCGCACACCTCAAGCGGCGCACTGACAAAAATCTCGATGAAATCCGCACCGCCTTCGAGGGCGACTTCGCGCGCGCGCACGCGGTCGGCGCGATAAGGCGAAATAAACGCGGTGATCGCAATCGTGCCGCTGTCGGCGAGCAGTTTGGCGACTTCGGCGACGCGGCGGATGTTTTCTTCGCGGTCCTCGGGTGAAAATCCGAGGTTCGAGTTCAGCCCGTGACGGACGTTGTCGCCATCCAGCACGTAAGTGTGGAGGCCTTGATTGAAAAGCTCGCGTTCGAGTGCGCAGGCAATGGTCGATTTGCCGGCACCGCTCAGGCCTGTCAGCCAGACGACGGCGCCTTTGTGGCCGTTGCGCAACGCTCGGTGCTGCGCGGTGACCGTGCCTTCGCTCCAGAAAATATTCTGTGATTTGACCTTTGTGCGGTCGAGGTAAGTGCCGCCGAAAATAATGCCGCCGCCCGCGACTTTGCGGTCGTCCACAATGACGAAGCGGCCGAGTAGCGGGTTGCGGTCGGCGTTGTCGAAAACGAGTGCGCCGCGCGTCTGGATCGTAACCTCGGCGACGTCGTTGCGCGCGATGTGCTGGCGGCCTTCGGCGACGCTATCCAGCGTGGAGGCATCAATGATCCGCTCAATGCTGACGACCTCCGCGTCGAGTTCCTGCGTCGCGAGTTTGAGTTTCGTGCGTTCGCCGACGGCGAGGTTCCGCTTGCCCATCCAAAACAGGCGCGCCTTGAAACGGTTCGACTCGATCGGCGCATCGGCTTCGTGCGAAGCGACGTGGCCGCGCTCGACGAAAATCTGCTCGGTCAGCGTGATGCCAACGCTTTCACCGGCGACTGCAAAATCCCGCGGCGGGGCGCTCCAGCGCTCGATCGACGCGACGACGGACGTTTTGTTATTCGGCGAAAAAACCAGGGTGTCTCCGACGCGCAAAGTGCCCGCCTCGACCCGTCCCGCGATGATGCGGCGCGCGTCGAAGCGATACACGTCCTGGATCGGAAACCGCAGCGCCATTTCGTTGAGCGCGGGCGGCGGCGTGAAGGAGTCGAGTGTGTCGGTGATGCTCGGCCCGGAATACCACGGCATCACGGCTCCGTCCTTGCTCGCGACATTCGCGCCGGTGCGCGCGGAGATTGGCACGAACCGCTGCGCGGTGAGCCCGATCTGTTTTAAAAACTCGGAATACTCGGTGACGACTTTTTCAAAAACCTCTTCGTCGTGATCGACGAGGTCCATCTTGTTGACCGCGACCACGACCTGCGAAATCCCGAGCAGCGAAAGCAAGTAGCCATGCCGCCGCGATTGCTCGCGCACGCCTTCGTTCGCTGCGATCAGCAGCACCGCAGCGTCCGCGCTCGCGGCACCCGTGATCATGTTTTTCAAGAACTCCTTGTGCCCCGGCGCGTCGATGATGACGTAGGGCCGCTTGTCGGTTTTGAACTGAATCTGCGTCGTGTCGATTGTGATGTTCTGCTCCTGCTCCTCGAGCAGCGAATCGAGCAGGAACGAATACTCGAACTCCATCCCCTCCTCGCGGCAGGCGGCTTTGATCTGGTCGATCTTGCCGTCGGGCAGCGAGTTGGTGTCGTGGAAAATCCGGCCAATGAGCGTGGATTTGCCGTGATCGACGTGGCCAACGAAGACGACTTTAAGGCGGGCTGTATTGTCAGCGGTCATCACATGAATCCTTTCGCTCGCAGCTTCTGCATGGCATTCCGTTCGTGATGATCCTGCGCGCGACCGGCGCGTTCGCTGGTTTTCGTGGTCGCAAGTTCGTCGATGATTTTGTCGATGTTGTCGGCTTCGCTCGGCACGGGCGCGGAGATCGGCCAGCAGCCGAGACTGCGGAAGCGGTAACGATTTCCATCCTTCGCCGTGCGGGCGAAATACATTTTCGGAATCGGGATGCCTTCGCGCTGGATGTAGAGCCAAATGTCGCGCTCGGACCAATCAAGCAAAGTTTGCACGCGGACGTGCTCGCCAGGCGCGCAACTCGTGGTGAACTGGTTCCAAAACTCCGGCGGCTGATCCTTGTAATCCCACTCGAAGTCCTTCGTGCGCGGCGAAAAGTAGCGTTCCTTGGCGCGCGTCGGATCTTCGTCGCGGCGAATGCCGGTGATGAGCGCGTCCCATTTGTGCTCGGCCATCACCTGCTGGAGCGCCACGGTTTTCAGCTCGTGTGTGACGGTCACCGGGTCGGTCGTGTCGTAGCCGATCGCCCCGCGCGATGCGTAGTCGCCCCGTCCGGCGCGCGCGTCCTCGTTGATTTTCACGATCAAATTCAGCCCGTATTCCTGCACTGCCCACTCGCGATACTCGAGCATCTCGGGGAATTCGTAAGTCGTGTCGATATGCAGCAACGGATAAGGGATGTGCCCGCAAAACGCCTTTTTCGAGAGCCAGATCAGCACGTTCGAGTCCTTCCCCATGCTCCATGGCATGCAGATGTTTTTGAAAAAATGGAACGCCTCGCGAATCAGGAAAATCGACTGCGCCTCGAGCGCATCGAGATGCGCGGAATCGTCGCGGCTGATCTTTTCCGGGAAAAACGCCGGCGGTTCGCCGGCAGCGGGGGCGGGGTAAAGTTTGCCGTAAGCGGGGTGGGTCGCGTAGCTCATGAATCAGATATTGCTGCCGAGAAAAGTGTGAATGCCGCACTCGCTCTTGTCGAAGCCTGTCCAACGGCCCGCGCGTTCGCTCGTGCCCTCGCTCACGGGTCGTGTGCAGGGCCAGCAGCCGATGGAGCGGTAACCGCGATCGTGCAACGGATTATACGGGATTCCGTGCTCCTTGATGTAGCTCCAGATCGCTTCGCGCGACCAGTTCGCCATCGGGTTGAGCTTTAAAATGTAGCGGTCTCGCAGCACATCGAAGTGATACAGCTCGAGGATCTGTGTCTTCTGGCGCGTGTCCGATTGCTGCCGCCGCAACCCCGTGATCCAGACTGCGAGCTCGCCGAGTTTATTTTGGAGCGGCAAAACTTTGCGCATGGTGCAGCAGAGATCCGGATTGTGGTTCCAGAGCTCCGGACCGTATTCAACCGCCTGCTGTTCGGGCGTCTGATCAGGCAGCAACGATTCGATTTTGATCTCAAAAAAATTCTCCAGTTTGCGTTGCAGCTCGAGCGTTTCCGGAAAGAGCAATTGCGTGTCGAGGGTGAAGACCGGGAACGGGAGCCCCGCCTTGATGGCCTGATGAATCATCACCAAGCCGGCGCCTTGAAAGCTCGTGCCGATCGCGGCCCGTTCGCCGAATCGATCCCACGTCCAACGAAGCACGTCCTCAAGCGGTTCGTCTTCGAACCGCGTGGCGAGTGAATGCACCTCGTCGGCGGTGATTTCATCGTGCTGAAGTGTCATTGTCCTTATTGTCTACGGAGATTGGGGAGTTTTGGGTTGAACGGTAGCAAGGTCCGCTCCAACCGCAACGGTTTTCTCATGCGCCGACGACATCTCGACCGCCTAAACGCGGAACGCGAGTCGGTGTCAGATCGCCCCGAGCTGCGGCAGCGATTCGACTGCCGCCAGAACGGATTCCGGGGTGATGCCCAGTTCTTTCATGGCGGTGCCGCCGGGTGCGCTGAGACCGAAACGGTCGATCCCGATGACCTTCCCGTCCAATCCGACGTAGCGATACCAAAGATCCGACACGCCCGCCTCGATCGCGATGCGACGGCGGCAGTTCAACGGAAGCACCTCTTCGCGATACTCCGGAGACTGGCGTTCGAAGCGCTCGAAACACGGCATTGAGACAACGCGGGCGCCGCCGCCCAGCGTCTTTGCCGCTGCGACCGCGTGCTGCAACTCGCTGCCGCACGACAACAGAATTGTGTCGAGAGGCTCCGTTTCTTTCACCGCAATGTAGCCGCCCTTGGCGACGCCTTCGCGCCGGGTCTGCACGGGAATATCGTTGAGCATCGGCACGACCTGCCGCGTCAACGCGAGAAGTGTGGGCCCGTCGATGTGCTGCATGGCTGCCACAAATGCGCCCGCGGTTTCCTCCGGATCCGCCGGCCGGATCACATCGAGCTGCGGGATCACGCGCAGGCCGCTCACGGTTTCGACCGGCTGGTGGGTCGGACCGTCCTCGCCGACGCCGACGGAATCATGCGTAAAAATGTAGGTCACCGCCAGACCCGACAGCGCTGCCAGCCTGATCGAGGGGCGCGCGTAATCAGCGAAAACAAGGAAGGTCGCGCAGCTCGGGCGGAAGATGCAGTCGTAAGCAAAACCATTGCTGAGTGCCGCCATCGCGTGCTCTCGAATGCCGAAACGAATGTTGCGGCCGGCGTTATTCTCGGGCGAAAAATCCTTGTCGGCGTTGATGTAGTTCAGCGTGGATCCGTGAAGATCGGCGCTGCCGGAAATGAGCAACGGCATGGCCGCGGCGATCGGCTGCAGCACGTCGCTGCCGGCCTTGCGCGTCGCGATTTTCGCATCTGCCGGAAACTCGGGGATGCGCGCGAGCAGGTCGGCGGGAACCTTTTTCTCCAATCCCGAGTCGAGCAGCGTCGCGAGGTCCGGATTGGCCGTCCGCCATTCGCCATACATCGCGTTCCATTTGTCGTAGTTGGCGATCTGCTCCTTCTTGTGGTCGACGAAATACTCCCGCGTCTCGCGCGAGACGAAAAAGTGGTCACCCTGCGGAAGCCCGAGACCTTTGCGCGCATCATCCACAAACTTTGCGCCGCCTTCACCGTGCGCCTTCGCGGTGCCGGCGACCTCCGGAATGCCTTTCCCGATCAGGGTCCGTGCGATGATGAACTGCGGCTTGCCGGCCGCAGCTTTCGCCTTTTCAAACGCCACGTGAAACGCCTCCAGATCGTTGCCCGGGACGGTCTGCACTTCCCATCCATACGCACGATACCGCGCGGCTGTGTCCTCGCTCTGCGTCGCCTTGGCCATCGCGTCGAGTGTGACGTCGTTGGAATCGTAAATTAGAATGAGATTATCGAGATGGAAATGGCCGGCAAACGAACTGGCCTCGGCGGCGATGCCTTCCTGCAGGCAGCCATCGCCGGCGAGGCAGACGACGTGATTGTCGAAAATTTTATGCGTCGCGGTATTGAAACGCGCCGCGGCCATTTTCTGCGAAACGGCGTATCCGACCGCGTTGCCGACGCCCTGGCCGAGCGGGCCGGTCGTCGCTTCGACGCCGTGTGTTTCAAACGATTCCGGATGTCCCGGTGTGCCGGAATGAAGCTGGCGAAAGTGTTTTACCTGATCGAGCGAAAGCTCGAATCCCGCGAGGTGCAGCCACGAATAGAGGAACATCGAGCCGTGTCCTGCCGACAGAATGAACCGGTCGCGATTAATCCAGCGCGGCTCGTCGGGATTGAGCGCAAGCGCGTGACCGTAAAGCACGGCGCCGATTTCCGCGCAACCGAGCGGGAGCCCGAGGTGGCCGGAATTGCACGCGTGAACTGCATCCATGGCGAGGCCGCGAGCTTCATTGGCGGCACGGGAGAGAGCGTCGAGATTCATTTCCATAAAGGGAGTCCGAGGGTAAAAGGCGGCCCGTTGAAGTCAAGACGGCAGCCGCAGTCTAGCGAGCATCGCTCTTTGGAAACATCACGCGATCCGGCGCGGCATTGAGCTTCTCCAGCAGCTTCTTGACGAGCCGCGTCTTCACCCGGCCCGCCTCGCGCGGCACCACGAGGTAACGCACGATCGCCTCGAGCCACGTGTTTTCGCTGACGCGAAAAACCACCGTCGGCCGCTCCTGCACCTGCAGTTCGTCCACCGGCGTTTGTGACAACAGGTCGCGGAAGGTTTTCACCCGCTCGATCATCGCCTCGCCGAGTTCCTCCTCGACCGTCTCCTGCATCGTCTTTTCGACAAATGGGAGGTCGCTCGAGTAGGCGATGTTGAATTTGATCTCATGCCAGATGTAGGGGAAAAGCGGCCACGAATAGTTGTAGATCGCGTTGCTGAGCACCTGCGAATTCGGGAAGCGGATGATGCGGCCGCTCGGATGATCGGTGGAGAGATATTGCCCGCCGAATTCCCAAAGCGTCGTGTCGAGATAGCCGACGTCGATCACGTCGCCGGTCGCCTCCTTGATTTTGATGCGGTCGCCGACGCGATACGGCTGTCGGACGAGCAGATAAATCCAGCCGATGAAACTGGAGAGCGTGGTCTGCAACGCAAAGCCGACGATGACCGAGATCACCCCGAGCGAGACGACCGCCGCATACCAGTTCAAAAACAGGGCCGACACACTGATGAATCCGACGAGGACCGCCACCAGCAGGTTTTCGATCCGGCGCAGATTGTAGCGGGCGACTGCGCTTTCGAGCTGCCCGATGAGGTAAACGTCCACCACTTTCGCCGTCGAGAGCACCAGCACGATCAGCGTCGCTCCACGCGCGAGCCGCTGCAGCAGCGGCACGTAATTTTGCGCGAAGGCGAACCACGGCAGCCCGAGCACGTAATAAAAAGCGGCCAGCGCCGCGAGCAGCAGCGCGTGCGTTCCGAGCCAGATCTTGTCGTGCGTCTTCGCCGTTGGGCGCGACGTTTCCTTGCGCCCCGTCGTCTCATCGAGGGCGCGACGCACCTCCTGGTCCTGTTTGATACGCTCGACGTCGTCCATGCCGCTCATTACTTAAATCGGCGATTCTGTTCCGCATGCTCGTCTGGCGAAAACTCAGCTCCGCAAAATGGGAGGACGCCTGGCTGGAACGGCTCCGTTTTCTCAATCCGCAACAGATCGTCATCGCTGCCTTCGCCGGCGCAAAAACCATCCGGATTGAAGCTTATGCTCTGACTAAAAGTGACGCGAAACGGCTGCTGGCGCGCTTTGGAGGACAGGTTCGCGATTTGAAAAATCGGGATTTTGTGGCGGAAAATGCTCCACCGTCTCCGCCGCTGAACATTCGCGGCAGGCTGCTCATCGTCCGCTCCGAAAAGGATCGGCAGAAGAACGCGCTCCAGTTTGCGCATGGAGATGTGCTCGTCATCCCCGCCGCCATGGCGTTTGGCACCGGCGATCATGCGACCACTTCCACTTGCCTGCGCCTGCTCTGCGACGCGGCGACCAACCGGCGCCCGCCATGGGACATGCTTGATCTCGGCACCGGCACCGGAATTTTAGCCATCGCCGCCAGGGCACTCGGCGCGCGACATGCCGATGCGTTTGATTTTGATTCCGCCTGCATCCGCACCGCCCGCTCGAATGTCGCCCTAAACAACGTGAAACTGCGATCGATCCAGCGCGTCGATGTTACGAAATGGCAGCCGACCCGTCGCTGGGAAGTCGTGACCGCCAATCTTTACAGCGAAATCCTCATCAGGGCGTCTCCGCAAATCTGCGATGCCGTCGCGCCGGCCGGGAGACTCGTTTTATCGGGAATCATGCGCGAGCAGGAGAAGTCCGTTCTCGCGGCGTTTCGCCAAAATTTCGCCGTCGAAAGAATCGTTCGCCGCGGGAAATGGGTCGCGATTTCCGCCTCGGCAAACGGGGAGAAAAGCCATTGACGCGCGGCGCGACCGCCCGCTAACGTGCTCGCCCTTTTTCCGCATGGCCGAAGAACTTAGCTACGTCATCGTCACCCCGTATTCGATGCGCAAATCGCGCACCGGCGGGATCATCGCGCGGCTGATCTCGCGCACGGGAATGGATCTCGTGCGTGCCCGCATGTTCACGCCGAGCCGCGAGCTGACGGAGAAATACGCGGACTCGATCGTGACTGATCCGGAGCCGCGCCATCGCAAGACCCAGGAACTCCTGAGCGATTACGTCCTGCGACATTTTCAATCCGACCGGGGCGGAAACCGACCGCGGGTCCTCTTCCTGGTTTTCCGGGGTGAAAATGCGATCTCGAAAATCAAGGCGACTGTTGGACACATCGTCAACGAGCGCACCAGCGGTGAAACGATCCGCGATACTTTCGGCGATTACGTGACGGATAAAAACGGGGAAGTGACCTACTTCGAGCCGGCGGTCATCGCACCGCCCGATGCCACCTCGGCCGAGCGCAATTTACGGCTTTGGGCGGACTACTCGGAGCGCGACGGCGGCGTGCATGAAGATGCCGTCGAGTATCCGCCGGGGTCGAATGTCCAGAAGACGCTGGTGCTGATCAAGCCCGACAATTTTCGGTTCCCGAATTCGCGTCCCGGCGGCGTGATCGACGTTTTCTCCCGCACCGGGCTTTACATCATCGGGTTCAAAGTGCACCGCATGAGCGTCGCGCAGGCGGAGGAGTTTTATCGCCCTGTGCTCGACGTTTTAATGGACAAACTGAAGGAGCCTACGGGCGCCCGGGCGCGGCTTGCCATCGAGGGAGAAATCGGACTCTCGCTCACCGACGAGGTGCAGCAAAAGCTCGGCGATCTGCTCGGCCCCATCGCCGGACGGCAGAACTGGGAATCGATCGTGCAATTCATGGCGGGCATCAAGCCGAGCGAATGCCCGGCCGAGCGCCGCGGCGATCCGGGATCGGAAAAATGCATCGCGCTCGTTTATCAGGGAGTGGATGCCGTGCGCAAAATCCGCGAAGTGCTTGGGCCCACCGATCCTTCGAAAGCTCCGCCCGGATCGATCCGCAAGGAATTCGGCCAGACAATCATGGTCAATGCTGCGCACGCCTCCGACTCTCCGGAAAACGCCGAGCGCGAGATGAAGATCGTGCAGATCGACGAAAACAATTTGAAACCGCTCATCGACGTTCACTACGCCTGATAATTCCCACTTAAAATTTCATCCACATGATCATCTCATCCCGCGCCAGTTGCCTCACTCCCTCGCTCACCCTTTCCATCGACAGCAAGGCGAAAGCCATGAAGGCGGAAGGACTCGACGTCTGCGGGTTCGCCGCGGGCGAACCGGACTTCGACACGCCCGAGCACATCAAGACGGCGTGCATCGAAGCGATAAACAAAGGCTTCACCAAATACACGCCCAGCTCCGGCATGCCCGAGCTTCGCTCCGCGATCGCCGAGAAATTTTCCAAGGAGAACAAACTCGATTACAAGCCGCACCAGATCATCGTCAGCAACGGCGCCAAGCAATCGTGTTACAACGCGATCCTCGCCACCTGCGAGCCAGGTGACGAAGTAATCATCCCGACGCCCTATTGGCTCAGCTATCCGGAGATGGTGCGGCTCGCGGGCGCCGATCCGGTCTTTGTCCAGACGAGCGAGGAAAACGGCTGGAAAATGACGGCAGACGAGTTTGAGAACGCGATGACGCCGCGGACGAAAATGGTGATCATCAACTCGCCCGGCAACCCGACCGGCTCCGTTTACACGCGCGAGGAAATGGAAAAAATCGTCGAGGTCGCGGCCGAGGAGGACATCCTGATTTTGTCGGATGAGATTTACGAAAAGCTGACCTACGACGGCGCGGAGCATGTCAGCATCGGCTCGGTTTCACCCGAGGCTTACGACCTTACCATCACCGTCAACGGCTTCAGCAAAGCCTATGCAATGACCGGCTGGCGGCTCGGCTATCTCGGCGCGCCCGAGCCGATCGCGAAGGCCATTGACTCGCTGCAAAGCCACAGCACGTCGAACCCATGTTCATTCGCGCAAAAAGGGGGACTCGCCGCGCTCAAGGGTGATCAACAGCCGGTCGAGGACATGCGCGACGAGTTTAACCTTCGCCGCGATTACATGTTCGACCGTCTCTCGAAGGTGCAGGGCGTGACCGCAGTGAAACCACTGGGCGCGTTTTACATTCTCGCAAACATCAGCCGCCTGTCGTTGACCTCGCAAAACTTTGCCGACCGGTTGCTGAGCAAAGCAAGCGTGGCCGTCGTTCCCGGCATTGCCTTCGGGGACGATCGCACGATCCGCTTTTCCTATGCGACCGGCATCGACGTGATCAAAAAAGGGCTCGATCGCTTCGAAGAGTTCTGCCGCACGCTCTAGTCGGCGTCGAAACCAGGGGGCGCTACGTCGCCACGATGTTCACGAGCTTGCCGGGGACGACGACGACTTTTTTGACGTTCTTCCCGGCGAGATGATCGATGATCTTTTGCGCTGAGAGCGCGACCGCTTCGATCTCGGCCACGGACGCATCCTTATTCACCGTCACCTTGTCGCGGAGCTTCCCGTTCACCTGCACCGGGACTTCGATTTCATCCTCCACGAGATAGCTCTCGTCAAAGGATGGCCACGATTCGTGCGCGATTGATTCCTTCGCTCCGGGGAAATGTGCGCGCAGCGTTTCCCAGAGTTCTTCGGTCAGGTGCGGCGCGAATGGATTGAGCAGAAGCAGCAACGTGCGCATCGCCGATAACGGCTTCACAGCGGCATTCGTGAAAGCATTTACAAAAATCATCATCTGCGAAATCGCGGTGTTGAACGAAAGCGTCTCGATGTCGGCACTCACTTTCTTGATTGTCGCGTGGAGAACCTTGAGCTGCGCGCGATCGGGTTGCGCGTCCTGCACCGCGCCTGAGAGCACCCACTCACCGGCCTGATTTTCCGACATGACCAGGCGCCAGACGCGCGCGAGAAACCGGGAGACGCCTTCCACTCCGGTCATGCTCCACGGTTTCATCTGCTCGAGCGGCCCCATGAACATCTCGTAACAACGAAAGGCATCGGCGCCGTATTCCGCGATCACATCGTCGGGATTGACCACATTGCCGCGCGACTTCGACATCTTCTGCCCATCCTCGCCGAGGATGATCCCCTGGTTGACCAGTCGCTGAAACGGCTCCGGCTTGGAAACGAACCGAAGATCGAAAAGCACCTTGTGCCAGAAGCGGGCGTATAACAGGTGTAACACCGCGTGCTCGGTGCCACCGACGTAAAGATCGACTCCACCTTTCGACTCCGAATCGGCTCCCAGCCAATACCTCTCTGATTCTTCGCCGACAAAACGCGCTGCATTTCCCGGATCGCAATAGCGGAGGTAATACCAGCACGAGCCGGCCCATTGCGGCATCGTGTTGGTCTCCCGGGTCGCGGCGTCGGAATAGCGCAGCCAGTCCTTGGCCTTGGCGAGCGGCGGCTCACCGGTTCCCGTCGGTTTGAAATCCGCGAGCTCGGGCGGCGTCAACGGCAGCTCGGACTCATCGAGCGTGCGGTGCTTTCCGCTTTCCCACACGACCGGGAACGGCTCGCCCCAATAGCGCTGCCGCGAAAAAAGCCAGTCGCGCAGTTTGAAGTTGATCGTCTTTTTACCGAAGCCGTTTTCTTCCAGCCACGCGGACATTTTGGCTTTCGCCTCGAAGGTCTGCAGTCCGTCGAGAAGCGGAGAGTTGATGGCGATTCCGTCACCGCAAAAACCGATGGATTCCTGACCTTGCGGCGCCTGCACGACCTGGCGGATCGGTAGATCAAATTTCTTCGCAAATTCAAAATCCCGTTCGTCATGCGCGGGCACGGCCATGATCGCGCCCGTTCCGTAGCCGAGCAAAACGTAATCGGCGATCCAGATGGGAATCCGCTCCCTGTTCACCGGGTTGATCGCAAAGGCGCCGGTGAAGACGCCGGTTTTTTCCTTGGCGAGCTCAGTGCGTTCGAGGTCGCTCTTGCGCGCAGTTCGCTCGCGGTAGGCACGGACTTCGGGCCACTGTTCCTCGGTGGTGATTGCTTCCACGAGCCGATGCTCGGGCGCGAGCACCATGTAGGTGGCGCCGAAAAGGGTATCGGGGCGCGTGGTGAAAACGGTGATTTTCTCCTCGGCACGAACCCGATGGAGGATCCCGCTCATCGCGTTGGCGGCGATCCGTTCCTCGGGAACCGGCTCCGGATGCGCAATGCCGAAATGCACCTCGGCGCCTTCACTCCGGCCGATCCAGTTCTTTTGCAAAAGCTTGATCCCGTCCGGCCAGTCGAGGCCGTCCAGTTCATCGATCAAGCGTTGCGCGAAAGCCGTGATCCGCAGCATCCATTGCCGCATCGGCCGTCGCTCGACCGGATGCCCGCCGACCTCGCTTTTGCCATCGATCACCTCCTCGTTGGCCAGCACCGTGCCGAGCTCGGGGCACCAATTAACTGGCGCTTCCGCGACGTAGGCCAGCCGCACGCTGTCCGGATCGGAGCCGCGGTAAGTCGCGATCATCTCCGCGCGCTGTGTCTCCGGGTTGAACCACGAGTGATAGAGCTGAAGAAAAATCCACTGCGTCCATTTGAAATACCCGGGATCGGTCGTGTTGACTTCCCGCTCCCAGTCGTAGGCGAAGCCGATCCGTTTCAGCTGCGCCTTGAAATGCGCCACGTTGCGCGCGGTCGTGATTGCGGGATGCTGGCCGGTCTTGATCGCGTATTGCTCCGCCGGCAGGCCAAAAGCGTCCCAGCCCATGGGATGCAAAACATGGTAGCCGCACATGCGACGGTAACGCGCGACGATATCGGTCGCGGTGTAGCCTTCCGGATGGCCGACATGAAGCCCCGCGCCGCTGGGATACGGGAACATATCGAGCACGTAGTATTTCGGTTTCGCCGCGTCGAAACCCGCCTCGCCCGGATTCGGCGTGTGAAACGTGCGTTCGCTTTCCCAGACCGCCTGCCACTTCGGCTCGATGCGATCAAAAGGATACGGCTTCCGGCGTTCGCTCATTTTTGGGTTCTCGAAAATAGGGGTCCGCTCCGAGATGAAAAGCGGCGATTTCCTGCGGTTAATCCGCGACCGGCGGCGCCGTGTCAGCTGATGAATCGAATCGTGAACGGATAACGATAACGCACGCCGTCATTCGCCTTCACCGCGGCGACGATGATAATAATGAGATTGAAGATCCCAAGTCCGATCAGGATGGGAATCCCAATGAGCACAAAGCAAAGCGCGCCGGCGATGAGGTAATAAATGGTCATCGAGATTTGAAAATTAAGCGCCTCCTTCCCCTGGTCGTCGACCAGCGGGAACTCATCTTTTTTCAAAATCCAGATAACGAGTGGCGCGACGATGTTTCCAATTCCCGGCAGGAAGTGCCCGAGAAATGCGCTTAAGTGCGCGAGCATCGCCCACATGCGTTCTTCTTTCACCGTCGCGGTGGCATCCATGGCGTTCAGTTTGCAAACCATGCGCGGGGAAGCAACTGGATTTCAGCGGGCTTTGACACGTCGCCGGCATTGTCTAGTTTTCCGGCATGCCCACCTACGTGTATGAAACCACCGGCGCGAAAAAGCGGCAGTTCGAGGTCCGGCAGAGCATGACCGACGCCCCGCTGACGCGCGATCCCGAGACAGGCGAGCCGGTGCACCGTGTGATCAGCGGCGGCTACGGGATCATGCAAAAGGGCACGGGGAAAGCGGCGGCCCCGCGACAGCATGGATGCGGCTCCGGCGGGTGCGGATGCCACTAGTCGTTCCTGCGCTTCCTCACTGATTCCGCGTTGTCTGCGTTCGCAATTTAGGAGGTAATTTCCGCTGCTCCGTGACCGATAAAAAGTCCCAGCTCGGCATCATTCTGCTGACCATCTTCATTGATATGGTCGGCTTCGGAATCGTCATCCCGGTGCTCCCGCTTTACGCGCAGCATTTCGGCGCATCGTCGGTAACGAACGGTTTTCTCGTCGGTATTTATTCCGCCGTGCAGTTCATCGTCTCTCCGCTGATCGGGAAACTTTCCGATCGCGTCGGACGCCGTCCCGTGTTGATTTTCAGCGTGCTTGGAACCGCCATTGGGTTCGCGTTGATGGGCGCAGCGACCACGGTGGCGATGTTGTTCGTCGCGCGAATCATCGATGGCGTTTCCGGCGGAAACATCGGCACGGCACAGGCTTACATCGCCGACATTACGACGCCGGAGGAACGTTCCGGCGCAATGGGATTCATCGGCGCGGCGTTTGGGCTCGGCTTTATTTTCGGGCCGGCGATCGGCGGATTACTCAGCGGGCACTTCGGTTACTCCGCGCCGTTTTACTTCGCGGCAGCACTTGCTTTGTTTAACGCATTGCTGATTTACCTGCGCCTGCCGGAGAGCCTCGACGCCGAGCACCGCGCACACCCGGCGCATCGCCAGCGCATCGTGGAGGTGCTTCAGCATTCCCAGCGCTCGACGTTCACGACCGTCATCGCGATCTATTTTTTTCTTATCACCGGTTTCTCGATCATGACCGCGCTTTATGCGCTCTTCATGCACAACCGCTTCGGCCTCGATGCCCGGCACACCGGTTACATCTTCGCTTTTATCGGGATCATCGGCGTGCTGATCCAGGGTGGCATGATCCGCCGCCTGGTGCCGAAATACGGAGAGCGAAAACTCGCGGCAGTTGGCGCTTTCGTGCTCGCGGTGAGTTTGTTCGTGCTGCCGTTCAGCTCGGGCATGGCGGTGCTGCTCGTTGCGAGCGGTGGCATTGCAGTCGGCAACTCGTTCCTCACGCCCACCATCAACGGCCTGCTCTCGCGCAGCGTCGATAAACGCTGGCAGGGTCGTGCGCTCGGTCTCATGCAATCATCGGGCAGCCTCGGACGCGCCGTCGGTCCGGCGCTCGCGGGCTGGCTGGCGACGATGGATCTGGCGGAGCGATACGGCCACACACCGTTCTTCGTCAGCGGCACGCTGCTCGTCGTCGCCTTCGTTTTGGTGCTCACACTTTTTCGCGCTTCGCATGAGCCGCTAAGCGAAGCGGTGGAACCGAGCCGCGCCTGATTCAGGCAGCAATTTCTCTAATCGCGAAAGAAATACAGGCCTGCGGTCAAAGCGATTCCGATGCCGTAAACCAGCCGCGTGTCGTAGATGAAATACGGGTAGCCCATGAGCAGAATCCCCACCACCATCGGTTTCCAGAGCGTCATCTTTTTACCGTAAACAAAAGCGACGAAGCCGATTCCGCTGAAAAGCAGGCCGGCGATGAGATTGGCAGCGGTGAACATTTCCGACGAAAAAACTCAATAGTCCCGCGCGCGATTTTTGCGAGCGCGGCTTCGCGTGATCTGCGTATCCTCGCCCCGTGAAGCTCGCAGTCCTCAACGCCGGCGGACGCGACCCCGAACAACATTTTGCGGACGGCGCGGGCCAGCCCGGAGAAGGCGGTCATCCGCCGGTGAATTATCACGGCTACGCAGCCTGCACCGG
>JAXDQV010000275.1:0-3447 GCA_034667645.1 Chthoniobacter sp.
CTGGTCAGGAATTGAAAAGGGTGATGGAATTTTTAAACCGCCTCGCCCACAAAATTACGGATACGCCCCGGCCGCACGAAAATATGCGGCTTTTCGTCGTACGCTTGAATGTCCACGCAAGCTACGATTTGATCCTCTGGCAGAAAGAGCGGAACTTCATGGAATCTATCGTTAATGTTCACGTACCAAGATAATTCCATCCAGCCCTCACCAATCGACCGAGCCGCCACCCTAGTGACGAAGCCAACGGTGTATGGGTCAGCTGACGCCTCCCCATCAAACACTCGAATCCATTCTCTTTCATAGTCCGCAATCCACTTTTCTTCCATTATGATTAGGTCCGCATCCAAGGGAGTATCGAGGACACTAAATGTTTTGAAAAGCGGATGTGTAAACATGCTTGTGAATATATCAAATGAGCCGCTGGATGCTCGATTCTGTAACAAGGTCCAGCGTGCAGCGCACGCCGTAAGCTGCTGGGCAGCAAATGATCATATGGCCTAAGACCGATTTTGTATTTCTGCGTTTGACTGTGATACCCCCTACCTTACGTTCGAGCGAATCGCGCATTCGCGAGGCCGCAAAGCCGACCGTGACAACGAACCGCTTCGGGTCGATAGTTCTCGTCCGCCGAATTGTCGCGTTGAAGCAGCCATTCGCGGCGTGCGGTGGCGAAATGACCATCAGAGTGTGGGCCGCGATTGGTAGTCGCTGTTATGCCAATCGCGGGCGCTCGCGACGAGCGAACCTCGGTTCAAGAAGCGATCATTCCTCGTCACTGGCTCGATCATCTCGGTATCGGACTGTGACCACCATCTCGCGCGGCATTGCCCGGCGGGCTGTAGAATAAGCGCGACTGAATCGCGCGAGAGGGGCCACAGGGAGGTGTCGGTGCCGAGCATAAATGTACTCCAGGAAATCGTGACCTGGTCCAAAGATCGCCCGACATGGCAGCGCGACGCCCTGCGGCGTCTGGTGGTGAATGGGGAACTGACCGAACTGGACGTCCGCGGGCTGGCGGACATTTGCAAGGGCGACTATGGGCTGGAGCAGAAGAGAGAGTTTTCCCCACTGACCAAGGAGCAGGTCCCAGCCGGGACAAGCACGACGTCCGCCGTCTCGCTCGACTCTATTTTTCACCATAAAGGCGTCAATGCGCTTGCGGAGAGCCAGACCCTCAAGTTCGGCCCGGCCTTGACCATCGTCTACGGTGACAACGGGGCCGGGAAGACGGGCTATACCCGTATCCTCAAGCGTGCTTGTCAGTCACGGGGACGCGAAGAGATTCTCGGCAACGTGGTGTCGGGAACGGCTCCGCCGGGGCTTGAAATTGCGATTAAGTACAAGGTCGGGACGGATCCCACCGTGCACGAATGGACTGGCGGAGAAACCGACGAGTTTGTCTCGCGCGTCAGCGTCTTCGATACGCACTGCGCCACCGTCTATCTCAACGATAAGACCAATGTCGCCTTTCTCCCGTTTGGACTCGATCTGTTCGACAAGCTTGTGAAGGCCTGCAAAGCTGTCCGAACACTTCTGGAGGCTGACCAACGGGCTCTAAATTCAAGCGCGCTTGCTTCCATCATTTCCACCGTTCCGGAAGGTACCGCTGCTGTAAGACTCGTAACGGGGATCACCGGCCTCACCAAGTCGGAAACTGTGCTTACGGTGACGCGACTTTCGGCGGAGGAAGAGAAGAAACGCGCTTTCCTCGAACAATCCCTTAGGGACCTGCAGGCAAATGATCCGGAAAAGTTACTCAAGCAACTGATGCTCCGTGCCAGCCGTATCCGTACCCTGATTGAGCATCTGAAGAAGCTAGAAGAGTCGCTTAGCGGGAAAGCCGTCGATAACGTATTCAACATCAGGGCCGAGGGCAGGCGCAAAAGCGAAGAGGCGAAGCGATTGCGCGAGGCGACCTTTCCGGCAGGTCTGCTTCCCGGGACGGGTGGGGACCAATGGAAGACCATGTGGGATTCCGCCAAACAAATTTCGGAGCAGCAGGCCTATCCGGGGAAATCGTTTCCGGTCGTCGATGACGGCGCAAAATGCCTCCTATGCCAGCAGGACCTGGAGCACGCGGCTGCCCATCGACTGAAGCAGTTTCAGGAGTTCGTCATGTCCACGACGGAGCGAGAGCTTCGTCAGCTACGCGAGGACTTCGCACGAAAGAGGAGCGCTTTTTCGGCCCTCGTGGCTACAACTGACGCCGTTACGGAGACGCTCGCCGAAATCCGCCTCGAAAACGAAACGGTTGCGGACTTGATCGACGCGGCCATCGCGCAGATCGAGAAACGCCGCGCCGCCGTTGTTGCGGCGCTCGGAAATAACACCGATCTCGGGCCGGATTTTCCTGAGCTTGCCGTTTCGGCGAACGACGCTGAGGGCGTGGCGCAGGATGTTGACGCTCGTATCAGATCTCTGCGCGACCCAGAAGCGGCGGCGAAGCGCAAAGCGATGGAGTCAGAGTTGCGCGAATTGAATGCCAGGATTTTGCTCCGGAAACATGAGCAAACCCTCCTTGATGAAATTGAGCGCAAGAAGAAGATCGCCGCGTTCGGTCAGTGCATCGACGAAACTAAACCCACAGCAGTCACGCAGAAGGGCTCTGCAGTCACGAAAGGCGTCGTGTCGGAGCGGCTGAAGACGCGCTTTCAGGAAGAGCTTGTTGGTCTCGACTTTACGCATGTCGAGGTCGAACTCAAAGAGGCCGGTGGCGCTGAGGGTGTTTTTTATCACAAGTTAGCCCTCACGCGCGCGCCCGGCGCGGTTTTGCCGAAGGTCGTCAGCGAGGGCGAGCAGAGATGTCTCTCTATTGCGGCGTTCTTCGCCGAATTGAGCACTGCGGATGACCCTTCCGGCATTGTGTTTGACGACCCGGTGTCTTCGCTTGATGTTAGATGGCGGCGAGCCGTGGCCGCGCGGCTGGTGCAGGAATCAAAGACTCGGCAAGTCATAGTGTTTACGCATGACGTGGTGTTCCTGCTGGAGCTGCATCGATCAGCGAAGGATATGGGTGTCGTGCCTTTCGACCAGCACGTGCGCTACACATCGAAAGGTGCGGGTGTTTGCGTGGATGAACTTCCATGGGCGGCAATGGCTGTAAAGAAGCGCATCGGCCATATCAGGAACGAATGGCAGACTGTGGATAAGCTCTACCGCGACGGGCATCAGGACCAATACGAGAAAGAAGCAAAGAATCTCTACGGCATCCTCCGGGAAGCCTGGGAACGCGGAATTGAAGAGGTTCTTCTGGGAGGAGTTGTCGAGCGCTTCCGGTCGGGGATTCAGACTCTACAGATCGCCTCTATCTCCGACGTTACGCCAGAAGACACCAAGGCCGTCGAAAAAAGCATGTCGAAATGCTCAACGTGGTTGCGCGGCCACGATCAGTCTCCAGCGGTACCCGCCCCCGTTCCGAAACCTACGGAGCTAAAGGCCGACATT
>JAXDQV010000276.1:0-3204 GCA_034667645.1 Chthoniobacter sp.
TCCGACACAGGCATCGGCATTCCAATCGAAAAACAGAGTGCGATTTTCGAGGCCTTCGCGCAGGCGGATGGCTCGACGACGCGAACCTACGGCGGTACTGGCCTCGGATTATCCATCGCCTCCCACCTCATCCACAAGATGCAGGGCAAGATCTGGATTGAAAGCAACGCGGGCGGCGGGGCCACCTTCCATTTCAGTGCCCGCCTGGGCGTGCGGAACACGCCGGCACCATTCGTAAAATACGCGGAGACCGAAGACCTGACGGGATTGCGCGCTCTGGTCGTGGACGACAATGCCGTGAATTGCCGCATCCTGCGCGAGATGCTGTTGAACTGGCGAATGACGCCGACTCTCGTTGAGTCGGGCCAGGCCGGCCTCGACGAAATGCTGCGCGCCGCGAAGTCTGGTTCAGCCTATCAGCTCGTGCTGCTTGATGCGGTCATGCCCGGGATGGACGGATTCGCTCTGGCCGAGAGGATCAAGGAACAACCGGAACTCGCGGATGCGACGGTAATGATGTTATCTTCCGCGATGCCGGCCGGGAGTGCGGCGCGTTGCGGCTCATTCGGCATCGCGAGTTGGCTGACGAAACCGGTCACGCAATCGGAATTGCTCGACGCGATTCTGATCGCGCTTCCCAAATCGTCCTCCTCCTCGATCCTGGAACCGGGTACCGAGACGACGACGAAGACGAACGAGGCGGAGGGTCCACTGACGCTGCGCATCCTGGTTGCCGAAGACAACCTCGTTAATCGCGCGGTCGCGACGGGCGTGTTGAAAAAGCAAGGACACGCGCTCGTCCACGTGAGTAACGGGCGCGAAGCCGTAGAAGCTTTCAGCGATGGGTGCTTCGATCTCATTTTGATGGATGTGCAGATGCCTGAAATGGATGGATTTGAAGCGACCCGGCGCATTCGCGAGTTGGAAAAAGCGACCGGCGGCCACATGAGGATCGTGGCGATGACCGCGCATGCCATGGCGGGCGACCGCGAACGCTGCATCGCCGCGGGGATGGACGATTATGTTTCCAAGCCACTGCGGAAAGAAGATCTCCTGCGGGCGGTGGGAGGCGCAAGCGTGAAGAAGGCTGAGGGCGGGACCGAAACAACGTTTGTCTACAGCCGGGAAGAGTTGCTCGCGCAATGCGACGGCGATGAGGAATTGATGAGGGAGCTGGTTTCGATTTTTCACGATCACACACCCCGGATCGTAAACGCGATCGGTGAGGCGGTGGAAAAACGTGACGCGCGCGGGGTCGCCACGCATGCCCATAAATTGTTGAGCTCTCTCGGGACTTTCGGAGCGGGACGGGCGCGGACGCTGGCGCTCTGTCTGGAGAAGCACGGCCAGGACAATAATTTTGCGGGAGCTAAAGAGAGGTTCACGGAACTTGAACGAGAAACTGATAAAATTTACGCTGCCCTGCTCTGATCTGGACGAGCCGCGATCGGACGCGCCTTCGAAAGCGCGAATTCTCGTGGCTGAGGACGATCCGGTCTCGCGCACCCTCATTTCCACCCGCCTGGAGAAATGGGGCTACCACGTAGTGCTCACGCACGATGGGGCCGAAGCAATGGCCGTCCTGCGCGGCCGCGACGCGCCCTCCCTGGCAATCCTCGATTGGTCGATGCCGGGAATGGACGGGCTCGAAATCTGCCGCCGTCTCCGCGAAGCCGAGAAAACGGTTTACATCATTCTGCTCACCGCCCACGGCAGCAAAGAAAACATCATCGAAGGTTTGCGCGCCGGGGCCGACGATTACCTGGTGAAGCCGTTTCACGCCGAAGAATTGCAGGCGCGCCTTCTGGTCGGGCTCCGCGTGATAACAGCGCAGCAAACTCTCGCCGACCGCGTCCAGGCGCTGGAAACTACGGCTTCCGAAATCGGATTGCTCAAGCTTCGGATTCCACTTTAAGCCGCCCCGGGAAACTTTCGCTCGCCGCGCCCGCACCGCCCGCGCCTAACGACCAATCGAGCGGCCAGTCCGCCGCAGGGAACCTCCGCGCTGGAGGGCCTCAACGAAGAGGCACTGCGCCTCAAACCCGGTTATCAACCAGCCGCGAACAATCTCCATTTCGCGCAGCTACGATTGCCTGTTATGCAGACCAGGTAGCTGCCGATTCGCCTTATTTGCTCTGCGTATTAGCCGTGATCCGAAGCGGGTAATGACCCGGTTCCCGCGGGTATAAAGGGGGCTTTAGTCACGTGAGCCTCGACGCTCCGCGCTTATGAAAAAAAAGAAAACATTATCCGCTCCGAAAACTCTGCGAAAATCGCGCACTGGCATTCGCGGGCTCGATGAAATCACCGGCGGCGGCTTACCCACAGGCCGGCCCACGCTGGTCTGCGGCGGCGCGGGCTGCGGCAAGACTTTGCTGGCGATGGAATTCCTCGTCCGCGGCGCGACTGAGTACGGCGAGCCGGGCGTCTTTATGGCGTTTGAGGAAACGCGCGAAGAGCTGACCGAAAACGTGGCTTCGCTTGGCTTCGATTTGAAGGCGCTCATCGCCGAGAAGAAGCTGCTGCTCGATTACGTTTACGTGGATCGCAGCGAATTCGAGGAGACGGGCGAGTACGATCTCGAAGGACTTTTCATCCGGCTCGGTTACGCGATTGATTCCATCAAAGCCAAGCGGGTCGTGCTCGACACGATCGAAGGGCTTTTCGCCGGTCTGCCTAATCAAGCCATCGTGCGCGCGGAACTCCGCCGGCTCTTTCGCTGGCTCAAGGAAAAAGGCGTCACGGTCATCATGACCGGCGAACGCGGCGACGGCACTCTGACTCGCTACGGCCTGGAGGAATACGTCTCGGATTGCGTCATCTCGCTCGATCATCGCGTGGTCGATCAAGTGACGACCCGCCGAATTCGCATCGTCAAATATCGCGGCACCACCCACGGCACGAACGAGTACCCGTTTTTGATCGAGAAGGATGGCATCTCGCTCTGGCCGATCACCACTGTGCAGGTCGAACACGCCGCCTCGCGCGAGCGCATCCCGACCGGAATCGAGCGGCTCGACACCATGCTCGGCGGCAAAGGATTTTATCGCGGAAGCAGCATTCTTCTTTCGGGCACCGCGGGCACCGGCAAGACGGGTGTGGCGGCGACTTTTGCCGACGCCACCTGCCGGCGCGGCGAGCGTTGTCTTTACTTTTCCTTCGAGGAATCCCCCAGCCAGATCATGCGCAACACGAGCACGATTG
>JAXDQV010000277.1:0-8045 GCA_034667645.1 Chthoniobacter sp.
ACGCTGGTCGACCTCTACGCGCTGACCGGCCAGCAACGCTATCTCGATACCTCGCGCCGCTTTTATCATCGCGCGATCCTCGATCCGCTTGCGGTGGAAAAGGACGAACTAACAGGGAAACATGCCAACACCCAAATCCCAAAAGTCATCGGCGAGGCGCGCACCTTCGAAGTCACGGGCGACGCCAATGGCCGCAAGATCGCCGAGTTTTTTTGGAATACCGTCGTGCATCAACGATCCTGGGTGAATGGCGGCAATAGCGATGGCGAGCATTTCTTCCCGGTGGGCAACGCGCACGAGCACCTTGGTCCCGCCACCGCCGAGACCTGTAACACTTACAACATGCTCAAGCTGACCGAGCATCTTTTTGAATGGCAGCCAACGGTCGAGCTGGCCGACTACTTCGAGCGCGGACTTTACAATCACATTCTAGCCTCGCAGGAACCCATACAAGGGATGTTCACTTACTTCGTTTCGCTCAAACCCGGCCATTTTAAAACTTACAGCACGCCGGAAAACTCCTTCTGGTGCTGTGTCGGCACTGGCATGGAGAACCATACGAAATACGGCGAGGCGATCTACTTCCACAGCGCTGACAACCTTTTCATAAACCTCTTCATTCCCTCCGAGTTGACCTGGAAGGAAAGGGGACTCGTGCTCGAGCAGCGCACGAACTATCCGAATGAGGATTTTACGGAATTAACTGTCCAAACCGCGTCCGCGACGCCACTTAAGCTTCTTGTGCGTTGCCCCGTGTGGACGGCTGGACCGGCTGCCTTTGCCCTCAACGGCGAACCGCTTGCTGTGAAGGGGCAGGCTGGGAAATATACGGAAATCCTGCGGACTTGGAAGAAAGGCGACCGGCTACGCGTGACGATTCCAATGGCGGTGCGCATCGAAAAGCTCGAGGGCGATGCGAACAAGATCGCTTTTCTTTACGGTCCGCTCCTGCTTGCAGGTGATCTCGGCGCAGCGCCCGAGACCGGATCATTCCCCTACGCTAAAGACCAGGGCGATAACTTTCGCGCTCCGACGGCCGAGGTGCCAGTGCTGGTGCGTGACGCGAGTAAGGCAAATGATGCCGACTTGGCAGATGCCGTAGTCCGGCTTTCGGGCAAAGAGCTTGCCTTCTCCACGAAGGGGCTTGGGCAACCGCACGACGTGACGCTGCGTCCGTTCAATGGTCTCTTCTACCAACGCTACAATGTCTATTGGGACGTGTTCTCGAACGAAGATTGGAAAAACCGTCAAGCTCAACTCCAGATCGAAAAGGAGCAGCGGCAGCGCGAGGAAGCGCGCATCGTGGACGAGTTGAACTTGGGCGAGCAGCAGTCAGAGGTGGATCATCGCCTAAAGGCTGACCACTCGCGAACCGGCGATTTCCGCGAACGTAAATGGAGGGACGCCACGGACGGCGGATACTTTGAGTTTCAGATGAAGGTCCTCCGCAGCGTGCCGCAGGTGCTGCGTTGCACCTACTGGGGCGATGAGGTCGGGGCTCGGGAGTTTGAAATCCTGATAAATGGGCAAGTGCCCGCCATCCAGAAGCTTGATCGCAACAAGCCGGGAAAGTTCTTCGATGTGGAGTATCCGATCGCCGCCGCAGCAGCTTCCGAGAGCGGCGTCATAACCATCCGCTTTCAGCCGCGCCCGGGGGGCAACACAGCCGGCGGGGTTTTTCACTGTGCGACCTTGAAAGCTGCGCCGTAAGTTTAGCGGCTGGCGGAGGAGGCGGTTTCGCTCACGCAGTCGATCCATTACGCTCACGCTCGGCGTGGCGAAGGCCGAGCATCAGCCCGCGCAGCTCCGCGAGACCGCGCATCCGGCCAATGCAGGAATAGCCGGGTGTAATCCCGTCGGGCTTGTGGAGATCGTCCATCATGGTATGGCCATGGTCGGGGCGAAATGGGAGCTGCCAGTCTTTGCGGCCTTGCGTGCGACGCCGATCCTGTTCGTCAAGCAAGGCGCGCACGACCGCGGGCATGTCAACGGAGCCGGCGAGATGATCCGCTTCGTAAAAGGAGCCGCCCGGCAGACGCTGGGTGCTGCGCAGATGCACCGCATGAATCCGCGGCCCGAATTTCCCAGCCATGGCGGGAAGATCATTGTCCGCCCGCGCGCTGAATGAACCGGTGCAAAAGCAGAGGCCGTTGGCGGGACTGTCCACCATTTTGAAAATCGCGTCGATGTCGGCAGCTTTGCTCACGATACGAGGCAGCCCGAGCACGGAGAATGGCGGATCGTCTGGATGGATCGCGAGGCGCACTCCGACTTCCTCCGCGACGGGAATCACCGCGTTCAGAAAGTGCGCGAGATTTTCGCCCAATGTGCAATCGTCGACACCCTCGTAGCGCGCGAGCATGGCGCGGATGTGGTCGAGTGAAAGTCCCCATTTTACGCCGGGAAACACATCGATGACCGTTCGGACAAAGTTGTCGCGCGCGGCGTCTTCGAGGCTGCCCCACCACGTTTTTGCGCGGGCAAGTTGTTCCGCGGTGTAGCCAGCTTCCGCGCCGGTGCGTTCGAGCGCAAAAATCTCGAATGCGGCGAAACGCACGGGATCAAAGTGCAGGCACTCGGAGCCATCCGGCAGGACCGAGCGCATTTCCGTGCGCACCCAATCAAGCACCGGCATGAAGTTATAAATGACGATCGAAATCCCTTCCGCCGCGAGATTGCGTAGCGTTTGAGCGTAGTTTTTAAAAAGGTGGTTCAATTCTCCGCGCCCCGTCTTGATGTCTTCGTGCACCGGCACGGATTCAACCGCGCTCCATCGCAGACCGGCAGCCTCGATCATCTCTCTGCGCTCTCGAATGGCTTCGCGCGGCCAGATGTCTCCGTAGGGGATCTGGTGCAGCGCACTGAAAATCTCGTTCGCGCCTGCCTGGCGGATGTAAGCGAGCGGAACCGGGTCGCCGAGGCCGAACCATCGGAAACCTTCGCCCAGGAGAAATAAACTCTGGTCGCTCAGGTTCATGTTTACACGCCGGAGAAAGCGACGAATCCGCCGTCCACCGGGAGGATTGTTCCGGTGACGAATTTCGAAGCATCTGTGAGCAGGTAATGGATTGTGCCGTGGAGTTCATCCGCCTCACCGAAGCGGCCGAAGGGCGTATTGCCTACCACCAGTTTGCCGCGATCCGTGAACGAACCATCTTCGTTGGTGAGCAATCGTCGGTTTTGATCCCCGAGAAAAAAGCCGGGCAGGACCGCGTTCACGCGCACCTTGCCCCCGGTGCGTCTTGCCATGTCCACGGCCAGCCAGCGCGTGAAGTTTTCCACGCCTGCCTTTGCTGCTGAGTAGCCGACGACCCGCGTGACCGCCTGCGGTGCGGAGACAGACGAGAAATTGACGATCGAGCCCCGTCCGCCATCCATCATCGCCGGCGTAAACACGAGCGATGGAAGAACGGTTCCGTGCAGGTTTAAATCAACGACCTGCTGGAAGGATTCGAAGTCCAGATCTGAAAAACTCTTTTCCGGTGGAATGGTCGCTCCCGGCATGTTGCCCCCCGCGCCATTGATCAATCCGTCAATGCGACCCCACTGCTGCAGCACGGTGTCGCGCACGCGCTCGAGCGCAGGGCGGTCGAGGACATCGCCAGCGAGACCGAGGCAGCTCGCCGCCGGAGTCTTCGCGCGGCACTTTGCAAGAGCGGCCTCCAGTTTGTCCTGGCTCCTGCCGAGGTAAGCGACGGACGCACCTTGCGCCGCCAAGTAATCCGCAGCCGAGCCGGCCAGCGCGCCGGTCGCGCCGGTGACCACAATCACTCGCTGGGAAAGATCAAAAAGGTTATCCATGGTTCAAGCAGTCTGGCTTGATCCGGGGCATCTTTGCGAACTTCTCTTTTTGCGAATGACGCGGGTGCCGGTTCCCGAGCCTCAGCCCGAAGAGTTCCACTTCGAGTTGCGCCTTTGGGAGACATAATCGGGAGGGTTTTTTTGCTGTGCGATCCTGAAAAGCTGTGCGGGAAATCAGGTCAAATTACGGCACCTTGAAGCCCGAATCAAAGAAGGGCAAAATCCCGGAGTATTGGCCGGCTCGCGACCTCGGGTGCCCTCACGCTCAATTCGGACGCCAACTTCGTGTTCGATCTGAACAGCACTACTACCGCCACAGCCGATCAGGTTATTGTGGATGGTCTCACCACGATCAATTCTTCCGCTCTCTTCACCTTCAACGCCATCGGCGACAGTTCCGGGCTGACGGTGAACCAAACATTCACTGTCCTCGGTGGATTAGGTGGAATCACGGGTCAATTTAGTAATCTAGCACCCAACGAATGATCTCAGTTGGCAACAGCGGAGTCGCTCCATTATGGGACGCAACATAGGCGCCCAGACAGCAGGCGGTTTCCAAGACCTTTCGAGTGTCTGCGCCATGAGTCAGGCCCACCACCAGCCCCGCCATAAATGCGTCGCCAGCGCCGACGGTATCTTTGACCACGACTTTTGGAGCGGGCGTGCAAACTAGATGGCCCCCATCCCAGAGCGCAGCTCCCTCGGCTCCTAGTGTGACGCAGATGCGCGATGTATTCGTATTTTCCGAGAGCGCGCCGCAGCTTTTGGAAAGTGCGTCGGGAGTTCGCGGTGTATCGAGGGTCATTTCGCCGATGCACCCACGAGGCGAGGCGGCCGAGTTCCTAATCGTTTAACTTGATGACATCGGCACGCTTAGCGAGGTCAAGGACGAACGTCGGATCGGCAAAGGGCGGACGCAGATTGACGTCGAAGAATTTCATCGGGCCTTTCAACGCAAGCAGATGATCCAACTGATCGAGGTTATAAGACGAGCGGCTGGCGAGTGAACCAAAAATGAACGCGCGGGCCTTCGTTACGGCTTCCAAGGCCTTCGCTGAAACTTTGACCTCGTCCCATGCTGCTGGTTGCACCAGTTCATAGGTGGCGTTGGAATTGGCATCGAGGGTCACCAGCACGGTTCCCGTCGGCAGGCCACTACGCGCACGAGTGACGAACTCGGTGTCGACTCCTTTGTCTTCGGCGACTTTTAGAATCTCGTCACCCAGCGAATCCTGCCCAATGGATGAAATGAGAGCCGCAGTAACCCCGAGTTGCGCGAGGTGAGCGGCGACATTAAATGGGGCGCCTCCAGCATGTCTTCCGGAGGGCAGACAATCCCAGAGTATTTCACCAAAGGCATAGAATTCGGAGTTCCCATCAATTGAATTGCCGCATTCAGCTTGGGTGAGACTCAATTTTTACTTTCGAGAGTCAACTGAATCGAAAGGCGTGGTTGTCATGCCTTCAACCTCTGCGTTGAACGTGCTTAACGGAGCGCCCGTTACATGAAGCTGGACATTCGAGAAGTGAATATCCTTCGCATGATACACAAGCGCTCCTTTGGTTGCTGTGATGTTCACATGTTTAAGTGCGATATTTGACATGGGCTCTTCGGGAAGACCCCAGATAATGATTGAGTTTGAAGAGTCCGTGGCCGTCATATCCTCAATGGTTATCCCATGCCATTTCGGCGTCATCGCGCCGGCGCTTTCACCTTTGTCTTCTCCGGGACTTTTCGGCTCCTTCGGATAATAACTGGTGAGATAAATCGGAAACTTCACGTTCTTCATCGTGATATTCTTGTAGGTAATAGTCTCGACCAACCCTCCGCGATCACGGCCAGACTTCATCCGGATGCCGGAGGTGGTGCCGTCAAAGGAAACATTTTCCACAGAAATATTGCGGATTCCGCCCGAAGTATAGCTGCCGATGGAGAGGCCATGCCCGACTCCCAACTTACAATCGGAAACCGTAATGTTTTCCACCCCTGGGCCTCCACCGCTCGCGGGCGCGCTCGCCAGGAACACAATATTGTCGTCGCCCGTGGCGATGCTGCATTTTCTGATGACGGCATTTCTCACACGCAAATTGAGTGCGTCCGTGTTCGGCGAGTCGCCGGGCGCAGCCATGGTGAGCCCCTCGATGGTAACGTCGGTGCATTCTGCCATCGAACAGTGGGTGTTGGGGGGATTTTTGGTCGTGAATCCCGTCAGCTTTACCCGCTCGCATTTTAAGAACCGAATCATCTGCGGCCTGCGTGCGCCGGTATTGGCGGTGCCCTTTACTTTGCGGAACTCGATCCACCAGGGTTCACCCCGTCCGTCAATAGTTCCCTCGCCACTGATCTGAACGTCATGCTGGTTCGTGGCCGTAATGAAGTTTTGGTGATCCTTACCAGTGATGGGGAAATCATCGAAGACTGAACTCATCGCCAAGGTCGCGCCTTTTGCAAGGTGAAGATCAATGTTGCTCTTTAGTTCAATCGGCCCGCTGACAAACACGCCCGTTTCGACGACGACCGTGCCACCTCCCAAGGTGCTCGCTTGGTCGATGGCTTTCTGAATCGCCAAGGTGTTTAAGGTTTTGCCATCACTGACGGCTCCAAACCGAGTGATGTTGAAACTGCGATTCGGGATTCTCGGAGCAGCCGGCAGCGTCTCGGCGGCATAGGATCGAAGTGACCAAGTGCTGCAGAAGGCGATGGCAATCGCGAGACGCATGCAGTTGGACATAAGGCCCCATATGAATCTCGGCGTGCCGAAAAATCAAATGTCGAATCACCAAGGGGTCACGCCATTAACCGTGCGTCGCCTGCTCGAAAGCAAGACGTTGTGGAATAATGCGTCGAGCAGTGACTAAACCGACCCTTTTCTGCAAGCCCGAAAGCTCGCGTCTCGGCTGCTCTGCGGCGAGACGCGTTTGCCCTTCGATGTAACCGCGAAAAGTATCGAGATTGGTGTGCATGCCCTTGGCAATTTTCGAAGCCGAAAGATTGAATTAATAGTTCGGCGCCCGATCGCCGCTGTGCATGTTCTTGGCGGTTTGGGCCGACTTTCCGATTATGACGTATCCGTGATGAATGTCGCGGAGATTTCTGCCGGTCTTCTGGGAGGCGACTACCATTTCGCCGTTTAAGGTTGAGATCGCGCGCATCAGTCGCATCGTCGCCGGGCCGATGGCGAAAATGAAAATCGCCCAAACCGGCAGACCGATCATACTGGACCGAGAGCTTCACATTGCTTCTCGGCCAGAAGGATGGCCCACCCGCTTTATTGAACGGCAGATAGTTGATCTGGAACACCACGCCGTCGCTCAGAGGTGAGCCGTTCGGCGTGTCGGGATAAAGCAGAGGATCGTGGCTGCCATCGAGCACGAAATACCCGGCAGCCGCGCCGTAGGTTTTGCCGTAAAGGTAATCGACTGCGACCTTAGTGGACCAAAGGTGGTCGAAGCGATTCGTCGTATTCCCGAGCTGGTGGCTGGCCCGCCAGTGCTGGCCCTCGCGGTAAACGGTGAACAACGCTGTAACGTCGCTTTTTCCAAAAGATGTTTGGTATTGGGCGTCTGCTCCGAGGTCGTCGATGTGATCTTCGCCAGCGCTGTTGTCGCGGTTTGGATACGTGTCGGCGTGAAGGCCGGAAAGACCGACTTCAAACGTCTGGTTGCCGACCGCCTTCGTGTAAGCTACCCGCCAGTAAGGCGCGATGCCGGGGATCTGCGTCTCATCCTGGACGCCGATGCCCATGGCTTTTTGAAAGCTGGTGTCCAGCGTGTGATACCCCGCCACATCCACATAGATCGAGTGCGACAGCATCAGATAACCGCCGACGCCCACGACCTGCTGTGCGAGTGCTCCCTCGATCAGCGTGCCGGGGCCGGGCGTGGGTGCAAGGCCGGAACTTGTGAATGGAAACGTCCAAGCAGGCGAAGAAGTAACGACAAAGGGAGCGTTCTAATATTCATAGTTGTAAAAAAATCTGCTCTTTCCACAGAACTTCGTCAACGCATCCTCACAAAAGAAGTGCGCATTTTTACTGATTTTGCCCTAGGCAGAGATTTATGCACGATTCAACTTCTTCCGCGGTAGAATTACGTTGCGATCCTCCTATACGCATTGCTTCGTAAGGTAAGCAGATATCACACGAAATGCAGATTCGATCATTCTCATGCCGTTTGTGATAATAGAGTCATCATGACAGGACTCCTCGCTGACCCGTTTTGCAAGCAGCACGACCCAGGCGCGA
>JAXDQV010000278.1:0-4171 GCA_034667645.1 Chthoniobacter sp.
CGGAGACATCCATGGCGCTGTTTTAAACGTATTGAGGTGAATGCACTGCTGTTTTCGCGGCGCGCTCAGCGATCCTGTCGAAAAGCCATTGCGAGACGAAAATGACGGCGCTGCAGAGCGTGCAAAACATGATCGGCACGCCGGGCAGAAGGTAACGATCGAGCGGACGTCCGACGGTCGAAAGCAGAATCAGGGTGAAATACCACATCGCCGCCGCGCCGAGCCACCAGAGGCGGCGTTTATCGCGGGTGAAATAAATAAAAACCGGCAGCAAAAGCGACGTGAGGAAGACGGGCTTAAGGCTGAAGAGCCAAGCCTCCTTGGTGCGATGCCGGTAGGTGGCGAAGTGCGGTTTGTCATGCCGCGACTGCATGATCGCGAGCGACTCTTCCTTGTGCATGAGCGGATCGGGGCGGGTGTAACTCTGGAGCGTCAGCTCGCTCGAAAGAACGTCATTGGCGTTCGGCATGTCGGCGTGGAATCCGCTTTTGAAATGGAGCGTTTTCAGGTCCTGCAGCACTTGTTTCACGTAGGCGAGTTTGTTGGCTTTGATGCCCTCGACGGCGAGCTGCCGGCAGAGGCGATTCAGGTCTGTGGGTGTCTTGTGGATGCTGCGATAATAGACCGTCAGCTTCGGAACGATCGTGCGTTTGAGCACCATGTTGTTATCGAGCTTCGGCAGTTTTTTATAATCCTCCACCTCCTGCCGGATAAGCGTTTTCACCTCCGGCTCGATCCCGCTGTCGAGCACCGTGAATTGCGCGGTGCGACCGTAGAGGAGGATGCCGGATTGCGGCTCCGGCGGTCGCCGATGTCCGGTGAGCTGGTGATGAATTTTCGCGCCGACCAGCGGCAAAACAAACGCGAGGACGAAGATGATCACCTGTTTCGCCGCGAGTTTCGGCTGCTTTCGGTAAAACCACAGGTGCAAGGCGATCAGCACGAGCGGAAGCGGCGCGAAGACGGCTTTGGTGAGCTGCATCAAGCCGGCGGAAATGCCGGCGATCCAAAGCCAGTGCGGCTCTTCGCGCGCCACGGCGAGATACCACGATGCAAAGATCAGCGACGAGAAAAGGAACAGCAGTGTTTCGTTGCGCAGCAGATGCTCCATCAAAAGCGGCAGCGCATAAACCGCGTAGGCATAGCCGCAAAGTCCGATGACAAAAATCGCCCGCCGCGTGTGCATGAGTCGCAGTAAAACGATGCCCGTCAGCACCGCGATTCCGCCGAGCACATGCTGCACGACCATCAGCGCGTCGAAACTTTTCCAGGCTGCGAGACAGCCGGCGATGAGCAGGGAATAAATCGGCCCGCGCCTCGGGTCGCTTTCCCAGACCGCGCCATGCATCCAGCGCAGTGACGCGCCCATGTAGGAGCCGCTGTCACGCGACCAGAGAATCGTCGGGAGCAGATGCACGAGATAAACGCGAATGCCGACGACCGCGGCGACGACCAGCAGCCACACAATCACCTCGGCTCCGCGCGGTGGCGCTGCCAGAAACGAGCGGACGCGGGAGGCCGAAAGCGACATGCGCGGCAGCTAACTGGCATTCCCTCGGGGCTGTCAATCTTTTGACGTGACAGCGCGCGAGCCGTCATTTGCAGTCCGCGGATGCGTCTGGCAGTGCTCGTCGCGGTCGTCGCGCTCGTTCTCGTTTTGTGCTTCAGCAAAGCGATGTTCCTCGGGCTGAATCACGATGAAAACCAATTCATCGCGCCCGCTGTTTTGCTCGCGCGGCCCGGCCTGCTGCCGTATCGCGACTACCCCAGTTTTCACGTCCCGAACCTCACGTTCGTCTACGCGCTGCTCGCCCAATGCTTCAGCGCCCCGTTTCTTGCCGCGCGCATTTTTTGCACGCTTTGCGCGACGGCGACGGTCGGGCTCGTCTTTTGGGAAGCGGATAAAAAGCTGGCGCACCTCGGACGCGGCCTGGCGCTCGGGCTGAGCGGCGCCCTCGTGCTGCTGATGATCTGTTCGCCGGTTTTTAGCAAAACGATCGGCCTCACCTGGAATCACGATTTGCCCCTGCTGCTCACGCTGCTCGGTTTTTTTTGTCAGCTCAAAGTCGCGCGAGGCGAGGGCTCTGCACCGGCGTTGTTGCTCGCCAGCGGCCTCTGCGTCGGTTTCGCCGCGGGGGCGCGGCTGAGCTTCGCGCCGCTGCTGGCGCCGTTTTTCATCGGGCCGCTCCTGATGACGGCACGTCCGATCCGCGAGCGTTTTGGCCTGACGGCGTGCGTCGCGGGCGGCGCGTTCGCCGGTTTGCTGCCCACGCTTTATTTTGCCTTCGCCGATACGGAGCAATTTCTTTTTGGAAATTTCGTTTATCCGAAATTCTCGAGGCTCTGGCGCAACCTCACATTTCCCGCAGACGAATCGCAGATCGCTTACAACGCGTCCGGCTACACGGTCGAGGTGCGCAATGCCCGCACCTCCATGGATGCCGCGCTCAAGTTCCGTTACTTCTTCAAAAACTTCGCGCTCAACAACATGCCGGTCGTCCTGGCATTCCTGCTCGTCGGCGTGCCCGGCATCGTCGCCGGGCTGTGGAGTTCGCGAGGGCGGAAATTTGAGATCCTTTTCTTTGCGATTGTCCTCCCGTTTGTTCTTTGGGGCTGCATCGCGCCGACACGGTTTCATCGCCAGTATTATTATGCGCTGATGCCATTTCTAATCCTCGGAAGCGCTTACGGACTGAGCTGTTTTAACGAAAATGTGCGCTTGAGTCGAATGGGGGCCGGTTTGGTTTTCGCTTCTGCGCTCGCTGCCATCGTGCTCGGCGCCGCGGAATATCGCGATTCGGTTGTCGCTCTTGTTCGCAATTCGCGGCCATGGCAGCCGATGGTGGTTCATCGCGAAGGGAAGCGGTTGCGCGAGCTTTGCGGTGAGGGAAAGGTGCTGACGATCTCGCCGGTCCCCGTCCTTGAAGGCGGTTTGGAGGTGTATCCGGAATTCGCGACCGGCGCCTTCGCATGGCGCAGCTCGCAACTGACTTCGCCGGAAAAACGCTTGCGGCTTCACATCATCGCGCCCGGCGATCTCGAGCGGAGACTGGCCGCCGATCCAGCACGCGCGATATTTCTGCTGAACAGCGATCCCGACCTTGAAAAGCCGTTGCTGGAATATGCGCAACGGCACGATTATCGGTCCGTGAAATTTGGGGCGGGGAAAAGCCTCTGGCTTGCCGCGGACGTTGGCCCGAAGTAACGAGCTGCGACGGTCAAATTGCTTGTCAATGCGCGCTCCTGCTCACAACGTCCGCGCTCTGCGCCGCTGATGGATCCCCAGCTTTCCAACGGTTTCACTTTCCGCCGCTGCCTTATTCTTTGCGCACCGGCGCTCCTGCTCGCCGTGGTCGTGCGCGCGCTTTTTATTGCCTCGATTCCGGAGGCTTTCTACGGCGCCGACAGCAATTCCTACTTCGACTCCGCCGTGCAGCTTTGGACAAAGCATCACTTTGTTTTTGGTGAAAAACGCCGCGGTCTCTACCCGCTCATCCTCTGTCTCGCGCCACTGTTTCCCGGCAACACGGCGCAATTCATCGCCTTGCTCCAGCACGCTCTCGGGCTGGTGACAATCATCTCCGCCGGCTGGATTACCGGCCACGTCACGCGGTTCCGCAATATCTGGGTGCCGGTCGTCACCTGCCTCTGCGCAATCCTCCCGCAGATGCTTTGGTATGAGCATGAACTGATTGCAGATTCGATGGTCCTGACAGCTTTTGCCTTTGCTGCCGCGCTCGGTTTTCCCACCCGCGATCTGCGCGGCTGGAGGCTCTTTCAGTTTTTTCTGGCCGCGATGTTGATCGTCGCGCTCAAGCCGCACGGGCGGCCGCTCTGGCTCGGCCTCGTGCTCGCCGCCGCGTTGATCACGGGAAATCCGCTGCGGTGGGGCTGGAAGAATTTTGCGGTTCTGGCCGCGACCGTGGCGTTGATGCTCGCAACCGGCAGCTCGCAGCAAGGCGGCTGGCTTTTTCTCAGCTCGGCGCTGCCATTGATCAAAACCGAAGGCAATTCGTGGCCGGAATATCGGCAGACGCTGCGGCCTGTGGTGGAGCGGCTGCACGAGGACTGGCGGCACTATCCGTGGCAGCAGTTGCAGTATAAAAAAGCGCTCGGCAGCAAAGGAGAGAGCAAGATTTTCGGGGAGGCGTGGCCAAAGCTCGTGCGTGAC
>JAXDQV010000279.1:0-6710 GCA_034667645.1 Chthoniobacter sp.
TCGCGCCTTTGATGGCAAAACAGGCTGTTAAATTCATGTTTAACGTCCCCGCGATGCTCGCGGGCATCGCCATCGGATGACACCGTTGCACGCCCCGCTTGATCATCAGGTCGAGATATTCGTAAAGCAGCCAGGTCGAGCCGCCGGAAGCGCACATCGCGCCTGTGCGCGGATGCGACACGAGCTCGCGCGGAAGCCGCGCGTCGGCGATGGCCTGCTGCATCGCGCAAAACGCATATACGCCGTGCGGCGCCATCGAGCGGATTTGCTCGCGCGGAATTTCGTAGCCGGCCGGGAAAGTCCACTCGTCGCTGCGCAATTCAGGAAAGGTGAAACCTTTTACCGTGCCGGCGAGTTTTACCGACACGCCGGGCCGCTGCAGTTCCGGAAAAATTTCAATGCCGGTGCGCATTTCGCGCACGCTCCTGGCCACTTCGTCGCGGCTGTTGCCGATGCTCGTGATGAACCCGAGCCCGGTGACGACCGCGCGTCTCATCACGCTGCGGCGGCGACTTTTCTTTCCAGAAACTGCTGCACGTCGCCGAGCGTTTTGAATTCACGCATCTCGGAATCCTCGACCGTCACCTCCAGCGCGTCCTGCACATCGAGGATGATCTCGAGCATCGTCAGCGACTCGACCTGCAAATCGGCGAGCTGCGTGGTTTCAGTCGCGGTTGCGAACGCCTCGAGCTGATGCGCCGGCAAATAACGGCGGATGATGCCGCGCACGATGACCGGGACGGTGGAGAGATCGCGCGTCTGCCGAAACCGCAGGATCGCCTCGACTGCTTCGTCTCCGCAGCGGCGGAAATCTTTGCGGATGCGCTCGGTTTCCTCGTCGGTCATGCGCGGCCACTAAATCCGCAAACGCGCGCGAGCGGCAATTCAAATGTGCCGCGTGCGCGGAGTCATGCGCATCCCGTATTTCGCGCGCAAAGTGAGCTGCGGCTGAAGCTCCACGCGATGGCCAGGCACCAGTTCCAAACGCCAGCGGGCAGCGAGCGTCGCGAGGATGAGCAAACTTTCCATCCACGCAAAGTTTTCGCCGAGACATCCGCGCGAGCCGGCGGAAAACGGGAAATAAGAGAATCTCGGGCGCACACTCGTGGCGTCCTGCTCCCATCGCTCCGGATCAAATTTTAATGGCTCTGGAAACCAGCGCGCATCGCGTTGCGTGAGATAAGGCGACGCGATCACCACGGAATCCTTTGGCACCTGAAAGTCGCCGAGGGAGACATCACACAAGGCGCGGCGACCCATTGCCCACACGGGCGGATAAAGCCGGAGCGCCTCGCTAAAAACGCGCCGCGTGAGTTCCAGCCGGGGAATATCATGCATCTCCGGCGTGCGCGCACCGAGCACATGCACCAGTTCGCCGTGCATCTCCGTCTCAGCGTCCCGGTTTTGTGAAAGCAGATACCAGGTCCAGGTCAGTGCGTTCGCCGTCGTTTCATGACCGGCGAGGAATATCGTGAGCGCCTCGTCACGGATTTGTTCGTCGGACATGCCGCTCGCGTCCTCGTCATCCCGCGCGAGAAGCAGCATCGAGAGCAGGTCGCCGCGGTCTTCGCCACTCGCGCGCTGCTGCTCGATGATCCGCAAAATCGTTCCGTTCAAAACGGCGCGTGCCTCGTCGAATTCCACCGCCTCATCCGCCGGCAGCGTGCTGCGCTCAAACAACTCCAGAATCCGAGAGAGCGCCGCGCCGATGTCGCCCGCCTCCGCATCGACTTCCGCGCCGAAGAGCGTTTTGGCAACGATGATCATCGTGAGCCGGTTCATCTCGACCGCGACATCAAGCGTTTCGCCATCGCGCCACCGATCACGCATTTCACAGGCGCAGCGGGACATGGTGGCGGCGTAATCCGCGATCCGCTCGCGATGAAAGGCCGGCTGCGAGAGTTTCCGCTGCCGCTGATGATAGGCGCCTTCGCTGACAAAGAGCCCTTGGCCGAGCAGCTCCTTCGTCCGATCGATCGCGAACCATTTCGCAAAGCAGCGGTCGTTGGTGACGAGCAGATCCTTGATCAGATCCGGATGATTGATCAGGAAAAAATCGTGCGCACCCGTGTTGAAGCGAACGAAATCCCCAAACTCGCGCGACAGGCGGTCAAAAAAGCCGAGCGGATCGCGCCTCAGCGCATAGAGATTTGCCGATGCCGCAGTCTTCGGGCCGGGCGGAAAACTGGAAGTTGTCACAGCGACTGACGACGCAGGCCGCGGGAACGAAGCGCGGCCTACCGACGACGGCGTCCGCCCGCGCGTCGCGGTGCTGGTTTCCCCTCTTCGAACAGGACGGTGTAGAGATATTCAAAGCCTTCCAGTTTCATGCGCGGGATTTTTTGTCCGATGAAATGCTCGATCGCCCGGACGTGATCCACATCCTCCCCCGCAAAAAGCGTAAAGGCGTCGCCGACGGCTTGCGCGCGGCCGGTGCGGCCGATGCGATGCACGTAATCCTCCGGATGCTGCGGCACGTCGTAATTGATGACGTGACTGACGCCCTGCACATCAATGCCGCGCGCGGCGATGTCGGTCGCGACCATCACTTCGTATTTGCCGCTCTTGAAACCTTCCAGCGCCTCGATGCGCTCCCGCTGCGTGCGGTTGGAATGCAGCACCGCGACGGCGTGCTTTGCCTCTTTGAGCTTCGCCGCGATCTTGTCTGCACCGATCTTGGTGCGGGAGAAAATAAGCACGCTGTCGTATTTCGTCTTTTCCAGCAGCATCGCGAGCAGCTCGAACTTCTGGTCGCGCGCCACTGGATAAAGCGCATGCGTCACGGTTTCGGCCGGTGAGCGTCGCGCGCCGATTTCGATTACTTCCGGATCGGGCTTGAGAATCCATTTTGTGAGCCGGTCGATCTCCGGTGGCAGGGTGGCGGAAAAGAAAAGTGTCTGCCGGCTTTTCGGGACGCGATCGACGATCTTTCGCACCTGCGGCAAAAATCCCATGTCGAGCATGCGATCCACTTCGTCGAGAACGAGGATTTGCACCGTCTCCAACCGCGCCGCGCCTTCCTCGATGTGATCAATCAAGCGCCCGGGCGTTGCGACGATCACATCCACGCCGCTGCTCAAGGCCTCACGTTGACTGCCAAAGCCGACTCCGCCATAGACGACGCCGACCTTGAGATCGGCAAACCGCGCGTAGTCGCGAAAAGCCGTTTCGACCTGCGCCGCAAGCTCGCGCGTCGGTTCGAGCACGAGACACCGGAGCGCGCCGTGTTTTTTAAGCAAAGTCAGGATTGGCAGCGCAAATGCGGCGGTCTTTCCCGTGCCGGTCTGGGCGGAACCGAGTAAATCTTTTCCCTCGAGCACGACAGGGATGGCACGGAGCTGGATCGGCGTCGGCTCAGTGTAGCCCATCGCCTCCACTCCCAGAATCACCTCCTCCGAGAGGCCTAAATCATGAAATGACATCCGGCATCGTAACGCAGTAAAATGACGTGCAACAACTGTTTTCGGTTGCTAAACAGGCGAAATAGGGCATCTTCCCCGCCTCGACCATCGTCTTTGGCTTTGATCGCGTCAGTTTCACCGCTCCTTAAACCTATGATATTCCGCATCCCCACCAACCGAATCAATTGGAAAACCAGCTCGTTTTTGATCGGCACCTTCCTGCTCACCATGACAGCAGTGCCGCTCTACATCTGGCGGTTCGGACTGGATGGGTTTCAGATTTCGTTCTTCTTTTTCATGGTGTTCGCGACGGGGATGAGCATCACCCTCGGCTATCACCGCCTCTTTTCTCACTTCGCTTTCAAGGCGCATTGGTCGGTGAAATTGTTCACCCTCATCTTCGGCGCGGCAGCGTTCGAAAACTCGGCCCGGATGTGGTGTTCCGAGCATCGCCGCCATCACAAGCATGTGGATCATGACGAGGATCCCTACGATATCTCAAAAGGTTTCTTCCACGCTCACATCGGCTGGCTGCTCTTCAAACTGAAGCCGGAGCCGCCATTCGACAACATCCCCGACCTCGACCGCGACGCCCTCGTGCGCTGGCAGGATCGCCACGTTTATTGGCTCGGATTTGTCGTTAGCTTCGTCATGCCCGCCGCGCTCGGATGGGCGTGGGGAGGCGCACAAGCAGCGCTCGGCGCGTTTCTCCTCGCCGGCGTCGCACGCGTGGTCTGTGTGCAGCATTGCACATTTTTCATCAACTCCGCCTGCCACACGATCGGGCGTCGGCCCTACTCCAGCCGCTGCAGCGCTCGCGATAGCTGGCTGATGGCAATCTTCACCTTCGGTGAGGGCTATCACAATTATCACCACGAGTTTCAGCATGACTACCGGAACGGCGTGAAGCCATGGCAGTATGACTGCACCAAATGGGCCATCTGGGCACTGGCGAAATGCCGTCTGGTGACGGGATTGCGCCGCGTGCCTTCAGAAAAAATCCTGCTCGCCCAGCTCGGTGAAACTCAGCGGCAGCTCGAAGCGAAGCTCGCGACGGTGGGCGAATCACACGAGCTCCACGGGGTGATTGCGAGCGCCTACGCGCGCCTGGCAGCCACCGCTTCCGAGTGGGCTCAGCACGTCGCCAGTGACTACGAAATCACGCGCGAAATGCTGGCGGAATTGCGTCACGAAATTCGCGCCGCGGTGCAAAGCTTGCGCGAGTTCAATCAGCTCAACGCTGCGATGGCGTAGCGTTGCCGACGTGCGCCGTCAGAGCGGAGAAAGGACTGCGGTGAATCTGCCCTTTTTCGCTTCTCCCCGCGTGAAGTAATCCTCGATGTTCAGTGTGCTTTCGCACTCCGCCGCGTTCCATTCGACGAAGCGAACGCCGTAGCCAAAGCTGGCGGCCAGCGCCTTCAATCCGCCGACGCTGACCACTCCGACGACGGTCTGTCGCTGGCCTTCGCGCGATGGAATCGCGTTCAGCGCCGGCGCGGTGTCCTCTGGGAAAAGCTTGATGAATGGCTTTTCGGAATCGATCAACGCGGAGTCGAGGATGATCGCGGCCGGCTGCACGCGCGTCATCAAGTCGAGCAGGCGCGAGTGATCGTTGATGTGGTAGAAGATTCCGAGACAAAGGACGGTGTCGAAGCGCAAGCCCGGCTCGCTTTTGATCATCGTGTCGAGCACTTCGAAAATATCGCCGCAGACGAAGCGCGACTGCCCAGGCGCGAATTCTTTGAAGGAAAAGTTCGGTGAATCGATCAGCTCCTGTCGCCCCTCGATTCCGAGCACAGACGCCGCGCCGCTTTTGAGCGCCGCCCACGCCCAGCGTCCATCGTGACTCGCCAGATCGAGGATTCGCTTCCCGCGAATGTGCTCGATGTTCGCCTCGATGATCCGGCGGTAACGCTCGTTCACGCGGTTCAGCTTCTTGTCCGTATAGGCGGTTGCTTCATCGAAAAAACCCATGGCTCGTGTTTAAGCGCGCGCTCCGGTTTGGCAAAGCTCAAACACATCGCCGCGGGCGAACACGAGGCTTGCCCGCGCAAAATGCATTCCTCAACATCGCGGCACTATGACCCCGAGGTTTACGACTGTTGTCATCGAAAATCTCATGCCGCTGCTCGACGGCGGACGCTATCCAATCAAGCGCGCCGCGGGCGAGGACCTCACCGTGGAAGCAGACATCTTCATGGCCGGTCACGACGTGGTTTCTGCGGTCTTGAAATGGCGCGCAATCGGCACGGCGAAGTGGGATGAAACGCCGATGCTGCCCGTGGCAAAGCAGCAGGACCGTCATCGCGCGACCTGTTCGCTTTTTGAAAACGCACCGCACGAATACACGATCGAGGCATGGATCGATGCGTTTGCTTCATGGCAGCATGAGTTTCGGAAAAAGTTTCAGGGCGGACTCGCCGATCTGAAGAGCGAGACGATCGAAGGCGCGCACATCATCGAAAGCGCCGCGGAGCGCGCGGTCGGGACACCCGACGCTGAAAGGCTGCGCGAACTTGCCGAACGAATCGAAAAGAGTGAGCCGGCACAGGCGGATCAAATTGCCCATTGGAGCGAACTGGAGGCGCTGATGACTGCCTGGCCCGACCGGTCGCAGGCGACGGAATACGAGCCGTATGCACGCGTGGACGTTGATCGGGAACAGGCAAAATTTGCCGCGTGGTATGAGTTTTTTCCCCGCTCCGCGGACGGGCGCGGCGACAAGGGATCCACTTTTCGTGACTGTCTTCCGCGCATTGACGATGCGAAGGCGATGGGCTTTGACGTGATTTATTTTCCGCCCATCCACCCGATCGGCGAGTCCAATCGCAAAGGCCGCAACAACGCGACGACCTGCGAGCCGGGGGAGCCGGGAGTGCCTTACGCCATCGGCAATTACCGCGTCGGAGTAAACGGGGGCGGGCACAAGGACATCGAGCCGGCGCTCGGCACTTTCAAGGATTTGGACTGGCTCATCAAGGAGTTGGCGAAGCGGAACATGGAACTGGCGCTCGATTTTGCCATCAACTGTTCCCCCGATCATCCTTACGTCCGCGATCATCCTGAGTGGTTTTTCAAGCGCCCCGACGGAACGATCAAATACGCGGAGAATCCGCCGAAAAAATACGAGGATGTCTATCCGCTGAATTTCTTTTGCGCCACGTGGCGTGAGCTGTGGGACGAGCTTACGAGCGTCGTCCTCTTTTGGGCGGAGAAAAAGGTCCGCACCTTCCGCGTGGACAATCCGCACACCAAGCCGGTCGCGTTCTGGGAATACCTCATCGGAAAAGTGCGTGAGAAATATCCAGA
>JAXDQV010000280.1:0-5292 GCA_034667645.1 Chthoniobacter sp.
CCACACATTCCATCTGCGGAGCTCGGTCGAAGGCGCGGTTCTCCAGAACTTGGCAGAGTAAACGAAAAGCGGGATTGCAATTCAGCCACTCGTCAAGTTCACGAAGTGGTCGGTTGCAGCTCGAAAAAAAGCCTGCCTTAGACCAGAAGCGGTCTTCAGAAGCGCCCCGGTATTCCCGATCGGTAATGCTCATAAGCGAGCCTCCATCGGACTCGCGAAATATCTTCAACAAGGGTTTGAATGGATCGCCAGAACCGACTACGGAAGCGATCTCCAGCGTTTCGAGATAACGGTGCTCGAGCCATCGATTAAGGAAGTCCGAAACAAAGAAGCGACGCGGGGGGCGTTCTGTCACGAGTGCAGGCGACCATCCCTTCGGGTTAACAGGAAGCAGTTCAATTGGCGGTCGCGGTTTGAACCTTTTTTCACTTAGCGCCTTCGCCTTCATGTCGCCGCGACTTCAAAACCAAAGCTTACCTTCCGCGCGGCTCGGCGGCGATGATCCTGCAGCAAATGCCCGTAAACCTTCCCGACAAGAATCCCTCCATCTTTATGTCCCATCCAGGCGGCGATGGTCATGAAATCCAAGCCCGCCATAACGCAAAAACTGGCGAACCAATGGCGCAGATCGTGAAAGCCGACCCACTCTAGTTTCGCCGCAGTGCGCGCCAGTCGCAAACTTTCGCGCAATGTGCGGGCGTGCTCGTCGCGTGCTCCTCGCAGCGGGGAGGGGAAGAGCCATGAGCAATCCGGGGCACGGCGTGTCGCCATATCACGGAGCAGTGCCCCGAGCCGATCGTTGAATTCGACTTCCCGCGTCTCGCGATTCTTCGCCACTCCGCCGGCACCGATCAGAACGCGTTCCTCCGCAAAGTCCACGTCCTCCCATCGCACTTTGAGCGCCTCCTGTTCTCGAGCGCCAGTGTAAGCGAGAAACCGCAGGTAGTCAGCGAATTGCACCGCGTTCTTGGCGCACGCCACCGGCACCGCAGCCAGCAGTCGCTCGAATTCTGCCGGAGTGAGCAGCCCGCGCTTGGGGGACTCGGGCTCTTTGAGCTTTTTCAATGCCGGCAATATTCGCATATGACCGTCCTCAATCGCGCGCTTGAGCACGTTGCGCAGAGCGATTTGGTCGAGATTCACCGTGCGCGGCGACACCCCACCGCGCAGTCGCTTATCTTTAAAACTCGCAATCATCGGCGTCGTGATGCGGTCGATGCGGACATCACCCAGGTGCCGCTTCCAACGAGAGAGAGCCTGTCGCTCGTTTTCGAGCGTGCCGGCTTTTTTCTGCGCGATTTCCGCTTTGCCGAAATACGTCTCGATATAAGCAGCCAGCGAAGGTTTCGGTCCGCTGGCGGGCAAGGTGCGTCCCCGGCGGTCATGGCGGAGGACATCCATCGCCTCCTTTGCTTCCACGAGCGTTTCCACCGGGATCCCGTCCGGGGTCAGCAGTGGGAATTTTCGCGCGGTCTTTTTCCCATCCTCGCGCTCGGCCCAAAGCTGTCCATAGAAGCGGCCGTTCCGCGAATAGATCCCGGGAACTCGGCGGTTGCGCGAATCGCGCACGCCGATAAAATGCGCGTGATGTTGTGTTTGACCAACTTGGGCCGTGTTGCTTTGCGTTTCACACCGTATCACAGCACTGCTCTAGCACAAATTCTAGCACAATTGGAAGGAAAATCTTCTCCAACAGAGTAGCCAGGGTGGCGAAATTGGCAGACGCGCCAGACTTAGGATCTGGTGTCGAAAGACGTGCAGGTTCAAGTCCTGTCCCTGGCATCTCCTGTTGGTCGCCGCCAAGCCGGGCGCCCCGTCACTTCACCATCATCAGGATGATCACCTGACCGCCCGCATACATCGGTCCGCGGATAAAAAGAGGGCTCTGGGCACCGAGATGCGCATCAAAACGGGCCAGCATCCGTTGATCTTCGAAAAGCTCCAGATTCATCGCGTAGCCATTTTTTTGCTCCGATTTGGAGCCGACACGCACAGAGAAGTTCTTGCTCGGGATGAGCCACCGCTCGCTGGGATCATCCATCGGTTCCGTGTGCTGGCCGATCAATTCAAACTGGTTGTAGCCAAAGACATTTTGCAGCTTTTGTTTAAACATCCGCAACTCGGCGGGCATCTCCTTTGGCTTCTCTTCATTGGTCGCGAGGATCACAGCGCTCCAGACCGCCGGGTCCGTGGCCCAGATCGAGCAGGGAAGCAGGATGAGTGCGGCGAGAAAAAAGGGCCGCATCGTTATCTCAGTAGCCGATCTTCGGGAATGTAGTCCAGACCTCCTAGCCAGAGCACAGTCACATTTTCATCGTCGTCGTGATAAGCCGTCGCAGAAATCGCCGGGTCATCCGTTTCGGCGTTGAGAATTTTCGCCACATATTCCTGTCCTGCCGCTGCCTGCCGAACTGTTTTTGGAACAGCTACGCCGTAGATGGCACCAGCCATCGCGAGGCAAAATGCGCCCGCCCACGCCATGCGGGGCAGAGTCCAGAAAATCCCCCCGGCTTTCGCCTGCTCGGGCGCGCTGTGCCGTTCCTCAATCTGGCGCAGGATCTGATGGTTGAAAAAGTCGGCGTTCGACATTTCGGGTGCGGGAACGTGTTCACGGATCAAGGAACCAAGCCGTTGCGCGGCCGTTTTCTCTGCTTCTGCCTCCTGGAGTGAAACGAGCGAGGCCTCAAATTTTGCGCGCTCCTGTGAATTCAGGGTTCCATCCACCCAGGCGGTGAAATTCTCTTCAAATGTTTTCATAAACGTCGCTGAGCAGGCCCTGCATTTTTTTGCGGGCATAAAAAAGGCGGGACATGACGGTGCCGATCGAGCAGCCCATCGCATCGGCAATCTCCTGATATTCGAGGCCGTCCATCTCGCGCATCAGGATGACGGCGCGATGTTCCGGTGTGAGCTTCTCGATCGCCTGATCGATGCGGGCGCGAATCTCGGCGGCCTCCATCTTTCTGTGCGGGAGCAGCTCTGTTTTTGCGACGGCGACTGCGCCGGGATCGATGCCTTTGAGCCCGAGCGTCTCATCGAATTCTCCCTCTCCTTGAATTCGTTTTTTCCGCACCCAGTCGATCGTGACGTTCATCATGATGCGGTAGAGCCAGGTGTAAAAAGAGGACTGACCGCGGAATTTGCCGATCGATTTCCACGCCTTCAGGAACCCATCCTGGGCGAGATCCCAGGCGTCCTGCTCGTTGCGCACCATGTTGTAAATCATCGCGTAAACTTTGTTTCTATATCGGGTGACCAGTTCATTAAAGGCCAGCGTGTCACCGTGCTGGCATTGGGCTACCAGCTCCGAATCTTCAACGGGTGCGGCGACTGACTCGGCATTTAATGACATTGGCTTTGACGAAGCCGCCGGCGCTTCATTCGAGAAAGTTGTTACGCGCCGTAGCGCCGCCGCCATTCCGAGCGGAATTCGCCCATGAGCGCGATGATCCGATCGCGGATTTGGAAAAGCCGATGCTGGAGAGTCGCGTAGCGCTCCGGCTTGAGCCGGATTTCCTTTTTCAGCTGCGCGCCTGCCTCCATCGCGTTGGTGATGGCTTTGAGCGCACGCTTCAAATACGCGATGGTCATCCCGAGTTCGTCCACGTCGTCATCACTCAGCGCGGCGGCCAGTTTCGCGCTCGCGATGGCGCTTTGGGTGGCGAGCTTTACCGCGGCGGGATGGTTTTGCACGTCGCCGATTTCGTCGAAAAGCTGATCAATCCACACCGTGAGCGCGAAGGAAGCCTGATAGAGCGGATGCATCTCGAACGATTCGGGATCATTGATGAAATCCGGTTCGTCCTCGGACGTATCCTCGAGCGCCTTCATCTCCTCGCTAAAGCGCGAGTCAATGTCTTCGATTTCATCCTCATCGAGGAGATGATGCCAGCCCATCTCGCGCGCGATGATCTGGTCGCGCTCCGGGTCATCCATGTGTTTTTCGAGCAGCTCCATATAACGCTCGGTTTTCTGATCCTGCTGCTGCAAAAACCGCTCCCAGTCGTATTCGTCCCAGATTCGCTCCGGCTGGTCGTCATTGGCCATACGACTCCTAGTTAGCTCGCGTTATTTGTTTCTGCAAAAGATTTGTCACCCGCGAAATCGCGCTGCGTCTGGAGCCGGAGCTGGCCGCAGGCAGCGTCGATATCGTGGCCCTTCTCGCGCCGAATGGTGGCGACGACGCCTGCGTTTCGCACCATCCGCAAAAATGCATCCTGTCGCGCGAGCGGCGGGCGCTCCCACTCCAGGCCCTCCACCTTGTTGTAAGGGATCAAATTTACCTTCGCGTTCAACCGCAGTGCATGTTGCGCCAATGTCCGCGCCTGCTCCGGCGTGTCGTTGACCCGGTTGATGAGGATGTATTCAAAACCGAGCCCCTTCTTTTTTCGCGACTGCCAGTAGCCGCACGCATCCAGCAACACCGCCAGTGGGTATTTGCGATTCACCGGCATGATTTGCTGGCGCACGTCGTCCGTCGCGCCGTGCAGCGAAATGGCAAGGCGCACCGGCACCGGTTGATCAGCGAGGTCGCGGATTCGCGGCGCAAGGCCGCTGGTCGAGACGGTGATGTGCCGCGCGCCGATCTCCATGCCCCAAGGCGCGTTCAGGATCGTGATGGCGCGCGTGAGATTCTCGTAGTTTGCCAGCGGCTCACCCATGCCCATAAAGACGATGTTGTTCACGCGCTCGCCGCTCAGCTCCTCCACGCGCAACACCTGTTCGACAATCTCGCCTGCATGCAAATTTCGGGAAAAACCATCCAGTCCGCTCGCGCAAAATTTGCAGCCGTAGGCGCAGCCAACCTGCGTGGAAACACAGATCGTCCGGCGATCCGAAGTCTCTCCATAAAGCGCGGGCGACGCGGGAATCAGCACCGACTCGATCATGCTGCCGTCGTCGAGTTGAAACAAAAACTTCTGGGTCGTGTCGCTGGAGCCGGTCTTTCGGATCGGCTTCAAGTCCTCGAATGAAAATTCCGCCGCGAGCTGCTCACGTAGCGCCGCCGGCAAATCGCTCATCTCGGCGAAAGACTTCACGCGCTTCTCATAAAGCCAATTCGCCACCTGTTTTGCGCGATATTTTTTTTGTCCGAGCGCCACGAGCTTCGCCTCAATTTCCTCGAGCGATAAAGACTTGATCGGCGTTTTGCGGGGAGACGTCACACCGGCATCTTCGTGCAAAATTCCCGCTGCGCCAAGCGTTGCCATGTCGCAGGCGCGTTCAGTAGGGTCTGCTCGTGATGGCTTTGACCAAAGACGCGATCGCCGCGATTCTGGAATCCATCGCGCA
>JAXDQV010000281.1:0-4101 GCA_034667645.1 Chthoniobacter sp.
GCCGCGCTCGCGCCGCAAGCTGGCGCCTGGATGCAGAAGGCGCCCTACAGCATCCAGCGGGTGCAGGAAAAACTCTCGCGGTTGAAAAAGCCGATGCAGCAAGTCAGCGCCGCCAGCGCGCAAATCGAGAAGATGGCGACTACCGATGCAGATGCGCAAAAAAAGACGGTCGTCGAGGTGAAGCGCAGCCGGCTTTCGGAGCTGCTGGTGAGCCAGACGCCGGACTTCATGGCCCAGGCCTTGATGATGGTCATTCTGCTCTATTTTCTGCTCGCGTATGACCAGGTTTTCCTGATGAAGCTGGTCAAAGTCCTGCCGACTTTACAGGACAAGAAACGGGCGCTTTCGATCGCCCGTGAAATCGAGACGTGCATCTCGAAATACCTGTTGATGGTCACGTGCATCAACCTTGGCCTCGGGACGGCGGTCGGCCTTGCGATGTTTTTCCTCGGCATGCCAAATCCGGTGCTCTGGGGCGCGATGGCGGCGGCGGTGAATTTCGTGCCGTATCTCGGCGCGACGGTGGGCATCGTGGCGATGGCGCTGGCGGCGCTCCTCAGCTTCGACAACGTCGGCTGGGCGCTCGTTTTTCCGGCGACTTATATCGTCATCGCGATCCTTGAGGGCAATTTCATTACACCAATGTTGATCGGCCATTCGCTCACCCTGAATCCAATTGTCATCGTGATCTCGCTGATGTTCTGGGGCTGGATGTGGGGAATCGCGGGCGCGATTCTCGCCGTGCCAATCCTCGCGGCCTTCAAAATTTTCTGCGACCACATCGAACCGCTCGCGCCGGTCGGAGAATTCCTGAGCACGTAGAGGTGCATTTGCGGCGTCGTTCGCGCGCGGTATAATCTTTTTACCACAATGCACGACGATGAGTTTTCCGAAGGGCAGGGGCTTTCCGCGCTCGAGTTGCTGGATCAAGCGATCGCGTCGTTCGCCTTCGAAGATCCGGCCCGGCGCACCTTGACCGAGTTGCGCGGCGTGGTGGAGGAGCAGGAAGAAACGATGAACGAGGCGCGGCAGGCCATTGAGAAGATGGAGGCGATCATCAAAAAAGTGACTGCTCCCGCGAATCGCATCGGCACGTTCCTCGGCGCGCAAAACAAGGAAACCGCGCAGATCGTTGTCGGCGGCTCGGACTATTATTGCAACGTCGATCCGCGCGTTCCGATCGCACGTTTGAAACGGGGCACACGGGTGCTGGTGAACGAAGCGTTCGCGATCGTGGGCGATCTTGGTTACGACACCACCGGCCCGGTGACGAAAATCAACGAAGTGATCGGCGCCGATCGTCTGCGCGTCGGCACCGAACACGGCATGCAGTCCATCGTCCTGCAGCGCGGCGCGAATTTGCTGAAGGAAACACTGAAGGCCGGCGACGAAGTGCGCTGTGATGCAAATTACCGCGTCGCGGTTGAAGTGCTCGCACGGCCGCACTCGCACGATTACTACCTCGATACCGTCCCTGAGCTGCCGTGGGAAAAAGTCGGTGGTCAGGAAGAAGCGTTGCGCGCGATCAAGGACGCCATCGAACTGCCGCTGCTGCACGCCGAGCTTTTTGCAAAATTTCAGCACAGCACGCCGAAAGGGTTTTTGCTTTACGGGCCTCCCGGCTGCGGAAAAACGCTGATCGGAAAAGCAACCGCCTACAATCTGACGCAGCAGCTCAAGTCGCAGACCGGCGAGGAGATGAGCGAGTATTTCATGCACATCAAGGGGCCGGAAATCCTCAACATGTGGGTCGGCGAGAGCGAGCGGATGGTCCGTGAAATTTTCCAGACGGCACGGGAAAAACGGCGTGAGGGGTTTCTCCCGTTTCTCTTCATCGACGAGGCGGAGAGCATTCTGGGAACGCGCCGCTCCTCGCGTTACTCAAACATTCTTTCCACGCTCGTGCCGATGTTTTGCACGGAGATGGACGGCATCGATTCGCTGAGCGACGTGGTCATCATCCTTGCGTCGAACCGCGCCGACCTGATCGATCCCGCGATCCTGCGGCCCGGCCGCATCGATCGCAAAATTAAGGTCAACCGCCCAAGCAAGGAAGGTGCTCGCGAAATCTACAAAATCTATCTGGCGCCCGACTTGCCCTACGACCCTGCGCTGATGCAACAGAGCGCTGGCGTCGGGGCCGCGATCGATGCGCTCGTCGGAAAAATCATCGACGTGCAATTTTCGCATCGCGAAGAAAACCGGTTCCTCGAGGTCACGCTGCGGAGCGGAAAGCGGGAGACTCTTTTCCGCGGCGACCTGGTCAGCGGCGCGATCATCTCGAGCATCGTCGAGCGTGCGAAAGGAGTCGCAATCAAGCGGGCGATCGCGACGCAGGCAGAGGAGGGGATCAGCGAAAGCGACCTGCTGCTTTCGCTCGAAGCGGAATACGCGGAGAACGATATTTTTCCGCCGAACGATGTCACCGAGGACTGGCTGAAGCTGATTGATTACGATTCGGAGAACGTCGTGAAAGTCACTCCAGTCCGGGCGACCGCGGCCAACCGGAACCGGCCGAGCAGCGTGGTTTAACCAGCGCCGTCAGAGAGTTTTGTAATGCACGCTCACGGTTCGAAAAGCGTCGCTTGCCGTTTCGGCCGCGTAGTAGAAAAGCTGGATCGCCGTGTTGTTCTGATTCCATTTGTAGCCGACCACGGTCTGCATCACATCACCCTCCGGCGCTTTTGAGCGCGCGATGAGCTGTCCTGGGCCGAACTTCTGCTCGATGCGCCGGCGCACCTGCAGCATGAAATCGTTGTAGCGCGCGGTGTCCCAGGTCGCGTCTTCGTATTGCAGCTCCACCTCCACGAGCATTCCATTTTTAAAATAAAAGACGGTCCGTTTCAGCCCCGCCTGGATCAGGCCCTCGACGATCCACGCCTGCCGGCCTTCGATTTCGTGGCGATCCTTCACCGTCGCCTTCGCGCCCTTCAGCAGCTTTTCGATCCGCTCCGCCGACTCCCCCCAGGAGAGGCCGAACGGCGGCTTGATTTCATCGCCGGCAGTCTGTCCCGGCGCGTGCGCGGTGAGACCAGCAACGACCGCAAGGACGACAAACCATTTTCGAAAAAAATCTCGCAGCACCCGATTCATAAACCCTGTTTGTCGCAAAAGTTTAAGGCATCGCACCCCAGCGTCAAACGCGCGGTTTTAAGTCCGCCGCGCCCGCGTCATCCGTTAAAACATTTATATGCGAGCAATCTGGAAAGGCGCGATCTCCTTCGGCCTCGTCAACATCCCCATCGCGCTCTATCCGGCGACCCGCAAAGAGGAGCTGAAGTTCCGGCTTTTGCGTTCCACCGACATGAGCCCGATCAACTACAAGCGTGTCGCCGAGGCGGATGGAAAAGAGGTGCCGTGGGATCAAATCGTCAAAGGCTACGAGTATGAAAAGGGAAAGTTCATCGTGCTGAAGGACGAGGATTTTGCGCGGGTGGATATCGAGGCGACGCAGACGGTGGACATCACCGATTTCGTCGAGCTCGAGGAAGTGGACCCGATGTATTTTTACAAACCGTATTACATGGAGGCCGAGAAAGGCGGCGACAAGGCGTATGCACTCCTGCGGGCGGCGCTGGAGAAAACCGGCAAAATCGGGATCGCCAAAGTTGTCATCAAAACGCGCCAGTATCTCGCTGGCGTGAAGCCGAACCAGCGCGGGCTGGTGCTCGAGCTGATGCATTTTGCCGAGGAGCTGGTGGACGCGAGCGAGTTCAAGTTCACCAGGCACGAAGTCGGTAAAAAGGAACTCGATATGGCGACGGCGCTGGTCGGAAGCATGAGCGACGACTGGCATCCCGAGAAATACAAGGATGACTACCGCGAGAAGCTCGAGAAGGTGATCGAGGAAAAGATCGAGCATCCCGACGCGGAACCGAAAAAGGTCGCTTCGAAAAAGAAGGCGACCAACGTCATCGATCTCGTGTCGGTCTTGCAGCAAAGCCTGCAACAGAGCGGAAAGAAGTCGAAACGATCCGGCGCTGTCTCGCAGCCCAAGCGAAAAAAAGCGGCTTGAGCCGCACGTAAATGGGTCTGCGCGAATACAAGGCGAAGCGCGACTTTCGCAAGACGGCCGAGCCGCCGCCTGAGCGTAAAGCCTCG
>JAXDQV010000282.1:0-4551 GCA_034667645.1 Chthoniobacter sp.
ACCCCGATCTCGCAAAGCGCATGCTCGCGGAAGCCGGTTGGAAGCCCGGACCGGATGGAATCCTCGCCAAAGACGGGCAGCGTTTCGCTTTCACACTCATCACGAATAACGGCAACGAGACGCGCAAGGATGTTGCGACATTGGTGCAGGCGGATCTTCGCAATATCGGGATCGAGGTGAAGGTCGAGATTTACGAATGGGCCGTGTTTCTCGACAAACACGTGGATACGGCTGACTTCGATGCGCTCGTGCTGGGCTGGTCACTCGGCGTGGATTACGATCAATACACGCTTTGGCACTCGTCGCAGACGAACCCGAAGCAGCTCAATTTTTGCGCCTACAAAAATCCCGAGGTGGATCATATGCTCGATGACATCCGCGTGGAATATGATCGCGACGCAATCAAAAGGATCGCCGGCCAGCTTCAGCAAACAATCTACGACGATCAGCCCTACTTGTTTTTAGCCGTGCCAAATCCGATCACCGCCATGTGGAAGGACACCTTCCGCGTGCTGCGGCCGGAAAAAGGCGCGTGGACCGACGAGCCGATTCGCGAGACGAAGGCAGGCGCGGGCGTCTATCAGGAGTGGTTTTATCGGCCGCAATATCGGCCCCAAGTCACCGCGCAATGAGACCGGCTCCGAGTCCGCTTTTTTAAAATGGTTTCCTTCATCATCCGCCGTTTTCTGATCACGGGAGTGCTGCTCGTGGTTATCAGTCTCGTTTCTTTTGCGATCTTCACGCTCACGCCGGGAAGCCCTTTTCCGTGGGCCGATTTGAATCCGAAAATCACGCCGGCGGTGAAAGAGGCTTTCCGAAAAAAATTCCACCTCGATCAGCCGCTCTACAAGCAATACGCCTTCATCATGAGCGGGATGCTCACCGGAAAACTGACGAGCATCAAAGACGAGCGTCCGGTTTTGAAAAAGATCGGGGAGCGGCTCCCGGCCACGCTTCGGCTCAACGTAGCTTCGCTCGTGATCGACATGATTTTCGGCATCACGCTCGGTGTTTTCGCGGCGCGATTTGCGGGGCGGTGGCCGGACATGCTGACCAGCGTTCTGGCGTTCGTGTTTATCGCGCTGCCGGGATTTTGGATTTCCTATCTGGTCGTTATTTTTCTGGCACAAACCGTCGGCGTGCCGTTGCTCGGGACGTATTCATTCGGAGTGGATTTCAAGAGCACCTGGCAGCTCGTGTTCGACCGGCTATGGCATCTTTTTGTTCCCGCGATCGTGCTGGCGATCGGCGGCATCGCCGTTCAGTCGCGCTACATGCGCGCCAGCATGATCGAATCGCTCAGCGAGGATTACATCCGCACGGCCCGCGCGAAGGGTCTGTCCGACGACGTTGTCTTGTATAAACACGCGTTCAAGAATTCCGTCCGTCCGTTGATTACGGGAATCGGCTATTTGCTGCCGGCATTGATCGGCGGCTCGCTGATCATCGAGACAATTTTCGCTTATCCCGGCATGGGCCGCCTCGCTTACGAAGCAGCGCTCGAGCGCGATTACCCGGTGCTGATGACTTTTAATTTCGTGAGCGCGGTCTTGATTCTCACTGGAAACCTCGTCGCCGATCTTCTCTACGCGTTCGTCGATCCGCGCGTCCGCCTCCAATGAGCGAGACGCCGCGTCAGCGCGTGAAGCGCCGTTTTTTGGAAAACAAACAAGGCGTCGCGTCCGCGGTTTTTTTGCTGCTCCTCGCCATTATTGCAGCGTTGTTTGCGCTGTTCGGCGCATTTCATCTCGGCATTCCCACCGATCCGAACCGCACCAATCTCGCGTTGAAACTCGTGCCCCCGAGCCTCAGTCACTGGTTGGGCACGGACAATCTCGGCCGCGACGTGCTGACCCGCCTGCTTCATGGCACCTATATTTCGCTGACGGTAGGTTTCGTTGCGGTGTTCGTCTCGCTCACGATCGGCATCATTTTCGGCGCGGTGTCGGGTTATCTCGGCGGCTGGGCGGACGACGTGCTGATGCGGGTGGTGGATGCGCTGATGTGCTTCCCGACCTTTCCGCTGATTTTGACCGTCGTCGCATATCTCGGGCCGAGTATTTGGAACGTCGTCATCGTCATCGGACTCGTGAGCTGGACCGGCACGGCGCGCCTGGTGCGGGCGGAGTTTCTGACACTGCGCGAAACGGAATACGTTCGCGCGGCCAAAGGTCTCGGCCAGCGCCACGCCGCGATTATCTTCAGGCACATCCTGCCCAACGCCGCCGCACCGATCGTGGTGACCGCAGTTCTCGGTGTGCCGGACGCCATCCTGACCGAAGCCGGGCTGAGCTTCCTCGGGTTCGGCGTGCAGCCGCCGCAGGCGACATGGGGAAACATCATTACCGATGGCAAAGCCTACATCCTCGACGCATGGTGGTTGATCCTTTTTCCGGGACTCGCAATCCTCGCCACAGCGCTGGCGTTTTACCTCACCGGCGAAGCTCTCCGACGAGCGGCGCAAACCCGCACTGAACGTAAATAAATGTCCGATCAACCGTTGCTCGAAGTCCGCGACCTCTCGATTCGATTTGCCACCGAAAACGGGGATGTGAACGCAGTGAAACATGTGTCGTTCTCGCTGGAACGCGGTGAGACTCTCGCGATTGTCGGCGAGAGTGGCAGCGGGAAAAGCGTGACAGCGCTGGCGCTCACGCGTCTTTTGCCGGAGCCACCGACGCGCTTTGACACCGGCGAAATCCTGCTCGATGGACGCGATGTTTTGAAAATGCGGGCACGTGAGCTGCGCGAGATACGCGGTGGAAAAATCGCCTACATTTTTCAGGAACCCTCGACCTCGCTGAATCCCGTTTTCACCATCCGCAACCAAATCGCGGAAGCCATCAAACTGCATCGTTCCGACGTGAAGGACATCGATGCAGAGATCGTGCAGTGGCTGAACCTCGTCGGGATCGTGGAGCCGGAAAAACGGATGCGGGATTATCCGCACCAGCTCAGCGGCGGCATGCAGCAGCGGGCCATGATCGCGATGGCGCTTTCATGCCAGCCGGATCTGCTCGTGGCCGATGAGCCGACCACCGCCCTCGATGTGACGATCCAGGCTCAAATCATGGCACAGCTCCGGGAGCTCAAATCGAAGCTCTCGATGTCGATCATCCTGATCACGCACAACTTTGGGATCATCAGCGACATTGCCGACCGGGTCGCGGTGATGTATCGCGGCGAGATCGTGGAGCATGGCGAGACCAGCACCGTGTTAAACAACCCTCAACATCCTTACACGCGCGCGCTCATCGATTGCATCCCGCGTCTCGGCGCAAAACGGCACCGGCTGGCAACGATCGACCATGCCGCACTCGCTGAAGCCCAGTAGACCGGCGCTCGCGAAAGCGGGTGGCGCGCTCAGCGCATATGTGACGAGAGCCCGGCGGCGAGCGCGAACAGGAAGCCCCACGCCATCGCGACGATCGTCCCCAGGATCAACATCGCGGGGATCGCAGCGAGCGTCCATTTCAGGATAAAAATTACCATCGAACCGAACGGCATGCGGATGTCGGTTACGACGACGAGTTGAGCGGGATCGGGGAGCGTCACGGAGGTGCGCGGCAACGCAGGAACTTGCAGCACCGCTTTCGGCGATGCCGGTATCGGCGGGGGTTCAGGCGGCAGGGTCGAGGAATTCAATACTTCCGCCAGCGGACGCCACGCGCTCATTCCATCTCGGAACGCGAGATCGGTTTCGAGATACACGCCGTTTTCAAGTTGGTCTCTAAGGGTGCGCTCCTCATAGGGACCTTCCTGTTTTCCATTTTTAAAAACGTAGTAATTCATTGCGACGGATCTTTGGAAGAGGCAGGCGCCCTTTTTCTACAAGTTCTTCCGGATGATCTGGAAGATCGCCGTGTTATCGATGAAACCCGACATGGCTTCTGAGCCGGGGCCGATCCCGATGCCGATCACATCTCCTGCGTTATTGATGGCTGACGGAGCGTAAAAGGCCGCGGGTTCTTTTGGCGTGGAAGCGGGAGAGGAGGAGGAATTTTCCGCTGGCGGTGAAGCAGCCGCGACGGGTGGCTGAGCGCCGTTCGGACCGGTCGCCCAGGTGATCGACGGATAGCCGAACGCGTTGGTCCCAAACAGCCCGACGCCGTGATCATGCCGCAACGGGTAGCCATTGAGCGTGAATCCCCCGATGGCGCTTCGCCCGACCGCAAGAATGAGCGCCTTGTCGCCCGCGTATCGCAACGCCGTGGCAACCGCATGGTCGAGATCCAGGGTCTCGGTGATGGTGTGTTCCCCGTCATTTTGCTCCGCCGCCCGGCTGATCAAAGCAGCGTCCACCACCAAGACATATCCCTTCGTGTTCAGCTGCAAAAACTGGATCGAACGCCGCACCATGTCGGAGAGAGATGGCTGCTGGCTGCCGCTCTCGATCTGATTTGAAAACGGAAGATCGTTTTGCGCAAAAATTCCGACGCGAGGCACCGTGCTAAAGATGGGAGCGTCCTCCAGTTCGGCCTTCGACCGCATGATGTCCCGCCCGCCTTGTTTCATCTCGAGAATCAAGTCGCGGCCGTCCTTGCGAATCCC
>JAXDQV010000283.1:0-6056 GCA_034667645.1 Chthoniobacter sp.
TGCCGCCGATGCGCAACGCGTTTTCTCTGCCGGCGCAAACGCAATTCTTGTGGGAGAAACCCTGATGCGCGCTTCTAATGTGCACGCCGCGGTCGCCGATCTGCTGTCCGTTTGAAAAATATTTCACCGCCCCTCGTCCACGCCCTGGCCCGTCGGATGACTACGACTTTGCGGTAGATGGAGAGCCGTCCTCCGGCTTGGTTTTCCCGCCGGCCTGCTGCTTTTGAAAGAGCGCGCGCCAGTAGTCGAGGCGCTCCTTGACCCGTCGTTCGTTGCCCAGCTCTGTTGGTTCGTAATAAATGCGGCCCTCCGGGAGATACGCCTGCGGGACGTAGCCGCCTTCGTAATCGTGCGCGTATTTGTAGCCGTCGCCGTGTCCGAGTTTCTTCGCGCTTTTGTAATGCGAGTCGCGCAGATGCTTCGGAACGGCGAGCGTCACACCTTGTTTTACATCCGATAACGCTTTGCCGATCGCGAGCGTGGTGCGATTGCTCTTCGGCGCGGTCGCGAGATAAATGGTTGCGTGGGCCAGGATGAGTTGCGCCTCCGGCATGCCTACAAACTCGACCGCCTGCTGCGCCGCCACCGCGACCACGAGCGCCTGCGGATCGGCCATCCCCACATCTTCACTCGCGCAAATCACGATGCGCCGGGCGATGAAACGGACTTCTTCGCCCGCGTAGAGCATCTTTGCGAGCCAGTAAATCGCCGCGTCCGGATCGCTGCCGCGCATGCTCTTGATGAAAGCCGAGATCGTGTCGTAGTGCTGATCTTCGTCCGCGTCGTAAACGACCGCTTTGCGCTGAATGCTCTCGGCGGCCACTGCGAGGGTGAAATGGATCACCGCTTTTTTGTCGGGCGGCGTCGTCAGCACGCCGATCTCCAGCGCATTTAAACATTTCCGCGCATCGCCATCGCTCACGGTGGCGAGATGCCGCAGCGCGTCCGCATCCATCTGCACCTTGTGTTTACCGAGCCCGCGCTCCTCGTCGGCGAGGGCGCGCGTGATCAATATGCTCAAATCTTCGGGGGTCAGCGGCTCGAGTTGGAAGACCTGCGAGCGCGAGACCAGCGGTGAGTTGATATAGAAAAACGGGTTGTGCGTGGTGGCGCCGATCAAGCGCACGACGCCGCTTTCCACATCCGGCAGCAGCACGTCCTGCTGCGCTTTGTTGAAACGATGGATTTCGTCGATAAACAAAATCGTCTTTGCGCCGCTCGTCTGCAGCCGGTTGGCCGCCATCGCGATCACGCGCCGCATGTCCGCCACGCTCGACTCCACGCCGCTCAGCCGCTCGAATTTGGCGTTCGCCGTGTTCGCGATGATTTGCGCGAGCGTCGTCTTTCCTGTTCCCGGCGGGCCGAACAAAATAATGGACGACATCCGGTCTGCCTCGATCGCACGGCGCAACAATTTTCCCTGCCCGAGGATGTGCTGCTGCCCGGCGTATTCATCCAGCGTGCGGGGCCGCATTCGGGTCGCGAGCGGCACGGAAGCCGGAGCCCGCTCGGGCTTCGGCGTTTCGTTTTCAAACAGATCCGCCATAGCTCCGGAAGGGCTAAATCAGAATGCGCGAGCGAAATTTCGGCTTCCCGTCGAACGCGCCTTCCACTTGAAAAAGCGCGCCATCTTCCGTCGGCTCGCCCGGTTTTCCGTTCGCAGTTGTCACGAACATCATGCGCGAATCCGAACCGCCGAAACAGGGACACGAAATGGCTTTGACCGGCATCGCAATTTTATCAAGGAGCGTGCCTTCACGACTGAATTTGAAAACGGCGGCGCCGTTCCAGCGCGCCGACCAGATGTTGTCTTCGGCATCGAGGCAGAGCCCATCCGGCGTCCCCTGGTCATGCGGCAACTGCACGAGCGTCGTCCGATTTGAAAGTCCTCCAGTCGCGACATCGTAGTCGAAGCGGCAAATTTGTTTCGCCGTCGAATCGGTCCAAAAAAAAGTGCGCTCGTCTGTCGAAAAACCGGAGCCGTTCGAGTTTCCCGTTCCATTAAACAACTGCGCAACAGTGCCGTCGCGCTCGACGCGAAAAAGTCCCGCGACTTTGTCGCGCTGGTTGTTCAGCGTTCCGGCAAAAACGCGGCCTTCGGGATCGGCGCAGACGTCGTTGAAGCGATCGCTGCCTTCCGCGTGAAAATCGATGATCGAACGGGCCTCGCCGCGCCACGGTAAAACCGCGATGTCCGCGATGCGGAACAGCAGAAGGCTGCCGTCAGTTTGCAGCGTGAAACCGCCGACCGGTGGCCCGGAATAAATCTGCTCATGACTGCGCGTCGCGAGGTCATGGCGGAAGAGTTTTCCATTCGGAATGTCCGTCCAGTAAACGCATCCGCGCTCCTCGTCCCACACCGGACATTCCCCGGTCTGGCAGTGCTCGTTGGCGAGCAGCGTGATTTTCCAATTGCTCACGAGGCAATCGCTAATGCGTCAGGACGATCGAGAAAACTGTTTTCGCAAAGCCGCGCGTAGATGCCGCCGGCGGCGAGCAATTCTTCGTGCGTTCCTCGCTCGACAATCCGGCCGCGGTCGAGAACGAGGATTTGCTCGGCATGCCGCACGGTCGAAAGCCGATGCGCGATCACAAAGCTCGTCCGGTTTTCCATGAGCCGGTCAAGCGCTTGCTGGATCATGCGTTCGGTCGCGGTGTCCACGCTCGCCGTCGCTTCATCGAGAATCAAAATCGGGGGATCCTTCAGCAGCGCGCGCGCAATCGAGACGCGCTGTTTTTCGCCGACGCTCAATTTCACTCCGCGCTCGCCCACTCTTGTATTCATGCCGTCTGGCAGCCGATCCACAAACGCGCGTGCATTCGCCGCCTCCAGCGCGCCGAGCAATTCTTCGTCGCTCGCGGAGGGATTCCCGATGAGCAGATTTTCGCGGATTGTTCCGTTGAACAGAAAACTCTCTTGCGTCACCATGCCGATGCCGCTGCGAAGTGTGTCGCGCGAGAATTCCCGGAGCGGCTGGCCGTCGATGAAAATTTCGCCGGTGTCGAATTCGTAAAAACGCGTGAGCAAATGCACGAGCGTTGACTTGCCCGCGCCCGTCGCGCCAACGAGCGCGACGGTCTCTCCACGTTGCGCATGCAGGTTGATGTTGCGCAGCACGGGAAGGGTCTCGTTGTAGGAAAAGCAGACGTTTTGAAAGCGCACGTCTCCCGAGATTTTCTCGGCGCCCGGCAAATGGTTTTCCGCGATCGCCCCAGGCTCCGGTTTCTCATCCATGATCTCGAAGACACGCTCGCCCGCGGCGCGTCCGGCCTGGAAGAGCTGGTTGAGCTGGTGAAGCTTGCCGATCGGCTCGTAGAGAAACTGCACCAGCATCAAAAACGCGACGAGATCGCCGATGCCGAGCGCGTCATTCAATACGGCTTTCGCGCCGAAACCGGTGACGAGCACAAGTCCGAGCGAGGCGAGCAAACTCATCGACGGCGTGTAGATCGCCCACGTGCGCATCACGATGAGCGTCGCTTCGCGGAGCTGGTTGCTCGCGCCGTTGAACCGCGCGTGCTCTTCACGTTCGCGCACGAAGGTCTTGATCTGGCGAATGCCCGCGAGGTTGTCGTGCAGCAGCGAATTCATCGCGGACGACGCGATGCGCTGGAGCCGGTAGCGGCGGTGCGCGGTGAGGGTGTAGGCGAGCGCACCGGCGGCGAGAAACGGCAGCGGCGCGAGCGCGAGCAGCGTGAGGCTGGCACTGCGTTGAAAGAGCGCGAAGCAGACGATCGCGACTTGCAACACCGCGACGATTCCCTGCTCGATGCCGTCGATGAGCATGCGCTCCACGGAGGTCACATCCTCAAGCACGCGCGTCATGAGATCGCCCGTCGCCCGGTTGTCGAACCACGTGAGCGGGAGTTGCTGGATGTGCGAATACAGATCGCTGCGCAGGTCGAAAATCACCCGCTGCTCGAAGGTGTTGTTGAGCACGATTCGCAAGGCGTTAAACAAGTGTTGAGAAGCGAATGCCCCAGCGCCGATAAGCACGAGCGGCCACAGTTTTTCCGGATGATGCCCTCGCACCACTTCGTCGATGATCAGTTGCGTGACTTTTGGAAAAACGACGACGGTAAGTGTCCCGAGCACGGCGCAGATGAGCATGGCCGCCGCCATCGCCGGATAACGCCGGACATAACCAAAAACGCGCAGGATCACTTTCATTTCGGGAGCATCACGTTCGCGGAATTCGCGAGACGCGCAAGCACCTACGGTTTTCGTGGAATCCCTCGGCGTTTGCCCGGGATGACATTTGGAAAAATCGCGCGCATACTTTGATTCCGATGCATCGCCGCTCGTTCCTTAAACTTCTCGGCGGCGCGACGGCCGGGGTCCTCGTCGCCAACGCGCGCGGTGCGGAGAATTCCGACAAACTCGGCGAGTTGCTGCCGCGGCGAAAACTCGGCAAGACCGGCGCGACGGTCACGATGCTCGGCCTCGGCGGCTGGCACGTGGGCGCGATGAACGAGCGCGATGCCCAGGAGACGATCGAGAAGGCGATCGCCGGCGGCGTGCGCTTTTTCGACACCGCGGAATCCTACCACGGCGGCGGGAGCGAGCAGCGGCTCGGCAAACTACTCGTGCCGAAATATCGCGAGCACATTTTTTTGATGACGAAAACAACGGCGCACGATGCAGCGACGGCGCGAAAGCATCTCGACGGATCGTTGCAGCGGTTGGGCACGGATCATCTCGACCTCTGGCAGATGCATTCCGTGCATGAACCGGGCGACGTCGATCACCGCCTCGAGGCCGGCGTGCTCGACGTGCTGCTGGAGGCGAAGGCGGCGGGGAAGGTTCGTTTCATCGGCTTCACGGGGCATCTGCTGCCGGAGGGGCATCTGCGCGTGCTGGAAAAAGCCGACGCCTTCGAGACCTGCCAGATGCCGATCAACGTTCTCGATCCGAGCTACCATTCGTTTGTCAAAAACGTGCTGCCCAGACTGGTCGAACGGGACATGGGCGTGCTCGCGATGAAGACACTCGCCAACGGCGGCTTTTTTCGAGGTTCCTCGCCGCTTGTGCCGAACCGCATCAGCATGCGTGAGGCGATCCACTTCGTCTGGTCCCTGCCGGTGAGCGTCTTGATTTCCGGACCGGATAATCCCGCGCAATTCGCGGAGAAAATCGAGCTGGCGCGTTCCTTCGCGAATCTCGATGAAAAGGCGCGGGAAGCTTTGATCGTAAAGGTCGCAGACCTCGCAGGCCGCGGCGTGGAGAACTACAAGGCTTAGTTGAGCAGCCCGCGGAAGGATTTTCGGCCGACCCAAAGGAGATACAAAGCAAGCACAACGATGCCGAGGAGCATCGGATCGGCGAGTGTTTTGCCGCCCATGACGAAAATGTGGAAAGCGAGAATGTTCACGATGATCGGGCCGAGAATGAGCAGGCCAAAATTCCGGGTTTTCGGAATGAGCACGAGGGTGCCGCCGAGCAGTTCGCATACTTTGACGAAGGTCATGTAGCCCGTGGGGCCGAAGGCGCCCATGAACATCGCGGCGGGTGTGCCTTCCGGCATCGGCGGTGTGGCGACTAGATGAAAAAGCACCACGACCGACGACATGATGAAGAGGAGACCGAGCAGAATTCCGGCGATGATGGGTGCGTATTTCATGATGTTGGTCAGCCCTCAAAAGCGCTCTGCAGGGCTGCGATGTCGAGTTTCTTCATTTGCAGCATGGCGGCGAAGGCGCGCCTGGGTTTGGCGGGGTCCGAATCGGAAAGCATCTCCGCCATGCCTTTGGGCACGACCTGCCAGGAAAGGCCGAACTTATCCGCAAGCCAGCCGCATTGCTGCGCGCTCGGGTCGCCGCCCGCGGTCAGTTTTCCCCAATACTCATCGAGTTCCTCCTGCGTCTCGCATTCAATCTGAAATGAGACGGCTGGGTTGAACTTGAAGTGCGGGCCGCCGTTCAGCGCGGTGAAGGGCTGACCGTTCAGCTCAAAGGCGACCACCATCACGGAGCCCGGAGGTTTGCCATGAATCTCCCTGCCGGTATCCGGATAGCGAGAGATGGCGGTGATCCTCGAGTCTGGAAAAATGGAGGTG
>JAXDQV010000284.1:0-6750 GCA_034667645.1 Chthoniobacter sp.
CACTCAATTCTCTACCCGGTCTGAGACCAGATGGACTTCGAGGCGGCGAGCTTTATCACGATGGGCAGTTTGATGATGCCCGGCTCGCGATTTCTCTCGCGCAGGCGATGGCGAACCACGGCGGCGTCCTCTTGAATTACGTGCGCGTAATCGCACTCACCAAACGCGCAAATCGCGTTTCCGGCGTCCGTGCATTGGACGTGGAAACTGGAGCCGAGTTTGAGATCGAAGCGAAGGTGGTGATCAACGCGACGGGCGTGTTCGCGGACGAAGTGCGTCGGTTGGATAACGCCGAGGTTGCGCCAACGCTCGCGCCCAGCCAGGGAACGCACCTCGTTTTGGACGCATCATTTTTGCCGGGAGAAGTGGCGCTGATGGTGCCGCGCACAGACGACGGACGCGTGCTGTTCGCCATTCCGTGGCTGGGCCGCGTGCTGGTCGGCACCACGGATACCGGCGTTTCCACAGTCGCCGCCGAGCCCCGTCCGTTGGCGGTGGAGATCGATTTTTTACTCGAGCACGCTGCGCGTTATCTCGCGAAAACGCCTACTCGTGGAAATGTGCTCAGCGCCTTTGCCGGACTGCGACCGCTGGTCAAGAGCACGCCGATCAAGGCGGCATCGAGGCTGGCGCGGGATCACATGATCGGAGTCTCGGACAGCGGACTCGTGACGATCATCGGAGGAAAGTGGACCACGTTCCGAAGAATGGCCGAAGACGTGATTGATGCGGCAGTGCAAAGCGGGGGACTGGAGCAACGCGCGTGTGTGACCGAAAATCTGCGAATCCCGGCAAGTCCTCCGCATACGGAAATTTCCGTTGGCGAGGCAGACGTTCTCGGCGCGGTGCGCAAGGAAATGGCGCGGACGGTCGAGGACGTTCTCGCGCGCAGGACGCGCACACTTTTTCTCGATGCCCGGGCGAGTCTCGAAGCAGCCCCGCAAGTGGCAACGATCATGGCCGGAGAACTGGGGCGGGACGAACAATGGGAAGCGGACCAGGTGCGGCGCTTTCGCGAGCTGGCGAGCGGCTATCTCGTATGAAGAACGCTGCAATGCCGCGTGAATAAGCCTTTGAACGGCGCGCGCTGTTTGTTACGCCAAACCGGTGACTGAGAAAATCAAGCGCGTGCTGGTCGTTGATGACGATATCGTCATCCTGCGCCTGGTGCGCGAGGCGTTATGTGCGCTGCTGCGCTGCGAAGTGGAGACGACGCCAAACCCGGAATATGCTTTCGAGCTGATTCTGAAAAAACCGTTCGACCTGCTAATCTTCGACTTTGCGATGCCCGGCATCGATGGCGCAGTGCTCTACGGCTTGATCTCAAAGCTCTACGCGATCACCCCGCCGCATGGCCGTGCGCTGCCGCCGCTTGTCCTGATGTCCGGTAACGCGTCCCACAAAAAGGCACAGGAGCTTCTCCGCGAACCGGGCGTGCGCGGCTTGCTCGCGAAGCCTTTCAGCATCGAGCGGCTCGTCGAAAAAGTGCGCGATCTGCTGCAGGATTAGCCCTGCCGGGTCGAGCGACTGCGGCGGATCAGGAAGCGACGGTCTTGCGCGACTTTGGGGCCGATTTCTTCTCCGCGCCGCCAGTCCGGAGCTGACGTTCAGCTTCGATCCAGTCCTGGTGTTCGTCACCGGGAATTCCGGCTTTGCGGCGTTTCTCCGAGATAAAATACGCAAGCAAGGCGATTTCATCAGTGGAGACTGGCGCTGTTTTTTTCGGAGCCGCTTTTTTCGCGGCTGGTTTTTTAAGTGCTGGCACGCTCGCGGAAACCGAAGGCTGCGCTGCGATTCCCTTGGCGGCTGGTTTAAAAGCCGATTTTCCGTTCGCGACGGTGCTTTTTGTTGAGTCGGTTTTTTTAGGCATATCTGATTTTCCCCTGCCATCGGCTCTCGCCTCCGGCCTTTTTTTGAAGCCGGAAAGGTTGCGGGTTTCCCTTCGCCCGTCCATTTTTTTTTCCAGAAATTGACCGCATGGAGTCCGAAACGCGCAGAAAGACCGCTCGGCTCTGGATTCGCGCGCGATAATCTCTATGCTGCGCGCGATGAAGCCCTTTGTGATTCGCTGGATGACCACCACCGTGGCGGTGTTTGTAGCGGCGCACATCGTTTCGGGAATCAGCTACGGAAACAGCTTTGGCTGCCTGCTCGGCGCTTCGCTGCTGCTCGGAATCGTGAACGCGTTTATCCGGCCGGTGGTGCTGCTGCTGAGCCTGCCATTCATTTTGTTCACGCTGGGACTCGGGATTCTGATTGTGAACGCGCTGATGCTGAAGCTCGTCGGCAGCATCGTGCCGTGCTTTCAGGTCGAGACATTTGGCAACGCTTTCTGGGGCGCGCTCCTCATCTCGATCGTGAGCTGGCTCCTGAGCGCTTTCTTCAAAGACAGCACCGGGCGCGTGCAAATCATCACGCATCACTCGCAGCTTAAGCAGGTGCGCGGACGCGTGATCGATGTCGATTAAATGACCTACTGCCTCAGTCTCCTTTGCCGGCAGGGCGTGGTCTTTTTGTCGGATTCGCGCACCAGCGCGGGCGTGGATAACATCACGATCCACTCGAAAATGCGGCTGTATCAGGACGACGGCACCCGCGTCATTTGCCTGATGACCTCCGGGAATCTCTCGCTCACCCAGACGGTGGTCGCGCTGATCGACGAAGACATGCTGCGCGGGAAAGCGGAACGCGACGTGCCGCATTTGCTCAATCAGCCCACGATGTATGAGACCGCGCGTTACGTCGGCTCGAAGATCCGGCAGGTGGAAAAACTCGACCGGGTGGCGCTGGAGGCCGACGGCTTCAGCTTCAATATCCACGTGGTCGTGGGAGGGCAGATCGCCGGGATGCCGCACGAGATTTATCACGTCTATCCGCAGGGGAACGCGATCCACGCCGACACCGATTCGCCCTTTTTGCAGATTGGAGAATTCAAATACGGCAAGCCGATCCTGGACCGCGGGTTCACCTACGACACGCATCTCGCGGATGCCGTAAAGTTCGGCGTGCTCTCGCTGGAATCCACGATGAAAAGCAACGTCTCCGTCGGCACGCCATTCGATATTTTTTGCTATGAGCGCGATTCTTTCGCGGTCAAATACCGGCTGCGGCTCGAGGACGGGGATAGCTACTTGAGCGACGTGCAAAAGAAGTGGCAGAATGGAATCGTCGAGCTCGTGGCGAAAATCCCGCGCCTGCAGTTCCCGCATGTCGATCGGCAGCCGGGCGAACCAGCGTGAGCGCGCGTGTGCGCGTAAAAATTTGCGGCGTGACCAACCGCGCCGACGCCGAAACGGCAATCGAGCTCGGCGCCGATGCGCTGGGATTTAATTTCTACGAAGACTCGAAACGGTTCATCGATTTTCGCGCGGAAGCGGAGTGGATCAGCTCCCTGCCGCCCTTCGTGACGCGGGTGGCAGTGGTGGTTAGTCCGTCGCTGGAACAGGCGAGAGAAATATCCGCGCTGCCGTGGATCGACATGCTGCAACTGCATGGCGGCGAATCCCCGCAGTTTTGCGCCGAGTTCGCGAAAACGGGAATGCCGTTCATCAAAGCGATCGCCTTGCGCGATGAAGCGGCCGCCGCGAACACCGCGGAGTTTTGCACGCGAAACATCCTCTTGGATGCGTTTGTCCCGGGGCAGTTTGGCGGCACAGGACATACGGTGGACTTCGCGCTCGCAGAAAAGTTTTCCGCGCAGAATCCCGGTGTCGCTCTCTTGCTGTCGGGCGGATTGACTGCTGAAAACGTGGCGGAGGCGGTGCGGCGGGTCCGGCCGTTCGCCGTGGATGTCGCAAGCGGAGTGGAACGTGAGCCGCGAAAAAAGGATCGCGGGTTGATGCGCGCGTTCATCGAAGCGGCGCAGTCCGCTTAGGTAAATGGCGCCCGACGGGGCGCGGGATATGCAAAGTTGAGAGGGGAGTTCTCCCTGTGGGGAAGGCTCTTTCGCACGAAATCTGAAGTGCGGCTGAAGACGTGGTCTGCTTCCTGCTTTTTGGCAGGGGACCATAAACCGGAAGCCCTGACAAATGCCTAAACTCAACTCCATCCTCGCCGCGTCGTGCGTTCTCTCCCTGGGAGCCGCCTTCGCGCAACAACCCTCTCCCGTGCCCATCATCGCGGCCGTTCCCGGCCCGATCACGCCGGAAATCCCAGCCCCGATCGATCCTCCGATCAGCGCCCTTTCAGCCCCCGCGACACCCGCGGTGCCCGATGCGCCAGTCGCGGCCACACCGGGAACTGCGGCCACGCCGGCAACTGCGACCACCACCGTCTCGACGACGGTTGTGAGCGGCTCCAGTGCTTCGAACCATGCGCTCAATGAATTCCAAGGCGACGACGTGAGCCAGGTGCTCCGCTTGCTCGCCCGCCAGGCCAAAATCAATCTCGTGGTCAGCGACAAAGTCGATGCCACGCAGCCGCCGTTGAAGGTAACGATGCGGCTCGAGGACAAAACACCGATCGAGGCGATCCACATCATCGCGACTTCGAAGGGGCTGATCATGGACCAGAGCGAAGGCGTCTATTTCATCAAGACGAAGGAAGAGAAAGAGGCGGAACCAACGGAAAGCGCCTCCTACATGTTCTCCTACGGCAGCGCGGAGAAAGTGCTGCCACTGCTCGCCGCCCAGCTCCAGAGCAAGGTTGCGCCGCAGTTCGATGCGCGGACCAACACGGTGTTTTACCGCGAAGTCGGCTCGAACATGGACAAGATCAAACTTTTCCTCACCACGATCGATTGCCCGACACAGCAGGTGATGATCGAGGCGCGCCTCGTCGAGGTGACCGCTAATCCAAAGCAGAGCTACGGCATCAACTGGGCGGGCGTGGTTGGCGGATCGACCAGCGCGCAGACCGTTCGTTACGGCGCGTCGAATCCCGCGACGATCGACCCCCAAGGCAAAGTCACGCCGCCGACGACCGAATATGACAAAGCGGCGGGTGGACTCAAACCGCGCGACTTCTTCCTGGACGGCCACACTGCGGGTAATTTCCTGAGCGCTCTTGGCGGACAGTTCGCGATCCTCTCGGTGCCGCAGATGTCGGCAACGCTTCGGCTGATGAACGAGGACAGCGATGCGGAATTCCTCGCGAATCCGCGCATCGTCACGGCGAACAACCAGCAGGCGACGATCAAAATCACCCGCAATCAGCCCGTGCCGCAGCTCAACTTCAACGAGCAGACGGCCACCGCGGTCTTCGGCGGATTCCAGGACAAGGAATTCGGCAACACGCTCGTGGTGATGCCGTCCATCAACAAAGACGATTTCGTGACGATGATGGTGAAACCGGAAATCTCGAACAAGGTGGGCGACTCGATCTTCACCTTCGCCGGTGCCACGGTGACGAGCCCGATCATCGACAAGCGCAATCTCGAATCCAACGTGCTGATCAAGAGCGGCGATACGCTCGCCATCGGCGGCCTGCTGCAGGATGAAGTGACGAAAAGCCGCTCGAAGGTGCCGATTCTCGGGGACATTCCCTTCCTCGGTTATGCTTTCCAGGAGCGCCTCAATGCGCGGACCAAACGCAACCTGCTCGTGTTCGTCACCCCGACGATCATCAAGCAAGGCTACGGCACCGGTCTCGAGGACCAGGTCAGCGGCATTCACCACAGCGGTGAGGAATATGCCGACCCGAACGGCTGGCGGAACAATGCGAAAGGCGCGATCCGCCTGACGCCGACCTCCAATCGCCAGAACGCCATGGATTATCCAAAACCCGGCACACCAGTCGCGCCGAAGACGGTGGCCGTGAAATACAAGGTCACGAGCTACGACCGCGAGAAGTAATCTGGGGTAACAGATCAGGGAGCCCGGCCGGGGAAGCCGGGCAACTGCGCGCCACGCACAACCTGCGTGGCGCGCATTCTTTTTGGAGGGGACGCGGCGCGTCTGAATTGGTTGGAAAAAATCCGCGCCGCGATAAAGCTGGTCGCTCCCCAAATGCGCAACTTCAAAATCGCAGTTCTCGCCGGCGACGGCATCGGCCCTGAAGTCATGTCCGAGGCGTTACGCGTCTTGAAAGCCATCGGTCCGAAGTTCGAGCTGGAGTTTTCATTCACCGAAAAGCGGGTCGGCGGCGCGGCCATTGATGCCGACGGCAAAGCGTTGCCGGAGGAGACGCTCCAGGTCTGCGGGGAGTCGGACGCGATCCTCTTCGGTTCGGTCGGCGGACCGAAATGGGAATCGCTGCCTCCGAATGAGCAACCCGAACGCGCCGCCCTGCTGCCACTGCGAAAGCACTTCGGGCTCTTCGCCAACCTGCGACCGGCCGTTTGTTTTGCGGAACTTACGCACGCTTCTCCCGTGAAGGAAGCGATCATCAGCGGCGGCTTCGACGTGCTGTGCGTGCGCGAGCTCACTGGCGGGCTTTATTTTGGCCAGCCAAAATGGACACGCGAAGAAAACGGCGACACCACCGTGGTGGACACCATGGTTTACAAGCGTTCCGAGATCGAGCGCATCGCGCATGTCGCGTTCCGCGCGGCGCAGGGCCGGCGCAAGAAGCTCACCTCGATCGACAAGGCGAACGTCCTCGAAAACGGAGTGCTCTGGCGCAAAACCGTCACCGAACTCGCCCGGCAGTATCCCGACGTCGAGCTCAACCACCTCTACGTGGACAACGCCGCGATGCAGCTGATCAAAAACCCGAAAGCATTCGACGTGGTGCTCGCGGAGAATTTATTCGGCGATATCCTCAGCGATGAAATGGCGATGATCGCCGGCTCGCTCGGCATGCTCCCAAGCG
>JAXDQV010000285.1:0-5936 GCA_034667645.1 Chthoniobacter sp.
CGCCGTGGCTCCGTTGAACTGCACGGTGTTCGCCGATAAACCGTCGAGCAGCCAGGCGCCGTCGGGGAAATGCTCGATCAAGACACTGACATCGGAGGCCGCCGTCGAGAGCATGAGCGCGCCGTTGTGATCCAGCGTGGCCACGACCACCCCGGCCGGGGCGATGCGGGCTTCGAGGGGTTCGATGGAGGACGCGATGTTTTTCATGCGGTTTCGTGGGCGGGCAAATTGGCCGGGTCGGTCGGACTAGAAGTAAGAATTAACGCCGACGTGCTGCTGCGAGCCGACGAAGAATCCGGCGAGTAGTTCGGCGTGCGTGTAGATGGCCTTGCCGAGCTGGAACTTGAGGAAAAACGGAGCTTCGATGTTGAAGTAGATATTCGTTCCCGGACGCGCGTTGGCCTCGCCGGCAATTTTGACGGACTGAATGGTGGCGATCAAGCTGGCGACATTATCCGTTCCTCCATCGCCGAGAGTGCCATCGCCGCCGTCCGTGGTCCCAGCCACGATGCGGCTCTGGATGAAGTCGCCGCCGACGGTTACTTTGCCGATGCCGGAGTCGAAGTTGCCTGCGGTGAGATCCCGTTCGTAGCCGGCAAAGATGTCGGCGAATGTCATGCTTCCTTTGACGGTGACGCTCGCGATGGCGGTGACGTTGCTCGTGCCCGCGGCCTCAATCACCACGTGGCGGTCGGTGGTGCCTCGCAGATTCCCAATGGAAACCGCGCCGATCGTGGTATGCGCGGAGATCATGCCGGACTGAGTGAATCCGTGCCCGCTCGTGTCGTAGCCACCGACGAATGAGCCGCCGATCGTGATCGAGCCGATTCTTCCGACTTCGGAGAGGATGGCGCCATTTTCGGAAATGGCGACGCTCCTGTTGCTCTCACCGCCGAGGAGATCGTGGGCGATGCGGACGCTGCCGATGCCGTCCGTTCCCAGGCAGACGATACTGCCGCTCAAGTTGCCGGTGCCCCCGATGACCGAGCCGCCGATGGTGATGCTTTTGAGGTCCTTATCCACCTCCATCGCCCCGCCGCCATCGGCCGCACGCCCCACGAGGCTGCCTTTGATCGTCGCGGTGCCGAGAGAACCGTTCACGAGGAACTGTGTATTCGACGCGACGACCGTCCCGCCCAGCATCGAGCCGCCCAGAGTGAAGGTTTTCAAGTCGCCGCTCACGACGACGCATCCGCCCTGGCCGGGGGAGTCTGCGGCGATCATCGAGCCGCCGATCTTCAGGTTCGTGACATCGCCGCTGGCCTGGATGTAGGCCGAATTGACCCCACCGGTGGCGAGGAGTGAGCCGTCCACGACGATGCTCTGTGCGGTGGTGAAAATGAGGTGCGTATTGCCGATGGAGCCTTTGACGTGGAGCGTGCCGATGTCTGCCATATCCGAATCCGCGACGCCGGAATCCGCGCGCCCCATCGAAAGGACGGTGAGCGATTTCAAGCCGATGCCGACGTGCCCCGCGTCGCCGCAATCGATCTCGTGCAAATCTCCGTCGATGCGGATCGCGCCGAGATCGGTGCCCAACCCGTTGAGCTTTTCGATATTCGCGTGGCTGTCGCCTTTTCCCGCCTGCTTTGCCGCCGTGAGCGTAAGGCCGATGCCGGTCTTGCCGGTGAGATCGATGAAGGTAATCTCCTGCGGTGTCGTGCTGTCGCCATTCACGCTGCCGGTGTCGAAACCGAACTTAATTGGCTCAATCGCCTGCGTGAAAGTGATCTTCACGAGGTCGCCATCGATATCGGTGTAGGTGAGCAGCGTCCCGGCGGGCGAAAGCGTCGCCGGGGCGATGCGGGCTTCGAGGACCTCCACCGCCGATGCGGGTGTTTTCATAGACGAAACGCGACGCTACGTCCGAGCGCCTGCGCATTGAAACTCAAAACTTCGCCCGCTCCGCTACCCCGGCGCTTTGGCGGGCGTGGGCTCCTTCCGTTTCCGCCGCGCCCCGCGCGACCTGCGTGCGACGGGAGAGGACATTCTCTAAATGGCGTGCCTGTCGGGGTCGGTGAGGGCGACGTTGCCGATGATCTTCGCCGCTTCGCCTGAGGCGAGCGTTACGGCGGTGCCGTCGTTGAAAATGCCGCCGCCGATACCGTTGGCGGCGTTGCCGGTGATCTTCGTGGCGCTGATGGTGCCGGTGAGGGTGTCGTTCAGAAAGATGCCGCCACCATCCTTTCCGGCATGGTTGGCGGTAAAGGTGCCTCCCTTGAGGGTGAGAGCTGCCGTCCCTCCAAAGAGGATGCCGCCTCCAGAGTCGGACGCCTCATTCTGCGCGACGATGACGCCGTTGACCATGATCGAGGCGCCAACTCCCGTGGCGCCCAGATAGCCGCCACCGGCGTCGCTGCCGGAGACATTGCCGCTGATCTTCGTGCCCATCATGCTCACGGATGCCGCGTCGAGAATCACGAAGCCGCCGCCGGAGTTCTTGCTGAAGTTGCCGGCGAATGTGCCGCCGGAGATGGTCACGCTGCTGGAGTTCCCGGCATAGAGTCCGCCGCCTTCGCTTCCCGTGGTGTTCCCGGAAAAGACGACGCCGGTGAGTTTGGCCGCGAAGCCTCCGAGCAGGTTGACACCGCCGCCGGACCCGGACGCGTGATTGCCGGCAATGGAGACGCCGGCGAGGGTGAGCGGATGGCCGCTGCCCGAGACCTGCAGCCCGCCGCCGGTGCCGTTGGTGACGCTGTTGCCGGCGATGCTGCCGCCGGTCATCGTCAGCGAGTCTGCCGTGGAGCCCTCGATGCCGCCGCCGGCGTAGTCGGCCGTATTGGCTCGGATGGAATCTTTGGTGAGCACGATATGTCCGGCGCCGCAGTAGAGACCGCCGCCTGCGCCGCCCGACGCGGTGGCGGTGTTGCCGGAGATCACGCTGGATTTGATCTGCACTTTCGAGGCTGGGTCGGGGTTCTCATCCACGACGGCCAATCCGCCGCCCACGGAGTTGCTGGCAGTGACGCTGTTGCCGGAGATCAGGCTCTTGCTGATGGTGATGCCCGTGCCCGCGCTGCCCACCCTGGCAAACACGCCGCCGCCTTTGGTCATCGCTTTGTTGCCGGTAATCGTGCTGCCGGAGATGACGATCGATTTGCTCGCGACCAAATCGAGGCCGCCGCCGTAGCTGGTGTCTGTGGCGCTGTTGCCGGAAACCTGGCAGTTGATCACGGAGACCGAGGTGCCGAGGGTGTCGCCGCCAAACACGGCTACGCCGCCGGCATTGTCAGCGGTGTTGCCGGAGATGACCACGTTTTTGAGCGTGAGCGATTCGTAGCTAAAGATCGCGCCGCCCGACTCCGTCACCCCGGCCTTGCCGTGGATGAGCGCCAGCCCGCTGATGCTCACGGGGCTGTCGGTGAGGAAGTCGCCGTCGGTGATGTTGAAAAGGCGCGAGCTGTTGTTGCCGTTGAGGATGATTTTGTTCCCGCCGGGGCCTTTGATCGTCAGCTTGTGATCGATGTCGATGTCGCCCGTCGACACCGTGAGCGTGCCGGTGAGTCCCGCCTTAAACTTGATCGTGTCGCCCGCGGCAGACGCGGCGATCGTATCGCGCAGGGTGCCCGCGCCGAAATCGAAGAGATTCAGGACGGTGAGAGTCGCAGGCGCGATGCGGGCTTCGAGGATTTCAATGGAGGAAACGTGGGCGTTCATAAACAAAACGCGACGCTACGCGCGCGCCGGTCCGTTTTGAAACCTAAAACAAGCCTCGACTCCGAAGAAAACTCAAAGCTGCCGAAAGACTTTGCCCGAGTGAACCTTGCAGTGGATGAACACGTTCTTCCCCGCTGCCGCCGGGTCGGTGCCGGTCGCGACGATCGTGTAGTTCACCCGGTGCAGATTCGTAAAATTCGCGTCATATGACAGCAGCGCGGTGGCGCGGCCTACCAGGCTCTGGAAAATCCCGCTGCCGCTGGAGCTGACCGCCCCCTGGGCCATCAGATGGGCGGTGTGCGTGTCGGTCATCGCCGTGGAGCCCGAATAATTGAAACTGAATACCGCCAGCGTCGGCAGTCCGGAACTCCCATCCACCGGCATCAACGAGACGCTGCCCAGCCCGTGCGGGGTCACCAGCGCATAGTCTGCCGGCGAGACGCCGAACTCGGCGAAAATCCGCGCGTTGTTGAGAGGCGACGCCTTGATGCGCTTATTCGTCGGGCTCACCTCCACCTCACGCAGGATGCTGCCGCTGCATGACACGTAAACGTAGGTCTGCACGCTGTGCGCGGCATTTTGCAAAAGGAACATCGCGAGGGCGGCGGCGAGCAGAGGCTTCATGGCCATGAACATCGGCCAAAGCGCCCGCTTTGGGAAAGGAAATCAAAGCACGGAAGCCGCGGATACCGGCCCGCGCACCCTTGCCGGCTACGACAGGGTTTTGGATTCCAAGACGAGATCTGACGCCGCACCCTCGGCTGGGCGCCGCGAGGCACGCGTGCGCCGTTTCCGCCGCTGGCCGCGCCGCGGGCCGGGCCAGAGCTGCGGCAGCGAGGCCACCAGCGCCGAGCCGTCGCCCAGCCGCCCCTGCACCGCGTGGCCATAGGCCTTCATCACCGCCACCGCCCGCGCCTGTAAAAACGTCCGCGCCACGCGCAGCAGCGCCGTCTCCACCTCGCAGTCCGACCACGCCTCCCACGCCGCCTCCGTTTCCTCGAAATCCTGCTCGAACCCCGCCGACGAATACCGCGTCCCCGCCGCCTCCAGCCCCAGCTCGAACCCGCCCGTCGCCTCGTCCAGCCTCTTCCACAAGCAAAGCGTCTCCCGCACCGGCCGCAGCCAGCGCGCCATGCTCACCTCCGGATTCGGCACCAGTCTGAGCACGGTTTCCCAGACCGTTCGCGGGTAATCTCCCCGCACGCGCAGGTTGAAAAGCTTCATCCGCTCGCATTGCCGCGCCTTCAGCTGCCGCAACCGCCCCGTTGCCAGCTTCTCCTCGGCGAGCACCTCGAGCAGCCCGGTGGGCATCGTTTCCAGCTCCTCGCGGATCGAAATCAAGACCTCGCGTCCGATTCCATCGAGCACCAGCAGCGGCCCGGATTCGGCCAAAACACGGTCCACCAACGTCCAGTGGGAATGAAATTGCTCCAGTGGGCGCATCAGACTGGAGGAACCTGTCAGCGCCATGGATGGAAGGCATCCTACCCAGCCCAACAGTCACCGCAAGAGTTGCAAGAGGCAGATCAGTCGAAATTTTGCGCGCAAAAAGATCCCTGATCCGCCTCTTTTCGTCATTAAGGTGCCTGTCCAAGCCTTTGAAGTATGTGGTGTAACCCCTGAAGTATGTGGTGCATGCCTTGAACCGCCTCCACGAGCTTTCGAACCGCCTCACCGACCTTCCGATATGACGTTTTAACCCCTCAAATCAGCTTCCGCGCGATCTCTTCCTCGAGAATCTCCCCGCACCGTGAGCGGGACGATGGTGCGATGTTCCTCTGTAAAGAAGCGCTGGATCTCGTTCATGGCGTCGCCGCTCACGAAGAAGCGGCTATCGATGCCCCTGTCGCCGACCCGCGTTTTGTGCTGAAATGTTCCTAAAATCTAACGTTTTAGGGAGAGCATCCGCACGGCGTCAGGCTCACCCTTTACATGGACACCCCTAAAGTGTTCAACATTCTTAGAAAGCTCTGCCTCTTCAAGGCTCGGATAGAGCTTTCGAGGCAGGCCTGTAAGTTTTTCAAATAGGTAATCGTTCTCTACACGAGATAAGCCCGAAGTCTTGGCATAATTAAACGTGATGTGCGCGAAAGGCTTTTCGTCTCGTGTGATCGTGTAGGTTGATTCCTTGTCAGGATCGGATGTTTCTTTCACGACGACCTTGTAGGTTGTTGCCTTGCCTTGGTCGTCCGTGTGCTTCACTTCGATGAACGGAGGGTCAATGTCGTTATATGGCGTTTCATCATGCCACGACACTCTTTCGGCAAACCGGTCGCCGT
>JAXDQV010000286.1:0-41057 GCA_034667645.1 Chthoniobacter sp.
GTAACGATTCCAGAGCAGCGGGCCGGTCGCGCGCTGCCATTCGCCGATCGCGTCGATGATCAGTCCCCATGCGATCGGTGAAAAACCCAGTCCGAGGCTCGTGATGACGGTGAAGAAAGCGAAGAAGTGGCTGCGTCCGGTCGAGGGCATTGTGTTCATGACGAGCCGCACTTGCGCCACGTTGAAACTCGCGCCGGCGACTCCGTTGATGAAGTGCAACACGCAGAGCAAAAGCAGCGACGGCGCGACGACGCTGGCACTGACCAGCCACCATCCGCAGTGAACGAAAAACGTCACGGCCAGCGCACCCTGCAGCACGATTTTGCTTCCCGTGCGGTCCAGCAATCTCCCGACCAGCGGCAGTGAAATAAGCGCGGCCAGGAAATAAAACGTCGTGAAGAACAGAATCCTGCTCTCGCTAAAGCCGAGCTTAGTTTTCATGAAAGCAACGTTGAACACTGCGACCGCGCCGACCGTGACCACCCAGAGCACGGTAAAAATAACGAGCTTCAGGAACGGCGGATACATCACGATTTCGCGCCAGGGCACTCGCGCGGTGGACGTCGCCAACTGCTCGTGCCCCTCGATGTCCGGAGTGCGCAGCAGAAATGCGAGGCTCACCAAACCGCCAAGCGCACTCACCAGGAAAATAATCGCGAACTGATGCGGCGCCGCATTTCCGCGGAGCATGATGGCGGAAAGAGCGAGCGCGGCCAGGCATCCGGCATTCATGAAAAGCTGATCGCGCGAAAGAAAACGCCCGCGCACTTCCTCGGGAATCAGGTCGGTCATCCAGGGCAGCCATGCGCCCGAGGCGATGCCGCGCAGCAGGTTGAAAACGAAGAGGCAAAAGAGCAGCAGCGAGATTTTCGCGAGGTCGTTCAGGAACGTCATCAGGGGCACCGTCGCCATGAAAAAAACGATCACGGTGCGCGAGCCCCAACCGGCGAAAATGAATCTGCGATAGCCCGTCCGCGCCAGAAAACGCGCTGCGGGGATCTGCGCAATCGTTAAAAGCGGTGTCAGCGAGGCAATCACCCCGAGCACCGTCGCGGTCGCGCCGAGCGACTTCGCGTAAAGGATCATCGGCGACCCGAGCGTGATCTGAAAGGCGATCGCGTTGAAAAGCTGGAACCAGTTCGCGTTCGTCGCGCCGGGCGGATAGGGAGAACTTGCCTTCAAAACGTGCGTGTCATCCTGCGGGCCGCAAAGGACGACCGAAAGTTACGCGGACTTCGGCTTGAGGTGCGGGAAAAAAATGACGTCGCGAATCGACTCCGCGCCCGTGAGCATCATCACCAGCCGGTCGATGCCAATGCCAATTCCGCCCGCCGGCGGCATCCCATGCTCGAGGGCGGTGAGAAATTCTTCGTCGATGTTTTGCTTTTCCTCGCCCGCCTGCTGCTCCAGCCGCTCGCGCTGGATGACTGGATCATTCAACTCCGAATATCCGGGCGAAATCTCCTGGCCGTTGATGATCAATTCGTAAACATCGACGAGCGAATCATCGTCGCGATTTTGTTTCGCCAGCGGCACGAGTTCCTTCGGGCAATGCGTGACGAAAAGCGGATCGAAGGTTTTCTCCTCGATCAGTTTTTCAAAGACGTGCTGCGTCACTTCAAAATCTGCGAGCTGTGGCGCAATCTCGACGCCGCGATCGCGGGCCCGTTCCCGCCGCTGCTCGCTCGTGAGTTGAAACCAGTCGTCGCCCGCCGCCTCGCGGATCAGCTCCCGATAAGGCTTCCGGCGCCACGGCCGCGACAGGTTGATCGTCCGCGTCACGTTCCCTTCCGCGTCTTTGTGCTCGATTTGCAAGGCACCGATGACCTTCTCTGCGAGCGCGCAAATCATCTCCTCGACGAGCGCGGCCATTTGCTCGAAATCCGCGAAAGCCCAATACGCCTCTAGCATCGTGAACTCCGGGTTGTGCCGGCGCGAGATGCCTTCGTTGCGGAAATTCCGGTTGAGCTCGAAAATTTTGTCGAAGCCGCCGACGAGCAACCTTTTCAAATAAAGCTCCGGCGCAATCCGCAAAAACAGGTCGCGGCCGAGCGCGTTGTGATGCGTCTTGAACGGCTGCGCCGCCGCCCCGCCCGCGACGGTTTGCATCATCGGCGTCTCGACTTCGATGAACCCGCGCGCGTGCAAAAAATCGCGAATCTCGCGCACGATCGCGATCCGCTTTTTGAAAACATCACGCGATTTTTCGTTTGCGATCAGGTCAAGATAACGCTGCCGGTAACGCTGCTCCACGTCCGCAAGGCCATACCAGTTTCCCGGCATCGGTCGCAGCGCTTTGCTCAACAGTGTAAAACTTTTGACGCGCAAGCTCGGCTCGCCAGTTTTCGTCAAAAAACATTCCCCTTCGATTCCGAGAAAATCCGCAAGGTCGAGCAGCTTGAAAATTTCCATCTGCTCCACTCCGAGTTCCTTCCCGCTGACAAATAGCTGCATCCGCCCGCTCGCGTCGCTCAAATCGAGGAAGTGGCTTTTGCCCATGTCGCGATGCGCCGTGAGCCGGCCGGCGATGCGCTCCCGATTGCCTTCGGCAAATCGCGCCCGGATTTCGCCGATCGATCCGCTCGTCTCGAATTTGCCGCCAAACGGCTCTGCGCCTAGCTGCCGGAGCGCCTCGAGTTTCTGGCGCCGGACGGCGATGAGGTCGTTTGTTTCTTCCATCGGGCGGCCGATTGTGAAGCGTCAACGAACCCGCGCAAGTTTTCCGTGAGTTTCAGGCGAGACGGTGAAATCTTCCCTCGATGCGCGCGCTCTTTTTCGACTGCTTCTCCGGCATCAGTGGCGACATGACCGTCGGCGCGCTTTGCGATCTCGGGGTCAAACCGTCGTCACTCGAATGGGAGCTTTCGAAGCTGGAGATCGGCGACTTCCACATGCACTTCGAGCGGCAGAAGCGGCAGCACATCGAAGGAGTGAAATTCGGCATTCACGAAGGAACGACGCACAGGCACGAGCAGGAAGAGCCCGGCGACGATCACGAGCATGCTCATTCGCACGAAACTCACGTTCACGCCCCCGGCCCGGCACATGATCACGACCACGGCGATGAATGCCACGCGCATCATCCGCCGAGTCGCACGCATGCGCAGATCCGGCAGTTGATTGAGCAGAGCGAGCTTTCCGCGTTCGTAAAACAACACGCCCTCGGCATCTTTCAGCGCATCGCCGTCGCCGAGGCGAAAATCCACGGGCAACGCGTGGAAGACGTGGCCTTTCACGAGGTCGGCGCACTGGATTCCATCGCCGACATCGTCTGCGCCTGCGCCGGCATCGAGCAGCTCGGCGTGCAGAAGATTTTCTTTTCGCCGTTGCAGGATGGGCGCGGCTGGACGGAAACCATGCATGGCCGCTTCCCGGTTCCGGCGCCCGCGACGCTCGAGATTTTGAAAGACGTTTCCATCGCGCAAGTGGACGAGCCGTTTGAGATGATCACGCCGACCGGAGCCGCGATCGCGGCGGAATTTGCCGAATCCTTTGGCCTGATGCCGCGCATGAAAATCAGCAGGATTGGCTACGGCCTGGGCTCGCGAAAGTCTGCGAACCGTCCCAACGTGCTGCGCGTCTCTCTGGGCGAAATCGAAGAGGCTGGCGGCTACGACACCGACACGATCACCCGCCTCGAAACGAACATTGACGACCTTTCTCCCGAAATCACCGGCGCCGTGATGGAGAAGCTTTTCGCCGCGGGTGCGCTCGATGTTTTCTTCACGCCGATCCAGATGAAAAAGAACCGGCCGGGCGTGCAGCTCAGCGTGCTTTGCGAAAGCTCCGATGTGCAGAAAATCGCGAATCTTCTTTTCTCGGAAACCACGTCCTTTGGTTTGCGCATGCGGGAAATGCAGCGTCTGAAACTGGAGCGCCGTTTTGAAAACGTGCAGACGCCGTTCGGAGAAATCGCAGTGAAACTCGGGCTCAAAAACGGCGCGGTCGTGCAGGCGGCGCCGGAGTTCGAGTCATGCCGGATCGTCAGTGAAAAGACCGGTCAGCCGCTTCGCGCCATCTACGACGCGGCGCGTCAGGCTCTCCAGAGCCGATGAGCGCGGCAGATGCTCGGCGAGGCATTCGCGCAGATTCTCCGCGCTGATCGGTTTTGCCAGAAACGGAAATCCGCTGAGGAGTTTTCGTGAGGCCGCTTCCTCCGGTGAGACAATCGCGGTGAGAAATACGACCGGCACATCGCTCAAGGCCGGATCGGCGCGGATCGCCGCGGCCAGCTCTCCGCCATCCATTTTCGGCATGACCACATCGAGTAAAATTATGTCGGGCTGCCACTCGCGCGCGGTCTCCAACGCGCGCTCGGCGTCGTTTTCTTCGCGGACTTCATGCTCGGAAAGCGTCAGCTTCAGCATTCGCGTGAATGCCGGTTCGTCGTCGACCACTAAGATGCGGGCAGGTTCGATGGCGTCTCCGTTCGTTAACGCGGCGACGCTAAAAGCGGGCGTCGAACGCGTCCAGCCGATTACGCCCCGAGGCCGTCGCGCAGTTTCTGCAACTGCGCGAGTTTTTCGGCCCAGGCCGACTCGCGTTGACGGTGCTCGTCGAAAACGGCGCGCGGCACTTTTTCCACAAAACTCGGATTCGCGAGCTTCGCGCGGACTTTGACCAGCTCTGCTTCGATCTTCACCATTTCCTTTTGTAAACGCTCGCGCTCAGCGCCGAAATCAACGAGACCCTCGAGCGGGAGAAACAACGTCCCAAGCGCGGTCGGTGCGGTCGGCGTGCCTTTGGGTGCGTCGAAGTTTCCCACCACCTCGAGTGGCTCCGCGTTGAGTAAAATCTTCAGGACCTCCTGCTCGTGCGCCGGCAGCGGCTCTTGCGGCTGCAGGACAAAGCGGACCCGCTTTTTGCTCGCGATCCCGGCGTTGCGTCGCAGTGTCCGGCCTTGATTCACCAACTCGTATTTTGAAATGGCGAACCGCTCCGCACGGTCGTCCAGCGCGTAGCGTTCGCGAAAATCGTCGCCGAGCGGCTGCGGCCAGGGCGCAAACATGATCGTGCGTCCACCCTGCGCGTCCGGCATGTCGCGCTGAAAATCGAGCGCGTGCCACAGCTCCTCGGTGATGAACGGCAAAAAGGGATGCATCAGCCGCAGCGTGTGGCCGAGGAGGAAATCGATCACCGCGAGCGTGTTCGCTTTTCGTGGTGCGTCGCCGGAGTTCAGCGCGGCTTTGCTCGCCTCGAGATACCAGTCGCAAAACTCGCTCCAAAAAAACGCGTAAAGTTTCTGCGCCGCGTCGCTGAATCGATATTCATCGAGAGCGGCGGAGATTTCGCGGATCGCAGCATCGAGCCGCAGCAGGATCCATTTGTCATCACTTGTGAGCAGCGCTGCGTTGATTTCGTTTTCACTTTCGCCGCCTTGCATTTGGCGGAACCGCGCGGCGTTCCAGAGCTTCGTGCAAAAATTGCGGCCGAGTTCGACGTTCTTTTCATCGAACAAAATGTCGGCTCCGAGCGGCGCGCTGCGCATCACGCCGAAGCGCAACGCATCGGCGCCGAACTTGGCGATCAGGTCGAGCGGGTCGGGTGAATTGCCGAGCGACTTCGACATTTTACGCCCCTGTTTGTCGCGGATGATGCCGGTGAAATAGACGTTGCGAAACGGCATCTCGCCCATCCACTCGAAGCCCGCCATGATCATCCGCGCTACCCAGAAGAAGATGATGTCCGGCCCCGTGACGAGGTCGGTAGTCGGGTAGAATTTGGCGAGCGTGTCGGTCTTCTCCGGCCAGCCCATCGTCGCGAAAGGCCAGAGCCAAGAGCTGAACCAGGTGTCGAGAACATCGGGGTCTCTTTCGAAACCAAGATTTTGAAGCTCACGAGCTTCTAATTCAGAAGTCGTTGAAGCGAAAATATCGAGATCAGTATCCAAAAGATAAGTTTGAAAAAAGGTTGAGTGTCCCGCGACTTTCGACAGGGATTGTTCGAGACCAATCTCGGTCTGAAGGTCCGTCGTTGTCGGTAACTCATCCCGCGCGAAGGTGAACGGCCACGTAGTCCAGTCGCTCGAGTTGTGAAGACGCCAAACGGGAATTTGATGACCCCACCAAAGTTGGCGCGATACGCACCAATCTTGAATCCCCTCAAGCCAATGGTCGTAAACTTTCTCCCAGCGCTCCGGGTAAAACCTCATCGTGCCGCTTGCCACTACGTTCCGCGATTTTTCCACCTGCGGACATTTTAAAAACCATTGCTCGCTGAGGCGCGGCTCAATTGGCACGTCCGCGCGTTCGCTGTAGCCCACGTTGTTTTGATACGGCTCTTCCTTTTCCAAGACGCGGAGCTGATTACGCAGGGAATCCGCGGCGACATTGCGTGCCTCGAAACGGTCGAGGCCGACAAGCGCTTCCCCGGCAAACGCGTTCATCGTGCCGTCTGGATTCATGATATTGATCGGCTCCATTTGCCGCAGTTCCTCGATTCCACGTCTAATTCCGTCACGGCGGGCACGAGCCCAAATGTCAAAATCCGCCTTGTCGTGCGCCGGCGTCACTTTCAAGACGCCCGTCCCGAACTCGAACTCCACATGCTCATCGCCGATGATCGGGATGAGTCGTTGTTCACGCGGCACTTCAGCGGGCAGCGGCCGCACGACGTGTTTGCCGATGAGCTGCGCGTAGCGTTCGTCGCGCGGATTCACCGCCACGGCGGTGTCGCCCGGAATGGTTTCGGGACGCGTGGTGGCGATCGTCAAGAACGTCCCCGGCATCTCAGCGATCTCCACTTTGAAAAAATACATCGTGCCGTTTTGCGGCTTCATGATGACTTCCTCGTCACTGAGCGCCGTCAGCGAAACCGGGCACCAGTTCACCATCCGCTTGCCGCGATAAATCAGGCCCTTTTTGTAGAGGTCCACAAAGACCTGCTGCACGCAGCGCGAGTATTCGGCGTCCATCGTGAAGCGCTCGCGCGACCAGTCGCACGAGGCGCCGAGTTTCTTGAGCTGCTGGATGATGATGCCGCCTTTTTCCTCCTTCCATTTCCAGACTTCGTCCAAGAACTTCTCCCGCCCGAGATCGTCGCGATGCCGGATTGCGCCCTGTTTTTTCAACGTCCGCTCGACGACTGTCTGCGTGGCAATGCCCGCGTGGTCGGTGCCGGGCAGCCAGAGCACTTCCTTTCCGAGCATGCGCGCGCGGCGGGCGAGGATGTCCTGGATGGTGATGTTTAAGACGTGGCCGAGCGTGAGCATGCCCGTGACGTTCGGCGGCGGGATCACGATGGAATACGCCGGCTTTGGCGACTGCGGATCGGCTTTGAAAAAGTCGCCGGCCAGCCACTCCGCATACCATTTTTCCTCAACGGCGTTCGGCTCGTAGGCTTTGGAGAGTTCGGAAACAGGCATCGGCTGCGGCAAAAGAGGACTCAGGAAAGCAGGAAAACCGGAAAAGGAAAGTGGGCAATTCCTGCTTTGAGCGGGCGTTTTTTCGGGGAAGGCAATGGCTCGAAAACGCTTGATTCCATGCGGCTTGCCGGGCACTTTCCCGCCCGAATGCGCCGGCTGCAAATCGTCCTGTTAATGTTGCTCACGACCCTAGCCGCGGCGTGGGGCGGCGACTGGACGCTCGTGAAATACGCCGGGCGCGATCACGTGACGCTGCAAAATGTCTCGGACTTTTATGGATTGGGCGCCGTCACGCGCGTCTCGAACCGCCTCACCCTCGGCCAGCCGAACCGCAGCCTGCGCGGCACCGTCGGATCGGACGAACTTTACATCAACAACCTGAAATTCATCCTCAGCTATCCGATCGCCGAGCACAACGGAGAGCCGATTGTCTCGCGGATGGATCTGACGAAAGTGATCGAGCCGGTGCTGCGGCCGAGCCGGATCAAAGACGCGGAGCAGGTGACCACCGTGGTGCTCGATCCGGGTCACGGCGGTCACGACAATGGCGCCAGCAGCTTCTGGGGCATGGAAAAAAACTGTGCGCTCGACGTCGCCTTGCGCGCGAAGAGCCTCCTCGAGCAGCGTGGGTTGAAAGTTTACCTCACCCGGACCAGCGATGTTTTCATTCCGCTCGAGGACCGTGTGCGCTTTGCCAACCAGTTTCCCAATGCGCTCTTCATCGCGATCCATTTCAACGCGGGTGGCTCCAATGCCAGCGGCATCGAGACGTTCACCCTCGCCCCACGAGGCGTGCCATCCATGGCCGCCGATGGACCGCGACTCTCGGATTTGCAGCCCTGCCCCGGAAACGTCCGCGACGCGGAAAACATGGCGCTCGCGACCGCGATGCACGCGTCGTTGATTTGCAATGCGCAGCTTTACGACCGCGGAATCAAGCGCGCGCGCTTCGTGGTGATCCGCGACATCACGGTGCCGGGCGTGCTGATCGAAGGCGGCTTTCTGAGCAACACGAACGACGCCCGGAAGATCGCGAATCCGCAGTATCGGCAGGAGGTGGCGATCTGCATTCAGCGGGCGGTGGATAATTATCGCCGAGCGGTTTCTCCCAATGCACCGCTCGTCGCAGGCGGCTCAGCCGCGGTGCGGGATGCGAGCGCCGATTCTGAAGCGAAAAAATCCGACTCGCCGGCGGTCGTGACGCCGACCGCGAATTGAAATCGGGCAGCCGCGGCAAAGCGCCGCGCCCGAAACGCGGCAAGGCTCCCGAAGCTCAGGACGTCCAGCCGATCGGCGTTTTCGATTCCGGCATCGGCGGACTCACCGTCGCCAGCGCGCTGCGCGATCTCCTGCCGGCCGAGGATATTTTTTATCTCGGCGACACCGCCCGCGTCCCCTACGGCGGCAAAAGCCAGGAGACCATTGAGCGCTATTCTGTGGAGATCACCGGGCTGCTCCTGGCGGAGAACGCGAAAATGATCGTTGTCGCTTGTAACACAGCTTCCGCACTGGCGATTCCCCGGCTGCAGCAAATCCTGCGCGTGCCGGTGGTCGGCGTGATCGAGCCGGGCGCCCGCGCGGCCGTGGATGCCACGCGCAACGGACACATCGGCGTGATCGGCACGCGCGCCACGATCTATTCGCGCGCTTACGAGTGCGCGATCCACGCGTTGAATCCCGATCTGCGCGTGACCAGCCAGGCCTGTCCCATGCTCGTCCCGCTCATCGAGCAGGGCTGGCTCGATGACGGCATCAGCGACCAGATCATCCGCCGTTATTTGGAAAGGCTCGTGCGTGCGGACATCGACACACTCGTGCTCGGATGCACGCATTATCCGCTGCTCGCCGCCGCGATCGCGAAGTTCGCTGGGCCGGAAATCAAGCTCGTGGATTCCGCGCACAACTGCGCGATAGCCGTGAAAAAACTGCTGGCCCGTGAAAAACTCGCCGCGCCGGCTGATCATCTCGGCAAGCTTCGGATCGCCCTCACCGACAAACCGGACGATTTTTTACGGGTGGCCGAGGAAGCGCTCGCGCTGCAAGCCGGCGACGTGCAATTGCGCAGTGTGCAAGGCGTTTCCGCCCTCTAGTTAGTTAAACAACCGACAACAGCTCGTAGCTGAGCACGCTCAGGCAATACAGCGCCGCTGTTTCCGTCCGCAGGATAATCGGCCCGAGCGTAATCGGCCGGCAGCCATGGCTCTTCGCGAGGGCGATTTCCGCCGGCGTGAAATCGCCTTCCGGTCCCACCAGGATCAGCACGCGCCGAGGTGGTTTTCCCGCGAAGTCGGCAAGCAGCGTCTTGAGGTGCCTGGCGTCGGATTGCAATGACGCGATCAGCATCAGGTCAAAGGAATGCCCGGCCTCGAAAAACTTCTTCAGCGTGCGCGGCGCGGCGATTTCCGGGAGCCAGTTTTGACCGCATTGCTTTGCGGCTTCGATCGCGATCGTCTGCCACTTGACCTGTTTGCGGCCCGCATCATCCGCGTCGCACTGGATGACGGTCCGATCGCTGAGCAAAGGTGCGATCGCCGCCGCGCCCAGTTCCACCGCCTTCTGCACGATCAGGTCCATGTTTTTCCCTTTCGGGACCGCCTGGCCGAGCGTGATCGCGCATTCCAGCAGCACGCTTTTCGTGTCATGCAAACGCCGCAGCGAAAGCGATTTCTTTTCGCCGACCGCGATTTCGACCGTGGCTTCGGCGCCGCGTCCGTTGAACACCACCGCCCGTTCTCCCGCTTTCATTCGCAGCACGTCCAGCGCGTGATGCGTTTCCTCGGCGCCGAGAGCGAGCTGATCGAGATTCCACTTTTCCGGCGGAATGTAGAAGCGGTGCATTTTGCGAACGCGAAGAACGAAAGAGTTCCTACTTAAAAAACTCCTTCGCCTTCTCGAAAAAGCCTTTGTGGAGTGGCGAGTTTTCCTCGGCCATCAGTCCGGCGAATTCCTCCAGTTTCCGTCGCTGCTCGGCGTTGAGTTTCGTCGGCACCTCCACCAGCAGCCGCACCATCAAGTCGCCGCGCGTGCTCGAGTTCAGCGTCGGCATTCCTTTTCCGCGCAGTTTAAACACGGTGGAACTTTGTGTTCCCGCCGGGACCTTGAGCGTCGCCTGCCCTTCCAGCGTCGGCACACGGATGTCGCCTCCGAGCGTCGCCGTCGAAAAAGCGACCGGAACTTCGCAATAAAGATTGTCCTCTGCGCGTTCGAAAACCTCGTGTTCCTGCACATGGACGACGACGTAAAGATCCCCCGGACTGCCGCCGCGGATTCCCGCCTCGCCATTGCGCGAAGAGCGCAGGCGCGAGCCATCCTCGATGCCGGCGGGGATCTTCAGTTTGATGCGCGACGTGTTTTCGGTGCGGCCTTCGCCGGCGCAGGCGCGACACGGTTTCTCCACGATCTGACCGGAGCCTTTGCAGCGCGGGCACGCTTGGGAGACCTGGAAAAATCCGCGCGAGCTGATCACCTGGCCGCGCCCGCCGCACGCGGGGCAGCTCGCCGCGCGTGATCCAGCCTCGGCGCCGGTGCCGGAGCAGCGCGTGCACCCGTCAAGCTTGCTGACCTCGATTTCCTTTTCACAGCCGAGCGCGGCTTCTTCGAGACGGATTTGCAAATCGTAACGCAGATCGGAACCGCGCTGCCGGCCTTCCCGGTCGCGCTGTGCGCCACCGCCACCGCCACCGAAGAATTGCTCGAAGATTCCGCCGCCACCGCCGCCTCCCTGTCCGCCGAAAACTTCGCGGAAAATGTCGAACGGATCGTGGAACCCCCCGGCCCCCGCGCCGGCGGTGCCTTGAGCGAAAGCGGCATGTCCGTAGCGGTCGTAAGCAGCGCGTTTGTCCGCGTCCATCAGCACGTCGTATGCTTCGCCGAGTTCCTTGAATTTCTCCTCGGCGTGCGCGTCGTTCGGGTTTTTATCGGGATGAAATTTCACCGCGAGCTTGCGGTAGGAACGCTTGATCTCGTCCGACGTCGCGGTGCGGGCGACCTCGACCACCTCGTAATAATCGCGTTTGGTGGTGGCCATTTATTTAGCTGTCATGCGGAGCGAACCCTCGGATCGGCGATGCGGACTGGAAGCTGTTTTTCGAGCCTTCGATGACGAGCGCGTCTCAATCCTCGGCCGCAGGTTTACCCTTCGACACGATCACGTTCGCGGGGCGTAGAAGACGCTCCTTCAGTTTGAAACCCTTGCGCACCTGCCGGACGATATGTCCCTCGGGAATCTTGTCGCTTTCCTCCTGACCGATCGCTTCGTGCACGTTCGGGTCAAACTTCTGGCCTTCCGCCTCGATCGCGGTCACCCCGCTGTCGGCGAGAAAATCCGTGAGCTGTTTTGCGACCATGCTCATGCCGCTCAAAATCGGCGAGTTTTCAGCGCCCGTTTTTGCGGCAGCCAGGCCGAGCTCGAAGTTGTCGATGATCGGAATCAGGCGATCCAGAAAGTTGGCGTTCGCAAACTTCACGGCGTCCTCTTTCTCCCGCGTGGCACGCTTGCGGAAGTTATCGAAATCGGCCCGGCTCCGCATAGCAAGATCGCGAAAACGATCGAGGTCCTGCTGCATTTTCGCGGAATCGTCCTCCTCAGCCGGCTCCGGCTCAGCCGGCAGGTTTTCCGATGGCGGCGCAGTTTTCGCCTCCTCGGTTCGTATCGTGGATTCTGGGTCGTCGCTCATTTCTTACGGATCACAATTACAGTTATATCGTCGTTCTGCGGGCAATTTCCGATGAAGTTCATCAGATCATCGGTCAGCCGTTTCCGGATGCTCGCCGCCCCTTCGTGAGCGCTGGCCTGGATGGATTGAATCATCCGCTTCATCCCAAACTCCTGGCCTTTGCCATCCAGCGCTTCGGTCACGCCGTCGGTGTAAAGCACGAGGCAGTCATCCGGTTGCAGCGTGACGTTAAAATCGCCCGTAATCCTGTCGAAAACGTCCCCGCTGTCAATGCCCAGCGCCATGCCGGGAGGGTTGAGCTTTTTGACCGCCTGCTCGCGCGCCGAGAAGAGCAACGGCGCGTCGTGGCCCGCGCGGCAGAGCGTGGCCGAGTCCGTCTGCTGGTCCAAAACGACGTAGGCCATGCTAATGAACATGTCCTCCTTGATGTCGGGAAAAAGTTGGCGATTGACCCGATGCAAAACATCTGCGGCGCTCGAGTTCTGCGCCGCGTTGCTTTGCAGGACGCTCCGGCACATCGCCATGATCAGCGACGCCGGCACGCCCTTTCCCGATACATCCGCGATGGCGACGCCCCACCGGTTCTCGTCGATCTTGATGTAACCATAATAGTCGCCGCTCATCTGGCGCGCCGGGAGATTGATGCCGTCAATCTCGTAGCCGTCGATGGCCGGCGGCCCTGATGGGAGCAGTATTCGCTGGATGTCCTGCGCGACGAGCAAGTCGGAATCCATCCGTTTTTTTTCGTCCGCCTGCGAATAGACGATCGCATTGTAGAGCGCGAACGCAGACTGCTCCGCGATCGCCTTGAAAATTGCAAAATCGCTCTTGGAGAAAGGCGCGCTCATCGGCCCGTTCCCGATCGCGAGCACGCCGAGGTTCTGGTTGCCATAAATGAGCGGCGAAAACATCGCCGACTCCGTTTGCAACGTGCCGTCACGAAGCTGCGCCAGCCGCGCGTCCGAGCCGGAAAGTAGCAGCGGCTCCTTGTCGCGCCAGGCGCGTCCGATCAGCCCTTCGCCGGAGTCGATTGCGTGCAGACGAACGTAGCTTTGGATGGCATGCGGCGTCCCTTCCGCCTGTTGCAGAATGTGGAGCGGCACTTCGATCAACGGCGGGCAGCTCTTCGAGAGATAACGCGCCGACAGCGCCCTGCCGTCGCGCCCTGCCATATAGATCGCGCCGCCGTGTGCATTCAGAATCCGCACTGCGCCTTCGACAATGAGCCGGTGCAAATCCTCCGCCCGGATTTCGGTGGTAAAGGCTTCCCCGAGCCCGTGAAGAAAATCGAAGACGCGTGTCTCTTCGAGTTCGATTTTCAAGCGCGCCTTCTTTTCGGCTTCGAGCAGCCTTTTCAGACGCCTGTCGCGAAACGAAAACCAAATCCAACTGGCGACGAGTAGCCCGAGAATCAGATAAGACCACATGCCGCCGAATTACTCCGCCGCGCGCAGGTCTTGTTTCAGGTATTCGAGAACGTCTTTGAACTTGGTGAGATTCTCCGGAGCGGCCACGACGAGCGCTTCATGAGCCTCGAGCATCGTCTCCGCCTTCGTCGCCCGGCCTTCGCCCGCGATCGGTTCCAGCGCTTTCTGCGGAGTCGCGCCGCTTTCCGTGTGCTGGCCCGCGGCGTCCATCGAGAAAAGCTGATCTAGGCCGAGATTCGAGAGCAGGTCGTGATTGCGTTCGTTGAGGTTGACCACGTGCAAGTGTCCCTGGCCGAGGTCCCGCAGGCGCAGCGCGATCATCGCAAGCGTCCCCATGAATGTGGAATCCATGACTGGGCAGTTTTTCAGATCCACCACAAACTCCCGGCTGCCGCGGTTCACCATTTCCTTGGCGAATTCCTTCATCCCCGCGCTGTTTAGAAATGACCCTTTCCCTTCCACTTTGATCCAGACGATCTTGTTGGTGCATCCAACCAGAATGGAAGGCGTAGCATTCACCGGTAGTTCTGGAAAATATAGAGGTTCGCCGCGCGCAGTGTCAAACGAGACAATGCGGCTGGGGCTGGGATTTTGCCGGGGAGTTTCAATTCCAGAGATAAGACTGCGTCAGTCCCACAATTTTTCCGTCTTCGATCAAGAGTGCCCGCCACGCCGTGATCCGGCCGTCATCGAGGTAATCATCGCCCACAACTTGAAACTTCGTTTTCATCGAGCCTTTTGCGTGTTCGTAGCGCATCTCGCGCGCCTGCACATACGACCCGAGATTCTCCTGCCGATACTCGAGACGCACGCTGATGTCGCTCGCGCGATCCGCGCGCCAGAAAAAGGTGAAATAGTGTCCACGGCGTTCCATCCGATCGACGCCGTTGACCGCCCCAAAATTCACTCGCAGTCGCTCAAACTGCAGCATGGGATCGACCGTTGGTTTCAAATACAGGGGATCGTTCAAGAACAACTCCGTCTTGCGAAATTGAAAATGATCGTCGAGTGAGAGCGGCAGAATTTTCGCTTTCTCGAGGGGCCGCGGAATATCCGCGCAGAGAGCGGTGGCCGCGAAGAGCGCAGCCGCAAGGCCGGCAAATCGTTTCATGCGAAAATAGAAGCGACTCGCCTGCGCTGTGTCAATCATCACGCCCGCGCAGGGTGTAGCCGTTTATGTCATGGTAAAAAAATGATCCCCGTTCGCTTTCAACGCGGCATCGAGCTGCCCGAGCACGGGATCTGGCTCGATCCGTGGGACACGAAGCCGTTTGCGTTTGTCTCGCACGCCCACAGCGATCACACCGGCAACCACCCCGAGGTCGTTCTTTCCGCCACCACGGCCAGGCTCATGCGTGCGCGTGTTCCCGGCGAACGCGTCGAGCACGCGCTCGAGTTCGATCAACCGGCGCAGATTCATGGCCTCGACATCACGCTCTTCCCGGCCGGACACATCTTCGGCTCCGCGCAATTTTTCCTGCAAACTGCCGACGACTCGCTGCTCTACACCGGGGATTTCAAATTGCGCACCGGCCTTTCCGCAGAGCCCGCCCGGTCGCGCCATGCGGACACGCTCATCATGGAAACGACATTCGGCCTCCCGAAATATCGTTTTCCTCCTGCGAGCGAAGTCATCGCGAACATGATCGAATTCTGCGCGGGCGCGCTCGCGGATGGCGCGGTGCCGGTGCTGCTCGGTTACTCGCTCGGCAAATCGCAGGAGATCCTGTGCGCGCTCGTGCAGGCCGGGATGACGCCGATGCTGCACGGTTCCGTTTTCCGCATGACGGAAATCTACCGCAGTCTGCGTCCGGATTTTCCCTGCGGCTACGAGCGCTACGACGCGGAGGCAGTCGCGGGCAAGGTGCTCATCTGTCCGCCGAGCGCGAATCGCAGCGCGATGCTGCGCAAAATCAAAGACTGCCGCACCGCGATCCTCACCGGCTGGGCCATCGAGCCGGGCGCGGTTTTTCGTTATCAATGCGACGCCGCCTTTCCGCTTTCCGACCATGCCGACTACGACGAGCTCCTGCATTACGTCGAACTCGTGCAGCCGCGCCGCGTGCTCACGCTGCACGGATACGCGAGCGCCTTCGCCGGCGATCTGCGCGCTCGCGGCATCGAAGCGTGGGCGCTGAGTGAGACGGATCAACTCGAGCTCACGCTCGCCACCAAAAAAAGCGCCGTCGTTTCGAAAAGAAAAGAATCGGTTCCGAATCCCATGGTCGCGAGTTCGTCTGAGTTTGCGGCATTCGCCGCGCTTTGTGAGCAGATCGCCGCGACGGCGAGCAAACTGAAAAAAGTCGAACTGCTGCGCGATTATCTGAGAAGCCTGAGCGAAGCGCAGCTTCCCATCGCGGCGACGTATCTGACCGGCAAAGCCTTTGCGCAAGCCGACCCGCGCGTGATGCACCTCGGCTGGTCGGTCATCAAGCGTGCTTTGCTCGCGGCGAGCGGCGCGAGCGAGCAGGACTTTCGCGATATTTCCCATCACCACGCCGACGCCGGGAAAACCGCGCACGAAATTTTGCAGGACCGCACGACACCCGCGCCATTCCCGCTCACCGAATCACGGGCGTTTTTGGAGCAGCTGCAAAGCACGCGCGGACCGATCGCGAAGGCGGAAAGTTTGAAGGGACAGCTCGCGCGTTTGTCGGCACTGGAGGCGCAATACCTCGTCAAAATTCTCACCGGCGACCTGCGGATCGGGCTGAAAGAAGGACTCGTCGAGGAAGCGATTGCGTCCGCGTTTGACTGCAAAATCGGCGAGGTAAAAGAAGCGAACATGCTGCTCGGCGACGTCGGCCAAACGGCGCTGCTCGCCTCGCGGCACGCGCTCGACCAGATCGAGCTGCGACTCTTCACGCCGATCAAATGCATGCTCGCCAGCCCTGAACCGAGCGCCGAGGCGATCTGGAGCCGGCTGAACGAAGCCGCGGAAAATCCGGTGGCGTGGGTCGAGGATAAATTCGACGGCATCCGCGCGCAGCTTCATCGCGACGCAACGCGTGCGGAGATTTTCACGCGAGATCTAAAGCGGGTCTCCGCGCAGTTCGATGAAATCGCGCACGCCGCGCGCGGGCTGGGCGACGACGTGATTTTTGACGGCGAGATCGTCGCGTTTGAACATGGGCGGAAACTCACCTTTTTCGATCTCCAGAAACGCCTGGGTCGAAAAACGAGCGCGGACTTTTTCCTGGGGGAGGCGATTCCCGTCCGGTTCATGATTTTCGACCTGCTCTGGCTCAATGGAGAATCGCTCCTGAAACAGCCGTTGTCGGCTCGTCGCCACGCGTTGGAAAAGCTTTCGCTGCCGCCGATGTTCGAGCGCGTGGCCGTCGCCCGGGTGAGCTCGGCGGCGGAGATCGAAGCGCAGTTCGCCTCCGCACGCGACCGGGGAAACGAAGGCCTGGTGATCAAGGATGCCGCCTCATTTTACACCCCCGGCCGGCGCGGTCTCGCTTGGTTGAAATTGAAAAAAGAGCTGGCCACGCTGGATGTCGTGGTCGTCGGAGCGGAACTCGGCCATGGAAAACGCAACAAGGTTCTGAGCGATTACACGTTCGCGGTGCGCGACGAAAAAAGCGGCGAGCTGCTGACGATCGGCAAGGCCTACTCCGGATTGACGGACGTCGAGATCGCGGGGCTGACCGAGCATTTCAAGGCGAACACGATCACGCAATTGGGCCGCTATCGAAGCGTGAAGCCGGACGTTGTGCTCGAAGTTGCCTTCGATTCCGTGCAGCCAAGCGACCGCCATGCGAGCGGACTCGCACTCCGTTTTCCCCGCATCAAGGCCCAGCGCACCGACAAAACAGCCACAGACATCGACACGCTGGAATATGCGCGAACCCTTTGCCAGAGCGGATCCTAGCGCGGCGGCGGTAACGGGGCTCCGGAAGCGACGGGCATCGTCGCCATTGCGGGATGCAGTGTCAGCGTAACTTTCAGATCCAGTTTTTCGCCATGGCGCGAGACCGTGACCGGCACTTCGTCGCCAGCCGTGAGGTAAAACGCAGCGTTGAGGACGTCATCCACTTTTTCGATTTTGGATTCGCCGACGCGCAGCAGAATGTCGCCGCGCTCCACGCCTGATTTTTCCGCGGGGGCGTTGTCGGCAAAATCGTCCACCTGCACGTTTGAGTCAGCGGTGGACTGCGTCGTCTCGACAAACTTGATGCCGAGCCAGCCCGGGCGCACCTGGCCAAAGCGCATGAAATCCGCGCGCACTTTTTCGGCCGCCTCGATGGGAAGCGCGAAGCATCCGGCATTGTTTTCCAGACTGCTGATGAGCACGCCGACAGCCTCTCCGTTCATGTTCAGCAAAGGCGCGCCGCCTTCTCCGCGCTGGACCGGGACATTGGCGCGGATGTGCGCTGTGAAAAAATAGCGGCCGAGATATTTCATGTTCCACCCGCCGACGCAGCCGAAGTTTGGCGTGATCGCCATGTCCATCGGATAGCCGATGGTCATCACCATTGAGGCCTCGCTGAGTTCCTTCGATTTTCCCGCGGGCAGGAACGGCGTCTGGGCATCCACCTTTAAAATCGCGATTCCGCTCCTCGGGTCGGCAACGAGCCGGGTCGCTGGATACTTTGTGTCGCCGTGCGAAACGACGATGTCCCGCGATTGCCCGCCCACGGAATAGCTCGTGTAGAGCGTTCCGTTCGGATCAACAAAAAAGCCGGAGCCGGAAATCTGTCCGTGCTCGTCGGTCGCCTCCACTTTCACCACCGCTTTCTGGCAGCGGTCAAACAGCGCGCGAACCTGCCGGGTGAGAGCGTCCGAGTCGCTCTCCGCACGCGCCGCTGCGCAAAGAAAAAAAAGCGCGAGCGCGGTCTTAGAAACTCGATGCGGGCTCATAGCTGACAGGCCGCGCGTCCATGACGTAACGCGGACGAAGGGATGCAGTCGCTGAATGAGCAGTTTGGCTGAAAAGATCGTCGGGAAGCTGAACGTGCGGGCTCAAGGTGAAATTCTGCGCCACGGCACGGTCCGGCGGAACGACGATTTGCCGCGGAGAATTCACGATTTTAAACGAGGTGATTCCTGCGACGAGCAGGACCATCGCACTCGCCATCGCGTAACCGAAACCACTCGTGACACGCTCGCTGAAAAATGCGACGAAGCGATCGCGGGCGATCTTCCAGAGCGGCTCGCGCAGCAGTTCCGCGCGCTGGCGCCGATGAAAATCGTGGAGGAAATTCTCGAAATATTTCGGAGGCGGCTGCTCGTAGCGTTTCAACCGCAGAAGCTTTTGCAGATCGCTTTCGTCGCTCATGTCAGACTTTGTTTTTGCGGAATTCCTCGAGGAAATTCTGCAGTTGCCGGTGCGCGTAAAACAGCCGCGACCTCACGGTTCCCTCGGACACGCTCAAAATTTTACTGATCTCCGCGTGCGGCAATCCCTGGATGTCGAACATCGTCACCACGGCACGATGCTCGGGTGAGAGTTTCATCATCGCTTCGTTCAGCCGTTGCTGCAGCTCCCCGAGATCGGCCTCGCGCACGGGATTCGTCGTGCTCCCCGACGTGACCTCGATGAACTCCTTGTCGTTCTGGATATTCGCATCCACGTCATCGAGGCTCATCGTGTAGCGGCGGTTCCGTTTCTTGATGAAATTGATCGTCATGTTGACGGCGATCGAGTGGACCCACGTGTAGAAACTCGACTTGCCGCGAAAGCCCTTGATCGAGCGATACGCCTTCGCGAATACGTCTTGCAGCAGGTCATTCGTGTCCTCGTGGTTCGAGATCATATGATAAACGAGGCCGTAAACCCGCGGGCTGTATTTGATCACGAGCTGGTCGAACGCCGCGGGATCGCCCGCTTGTGTGCGCGCCACCAGCTCGTTGTCTTCATTGACTACTGGAGCCGCGTCGGCCATGGCCGAAGCTCCTACCAGCTTGGTGACGGCCTGGGAAAGATTGATCGCAAGTTGCATATTGGTTTTTGGGAGAATCAGTCGCGTCGGCTCGAAGTCAGGGAGAGCAGCCAGAGGAGGTTTCCGAGCGAAGCGACAAAGGCGGCGACGTAGGTCAGCGCCGCGGCACCGAGCATGTCGCGGACTCCGTCTTCTTCCGGACCCGGACGAACGATGCCCATCTGGCTCAGGATGATTTTGGCGCGGCGCGAAGCGTCGTATTCCACCGGCAGGGTGATGAGCTGGAAAACGGTGAGCACGAGGTAAACGAGCACGCCGAGTTTCAGCAGGAAAAACATGTGAAACCAGAGGCCGCCGATGACGACGAACGGGAGCATGTTGGACGCGATCTGCGTGACAGGCACGATGGTCATGCGCCACTGCAGCGGCGCGTAAGCCCGCGCATGCTGAATGGCGTGCCCCGTCTCGTGAGCGGCAATGCCGACCGCGGCGAGCGAAGGAGTGCTGTATGTTTCCCGCGACAGACAGAGCCGTTTTTTCAACGGGTCGTAATGGTCACCGAGAAATCCGTCGATCTGCTCGACGCTCACGTCGTGAATCTGCGCAGCATTCAGAATCTCCCGCGCCACATCCGCGCCCGTCAGGTTCGAGGACGAGGGCACTTGCGCGTATTTCTTAAAAGCGGAGGAAACCCGGAATTGCGCGATGATCGCGATGATCGCCGGGATGCCGACAAAGATGAGCCAGTTGGAACTAAAATACATGGGTGAAAACAGGATCGCTCTCGGGTTGTCTGACAGCCGTGCGAGAGTTCTGTTCAAGCGACGGCGGACACATTCGCCGGATGAGCAAAGCGCGAGTCAGCTCCGCGTGCGCGTTTTCCCGAAAAGGCGGGCAATGCTCGCGAAGAATCCCGGCGGCGGCTCTCCGCCGCGCACCACGAACACCGGGCAATCGGCCCGGTTGAGAATCTCGGAGGTGACGTCGCCCATAATGTAGCTGCGCACCGGGCCTGCGGCCAAGGCGGAGCCCGTGACGATGAGGTCGTAAAGACCGTGCTCGAGTTCGTTGAGGATCTCGGTGGCGACCATCCCATGCCGCAACTTGATGACCGGCCGCACGCCCAGCGCCTCCAGCGCTTCTTTTTCGCTGCGCAAATTCCGGCCCAGCGCGGAATTCGAGGCGAGCAGTTTCGCCGCGTCTTCCTCGCGCGCGATCAGGTCGGAATACAGCGCGGGTGGCTCAGCGAGGACATGCAGGATGGTCACCGCGAGCTGTGATTTCGCGGCGAGAAGGCCGGTCAGCTTGATCGCGCGATCGATGTAGGTGCGGCCGCCCGAGCAAAGGAGGATGCGGCGCAACTCGGACCTGTTGCCAGTCACGGCGAGCACCGGAGGATCGATGGTCTTGACGATGTGATACACCTTGGCGGCCATCGCGAAATGCCCGCCGTTTTTGCGCTCGGCGCCGATGACCACAAAATCGAACGCCTGCTCGGTCGTGCGTTTCTTGATCTCCTCGATCGGCTGGCCGGTGCGCGTCACGATTTCCACGGCGACATGCTTGTCGCGCAGGATCTGCACCTGTTTGCGCAGCGCCTCGGCGAGTGAGGCTTCGTCCGCAGGATGCTCGATGATCCCGAGCACCGTGACATCCGCCGCACAGGCTGCGAGGGTGCTTGCGAGAAAGCGGATCGCGTTTTCCGCCCGAGCGTGACCGTCGCTGCAGATCAAAACTTTCATCAGTGGTGGTTCCCCGTGATCAACCCGTAAATCACGATCCCGGCGCCGATGATCGGCAGCGGCACAAAGGCGAGCCGGATGCGCGGGCCCGCGAAATATTGCGTGAGGATCGCGCCGATCTGCGCGCCAATCGCGGCGCCGGTGTGCATGACCAAGGCGATCATGATGTCCACGTTGCCCTTGAGGGCATGGGTGAAAGTGCCGTAACCCGCGGAAATCATAATTTCAAAAAGATCGGTGCCAACAGCCACGTGCGTCGGAATTCCCAACACGTAAACCAGCGACGGCATTCGGATGTAACCCGCGCCACCACCCAGGAATCCGCTGAAAAATCCACCCATGAATGCGACGGCAATGATGATCCATAACGAGATCTCTGCGATTCCCGACACCGGCAGGGAAACCATCGGCGGAATGCGCAAACTTTGAATCCACTTCGCGATGTGATCGAAGGCGGATTCGTCGTGACGCTCGGTGGCTGGCGCCGGCTCCTCGATGCGTGCGTTCTGCATCCTCAGCGTCCGCCAGCTTTCCCACATCATGAAAGCGGCGATCGAGAGCAGGACGACGATAAAGCACGAGCCAACGATGAGGTCGATGTGCGCGTGCCTTTTCAAATACTGGATCAATTGCGCCCCGGCCTCCACGCCAGTGATCGTGCCAATCACCATGATGCCGCCAAGCTTCAGGTCGACGTTCCCGAGCGCGCGATGCTTCTTCGCGGCGACGATTGATTTTCCGACGATATGCGCAAGATCGGTGCCGACGACAAAATTCATCGGCACGCCATAGGCAAACAACGCCGGGCCGGCGAGGAAGCTGCCGCCGACGCCGAAAAACCCGCCCATCAGGCCGATCAAAAAGCCGATCGCGGCTAGAAAGATCGGGCTGATGTGCTCGCCGGAAATACCGAAATACACGTCACTCCTTTCGGGCTCGAATGAAGCGCAACAGCGCGCTGGTCAGCATTTCCAAAACGATGCCTTGCCCGACGATCAGGAGGATCGCAGCGACGGCATAACCCCGCGTGTTGGTGCGGTAGAGGTGCTCAATCCAGCGCGCCAAAAAGTGCAGCACGAGGAAAAAGTAAACGGTCACGAGCGCGCCATAGACGCCCAGTTCGACCGCGAAGGATTTCAGATAGCGGGCCCGCTCGGTCATCGCTGATGGTATCGGCGCTGCCGAAGGAGCCGCGCGCGTTACCGCCCGGCGCGCCGCTCGATGATCACCGCCACGCCGCGAGTGTCGGGAAGAATGAACTTCCGCAACTCGATGGAGACGCAGGCAATCGGAAATCGGGCGAGGAGATCGGTGGCAATTTCCTCGGCGAGCGTCTCGATCAAGCGACGCGGACGGGCCGCGACGAGTTGCTTCACTGCGTCGCACACCTTCGCGTAATCGACCGCGTTTTCGATCCGATCGTCGAGTCTGCTAAAATTGCTTTTCGGCTCAATGCGCAACGTGGCCGTCAGCCGCTGAGGCTCTGCGCGCTCCACTTCCGGCACGCCAACCATTGCCCGCAACTCCAGATCGTGGATCAGGATCGCGTCATTCATTTTCTCGAAACCCGCGGAGCAGCGAAGCTTTCAGCCGACGCGGAACTTCACGTCGCGCACCACCCGGCTGCCAAAGCGTTCTCGGAGTTTTGCCAGAATCTGCGGCTTCCACATGCGGTCGAGCTCGTAGTGCACGGTCGGCTGGATCACCTGCACGATCAGCACGCGATCGCGGAGCGCGCTCGGGCAGGTGTGCTGGGCAAACCATTCGCCGACGATCTCCGGCCACGCGGAAAGGATCTGCGATTCGGTGAGCCGGTCTTTGAGGCCGAGCTTTCGCATCACGCCTTCGAGCGCCTGACCGACTGATTGCGCCCGCTCCGGACGAGGCTCGCGCTCCGGCAGGCCGCGCCACTCACCGAGGATGCGTTGGCGAAGACGCGGGGTCATTTTAGAAAAGCAAAAGCCCTCACTCGCCGAGGAATGAGGGCTTCGCAAAATTGCACCGCCGTGGATTTCTACGCGCCGTCGCTGCCGATCGCCTCGACCGGGCAGCCTTCCATTGCTTCCTTGCAAAGCTTTTCCTCTTCTTCGCCCTCGGGCTGTTTGTAAACGTAGGAATGACCGCCGTCATCATTGCGGGTAAAATTCGCCGGCGCCGTTTCGCGGCAGAGATCGCAGTCGATGCATTGATCGTCCACGTAGAATTTGCCGGCTACGTTTTCCGGATAGGTATTTGCTAGGTCAGCCATAGAATTTTCCCCCTGAAATCAGGGGCGATAAATTAAGGAGCGGGTTCTCGAATGCAATGTTTTTTTCCGAGTCATCGCGGCAGGGTGAAACAAAGATAAAGCCAGTTCACCGCGACCAACGCGAACAAGCCGAGAGCGGCGGGTCGCGAGAAGATTGCGGTTTTCAGTCGGTGATTTTCAGCGAGCAGTGGCTGGAGGAACGCGGCCAGCACGACGCAAAAGGCGAGCGGATTCCATCGCAACGCGTCGCCGGGGTGCAGCTGCCCGATCGCCGCGAGACACCGCGTGACGCCGCATCCGGGACAGGGGACGTGCGTCAGCCTCAGGAAGGTGCACGGGAAAACGGGCCATTTTGCCAGCGCGCTCGACGAACTGATCAGCGCCACGGCGGCCGCGGGGAAGATCAGGCGTGCGCCGACGACCTGCGCTTCACGTTTTATCCTCATCGAAAATATCGAGGTAGAGCCACGAGATCGCCCCGACATAGAGCGGCAGCGTGAAAACGATCCCGACGCACAACGCGATGCCGCCGGCAACCCCGGCGAGTCCCGCGACGATCAGCAACACCGAGACTTTCCAGGGATGCAGGTGCACTTTCATGTAGGAGAGTTTCATCGCCGGCCACCATTTGAGGCCGCGGTCGATGATCAGCGGCAGCGCAAAGACCCAGCAGAACGCCAGGTAAAAGGCCGGCATCGCGCCGAGCAACAGCAGACCGAGACCGACGAGGGCCCCGACGGATTCGATGTTTTCCGGGTCCAAATCGCCGTGCGGAGTAATTGCGCCACTCACCGCGAGGCCGATGATTCCAGGCGCGAAACAGATCATCATCACCACCGCGGTGACGAAGGTCTTGAGCGCGAGCTGACCGAGAACTGCGCTGTGAAATCCGCAGAAAAGCTCGCTGAATTCCGGATTGTTTCCGCGGATCGACCGAAGAAAAAACGCGTAAAGGCCTGCGGCGAACACACCGCTGAAGGCGAGCGGCATGACCACGCCGATGCAGGGCAAATTGCTGCCGCCCGCGATGATCGCGTAAGTCAGGAGGGTCGCGCCGACGAGCGGCCAAAAATGAGCGCGCAGCAAATCCCAGCTCCGTCGCATGCACGCACCGATATCCACCTCGTAATCCTTTGCAGAAATCCGCTCCATGAACTGCTCCGGCGTCTCGTGAGGCAAGTCCGGCAAGGGCAACTCCTCGGGATCCGGCGCAGGCAGCGTCGAGCCTTGCGCGCTGAGCGTGCCGTAGCGCGTCCAATGATCCAGTCCTTCATGCCAGACGAGCGTCTCGGCAGTCACTTTCCCCTCCGCGATCAAAGCCCGCCACGCGGCGTGGTCGAAGGGCCCGCGCTGTTGATCGTTTTCGGCGTAAAACCAGGTCACAAGCGCGCGACTCTGCCGTTGCCGGTGGGAGGTGGGAAGCGAAAAGCCGCTTTAGGAGGACTCCTGCCGTCATCTCAACGCGGCAGCCACCACAAGTTCGCAGCTTGCACTTTCCCTCGCAGGCCGGAATTTTAGTGCCATGAGCGACAAAGCCCTCGACGCCGTCGTGCCCGCCGAGGGCTGGCATGTGCTGCATCTGTTTTACAAAATCGAGCACGGCCAATGGCAGCTTTTTTCCGCCGATGAAAAACGGCGTGCGCAGACCAATCTCAGCGCGCTCGTCCAGGAAATCCGCGCCACGCCGGACACGCAGCTTCTCGTTTTCAGCGTCGTCTCGCCAAAGGCGGACATCGGTTTCATGCTGCTCACGCCCGACCTGCATGTCGCCAATGCCGCGGAAAAAAAACTGGGACTGTCGCTCGGTCCGGACGTGTTGACCCCGGTTTATTCGTATCTCTCGATGACGGAGTTGAGCGAATACACGACGACTGACGCGGAATACGCGCGGAGCCTGGAGGCCGAGGAAAAACTCGATCCCGCCTCCCCCGAGTTCGTCGAGAAGCTGGGAGCCTTCAGCGCGCGGATGACAAAATACAACCGCGACAAACTTTACCCAAACCTCCCGGCGTGGCCGGTATTCTGTTTTTATCCGATGTCCAAACGCCGCGCGCCCGGTCAGAACTGGTATGCGCTCGATTTCGCCGCGCGCAAAAAACTGATGAGCGGGCACGCGCGCGTCGGCCGCAAATACCACGGCAAAATCCTGCAGCTCATCACCGGCTCCACGGGCCTCGATGACGCCGAATGGGGCGTCACGCTTTTCGCGCACGACACCTTCGAGGTGAAGGCGATCGTTTATGAAATGCGCTTCGATCCGGTGAGCGCCGACTACGCGGACTTCGGCGAGTTTTACATCGGCCTCCAAGTTCCGCTCGACGAGCTTTTCCGCCGCGTGCAGCTATAGTTCCGGCGATGCGCGAAAAGATCGGCCGCTTGAGAGCAAACCTTCGCGCACACGCGCCGCTTCTCATCGCGTATTCCGGCGGTGTCGACAGTGCGTATTTGCTGGCCATCGCGCGGGAGGAACTGGGGGAGGAAATGCTCGGTGTGATCGCGGACAGCCCGAGCCTGCCGCGACAGGCTCTCGCGGATGCGCTGGGGCTGGCGGCGCTAATCGGTGCGCGCGTGGAGGTGGTCGCGACGGAGGAAATGCGCGACGAAAACTACGTCAGCAATCCGATGAACCGCTGTTATTTCTGCAAAGCCGAGCTTTTTACCAAGCTCGACGAACTCGCCCGGACGCGCCGATTTTCGGCGATCGCCTATGGCGAAAATGCGGACGACGCCTCCCAGGTTCGACCGGGACGAAAGGCGGCCGATGAATTTGCGGTGATCGCGCCGCTCAAGGAAGCCGGGTTGACGAAAGCCGAGATCCGCGTGCTTTCGCGCGAGCTTGGCCTGCCGACTGCGGACGCGCCCGCGCAGCCGTGCCTCAGTTCGCGCATTCCGCACGGGACACCCGTGACGACGCAGGCGCTGGCGATGATCGAGCGGGGAGAGGCTCTCGTGCGCAGTCTCGGATTTAAAATTTTCCGTGTCCGGCACATTGCGACTGACGCATCGCCGGGCGCGCGCGTGCAAATCGCCCCCGATGAAATGCCGCGCCTCGCCCCTCTCCAGGAGCCGCTCATCCGCGGTCTGCTTTCCGTCGGTTACGGCGACGTTGAGATCGATCCGGACGGCTATCGCGGGCCGTCTTTGTGACGGAGGAAAACGTGCGGCGGCTGCGCAGGCATTTTGCGCGGCACAATCGGCGCGTCATCGGCCTCGCGCTCGCCACGGCGGTCGCGGCGCTGGCTTTTTGGGGGCTGATTTATCTGGTGCTCTATTGGCTGCTGCTCCTCGCGATTTCCGTCGCGCATCCCGCCAATGCGCACATTCCGCTAAATTTCACGCACATCTTTTTCGCGAGCGCTCTCGTTCTTTGCGCACTCGGCTGGGTCGGGCAACGGCTCGCGCCGAACGAAATGCCTCGCGACAAGAAATCGCCGTTCGAGATTGCGCTCGATTTCTTTCTCGCCGTGCCGCGCATGACGCTGGCGATCTGGGGCAATCTGCGCGCGTTGCAGTTTTTGACGAACCACGAATGCCGCCTCGCGCAACGGCTGCTCGAGGCGATCGCCAGCACCGAGCGCTTCGGCTTTCATCAAGTGCCGCTGGAAATTCCCGATGAACGCACCCGCGAGAAAATCCTGCTGGCGCTGCAGATCTCGGAGCTGATCGAAATCCGGCAGCGCGCCGGCGAGTTGCTCATCGCTCTGCACGGAGCGGAAGCGCTCGCGCTGAGCCAGAACCTGGTGCGACTGCGGGCGCGGTAGCAGCCCGTGCTCAAGCCGGGGGCGCGAACACGCGCAGTTTTCCCGGTGCGACGCGAAAGGTGACTGGAACCTCGCCGATTACTTCTCCATCCACCTCCACGGGAACGCGGTCCTCACTGCGGACACTCAGTTTTTTCGTCTGGAAATACTCCACGTCGGCGAGCTTCGTGTGCGTGCCGAAAATAATCGCCTGCAGGTAACGGACGATGTCGAGATAGCCGAGATTTTTGAACACGAGCACGTCGAGTTTGCCGTCATCGATCCTCGCCTCCTTGAAGATCACGAACGGGCCGCCGTAATACCGGCCGTTGCCGACCAGGACGAACGAGCCTTCGCACGAAACTTCTTCTGATTCGACGACGAGCCGCGGCGGTTTCTGAGCGGCAATCTGCGTGGCGGAAATGACATAGCTCAACGGGCCGAACGTTTTTTTTGAGTCGAAGCTCGTGGCCGCTACGATCTGCGCGTCGAAGCCGATGCCGGCGAGCTGCACGAATTTATGCGAATTCGCGCTCGGCAAATCCACGAGCCGGGTCGTCCCCTTTTCGATGAGCTCCCAGCACTTGTGCAGATTGCCGGTCGGGATGCCGAGCTCGGAGGCGAAAACGTTCATCGTGCCGATCGGCAGAACGCCGAGCGTCACGTCGCAGCCGGCAATCCCGTTGACTACTTCGTTGACGGTGCCATCGCCTCCCGCAGCCACGATTCGCTTGCAGCCCTGGCGGGCGGCGGCTTCGGCCAGATCGCGCGCCTCGCCCGGCGCCGAGGTCATACGGATGCGTGTTTTGCTCGAGAGTTTCTCGATTTTTTGGAAGAGCGCCTTGGCCTTTTCGCTGCGAGCGGCGGGGTTGACGATGATCAGCGTTGGGCTCACCGGATTGGACTTTTCTTAACGAAGTCCGTCGCTACTTTGGCTGCGTGCGGAAACTTTCCAAGGGTATTTTATGGGCACTCGGCGGCCTTTTCGGCCTCGCAATCATCGGAATGCTGGGGATCAATCTCTACGTGGAATCCGCGGGCACGCACGCCCGGATTGAGCGGGAATTGAGTTCGGCGCTCGGGACGCCGGTGCACATGGTGAGCGCCACGGTGACGCCCTGGAGCGGTCTCAAAATCAACGGAATCGCCGTGCCGCAGGCCGATGGCGAGGGCGATTTCCTGAAAGCTTCCAGTGTTGCGGCATTCTTTCAGTTTTGGCCGCTTTTCCACCGCCAGCTCATCGTGGATGAGATCGCGGTCAATCAGCCGCAAGTCGCCTGGATCCAGAGCGCAGGCGAGAAATGGCGCCTCCCGGCCGAGGAAAAAATTGCCGCGGTTTCCGTCGAGAAGCCGCCGAAACCGGAAGTGACAGCGCCCGAACCGGCGGAGAAACCAGTCAAGACGCCGTTCACCGTCACGGTGAAACATTTTCGCGTCAACCGCGGCTCGTTCGAGTTTTTCGACCAGAAACGCAAACGGCTGGTGTCGTTCGCCGATGTGAAAGTGGACGGCTCCTCCTCCGTCGCGACCGGCGCAGAAGGTTCCGCCACCAGCAACTACGTTTCACTCCAGGACACGGTTTCGTTGCAGAATCTCCGCGCGCCCTTTCGCTTCGTGAGCGGCCAGTTGCTGCTCAACGACGTTTCGGCGGACCTTGCCGGCGGCACGCTGGGTGGCGGGTTCGCTTTGCAAACCGACGAGAAGCGTTCGCCTTTCACGGTGGATTTGAAATTCACGAATGTGGATCTCAACCAGCTCTTGAGTGAAGCCGGCGCGCTCAGCGGCCAGATCTCCGGCGCGGCCACCGGCTGGCTCGATCTTTACGGTCACGCCGGCGATCCGCAGTCCGTTGGCGGCAGCGGGTATCTCACGCTGGTGAACGGGCGGATGCAGCAATACGAGCTCTTCCAGATGCTCGGCCAGGCGTTGCAGATTCCGGAGCTGACGCGGCTCGATCTGCAGCAGGCGCAGGTGGGTTTTCGCGTGGGTGAGGGCAGTGTCCAGGTGGATGAAATCCTGATGCGCTCCCCGAATATCAAGCTGACGGCGCACGGCGACGTGCGTTTTGACGGCGCACTGCGGCTCGACGCCCGGCTCACGATCAACCAGCGGATCAGCCGCCAGCTTCCCGCCTTCGTGGAAACGAACTTCCTGCCCGGCGAGGAACCGGACACGCGCTACGTGGATTTCGCGATCACCGGCACCGTCAGCAAACCGCGCGCCGATTTGATGGACCGGATTCTCGGTCGCAAAATCCAAAAAGAAGTCGGCGCGCTTTTCCAAAACATCTTCGGCGGAAAGCGGAAACCGGATGAGAAAAAGAAGGAGAAAAAAGCGAAAGGATCGGCCACCGACATGGCCTCGCCTTCTCCATCAGCGACCGCCTCGCCATCTCCAGTGACAGTGGAATAGTAGTGGGTCGAAGCTTCCTAACTAGAGTTAGGATGACCACAGGAAATACCAATCACTCACGCATTGAGATTTCATCTAATTACGTGTTAGGCGTTTCCTTACGTTTTCTGTGAACGACGATTTTCAGATCCAACGTCTCGCGTCGCGGATTGCATCCTGGCTCGTCATCCCGTCGTGGGCTGGTTATATTTACGCGCTGCTTCACCGTCCACATCACGTCAGCTTTGGCGAAGCGTCTGCATCATTGCCGGATGTTGGATTCGTCACAGTCGCGACTCTACTTTGCAGCCTACTCACATTTCTCTGCGCGTTGCCGACGCTCGGCGACGACATCTCGTCACTCTCGGGCTGGGTATTCGTCATCGCTTGTGCGCTTCCATTTTTCGGCGTGGTCGCGCTACTCGACCCATTCGGAGCTATGCCGACTTACTGATGAGCGTTCTATTCCAAACACCCGGAAACGCCTAATTGTTGATTCCCGACACGTTGTCCAGATGAGAGGACTTCGCGATCGTTTCTAAAAAACTTGCCCGCATCGCGTTTCGATTAACGCGCCGAGTTTGCGTTTGAACCATTGCGAAGCAGTGAGATAATGCCTCTCCCATGACTTTGACCGAAAAAATCCTCGCGCGCGCCAGCGGCAAAACCCATGTCGTCCCCGGCGAAAACGTGTGGGTGAACGTCGATGTCCTCATGACGCACGACGTTTGCGGGCCGGGGACGATCGGCGTCTTCAAACGCGAGTTCGGCAAGGACGCAAAGGTCTGGGACAAAAAGAAAGTGGTCATCATTCCCGATCACTACATTTTCACCGCCGACTCGATGTCGAATCGCAACGTGGACATCCTGCGCGACTTCGTGAACGAGCAGGGACTCGAGTATTTTTACGATGTGATCGACGACCCGAACGGCCACTGGCATTTCGACGCGAGCAAGGGCCAGCTCAAGCAACAGCACGGCTCGAAGTTTGCCGGCGTCTGCCACACGGCGCTGCCGTGGAAAGGCCACACGCGGCCTGGCGAAATTTTGTTCGGCACCGACTCGCACACCTGCATGGCGGGCGCATTCGGGGAGTTCGCGACCGGCATCGGGAATACCGACGCCGGCTTCGTGCTCGGCACGGGCAAACTTTTGATCAAAGTGCCGGAGACGATGCGCTTTTTCCTCGAAGGCACGATGCAGCGCGGCGTGATGGCAAAGGATGTTATCCTGCACGTGATCGGCGACATCGGCTTTGACGGCGCGACCTATCGCGCGATGCAATGGGAAGGCCCCGGTGCGAGCGCGATGAACATGGACGACCGGATGACGATCGCGAACATGGCGATCGAGGCCGGCGGCAAAAACGGCATTTTCCCCGCGGATCAGACCACGTTCGACTACGTGGACGAGCGCACGAAAATGAATGGCACGAAAAGCGAATACGAGCCGGTGGAGCTCGATGCGCATCAGACATTCATCTACGATAAAACGTTCGACCTCTCGAAGCTCGAGCCGACGGTCGCGGTGCATCCCGATCCGGGCCAGCGCGCGCTCGCCCGCGAGCTTGGCGACGTGAAACTCGACCGCGCTTACATCGGTTCCTGCACCGGCGGAAAGACCAGCGACTTCATGGCGTTTGCCGATGTCGTGCGCGGACGGACGGTAAAAATCCACACGTTCGGCGTGCCCGCGACTCCGCTGGTTGTGCGGGAACTGCAGGCAAAGAACGCCGACGGCGAAAGCGTCTGGGACGTGCTGACCAACGCCGGCGTCGAGATGACCGAAAACGCCTCCTGCATGGCGTGTCTCGGCGGGCCCGTGGACACCTTCGGCCGCATGAACACGCCGATGAATTGCATCAGCGCCACCAACCGGAATTTCCCCGGCCGCATGGGTCACAAGGAGAGCAAAGTTTTCCTCGCCAGCCCTTACACCGTCGCCGCGTCGGCGCTGACGGGAAAAATCACCGATCCGCGCGAGTTTTTGAGCTGAAACCGCGTCCACTCATCCGTGGACGCGAAGGGGTCGTGGGTAATTTACGAGCAACAATGCGCGGCCTGATGATCGTCCTTTGTGCGCTGATGGGAAGTTGCGCCCATCGCAGCGGCGGCGGGCACGCGGGCGAAAAATACGTCGTGAACTCGCAGCGCACGTTGTTTTACCGGTTCGGTCCCGCGCAAAGCAACGGACCCGACTTCGCGCTCTACAAGGGCCAGCGGCTCACGATGCTTTCGCAGCAGTTTGGTTACAGCCACATCACGACCGAGGATGGCCAGCTCGGTTATGTTTCCACCGAGGACATCGCGCCCGCGCCTCCGGAGCCGACACCGTCGCCGACCCCGGCACGGCGCAAATCGGAGCCCGCAAATCGCGCGACGATCGAGGAGCAAAAACTCGTGCCGCTGCCGCCGCTGCCGGGCGAGTAGAGGTTTCCGCCCTTGATATAAAGGTCGGCGCCATTAGCATCGGCGCCCATGTCTCACGCGATCACGAGCAAAGTTTTCGTGGTGTTCGACAACATCGACACCGACCAGATCATCCCGGCGCAATACCTGACGCTCGTGCCGACCATTCCCGAGGAATACGACAAGCTCGGTGGCTATGCTTTGGTGGGACTGCCTGACGACAAATATCCGGTCCGCCTGGTCGGTCCGGGCCAGATGAAAAGCGATTATCAGATCGTCATCGCCGGTCGGAATTTTGGCTGCGGCAGCTCGCGCGAACATGCGCCGATCGCTCTCGGCGCGGCGGGCGTGCAGGCGGTGATCGCCGAAAGCTTCGCGCGCATCTTTTTTCGCAACTGCGTCGCGACCGGCGAACTCTACCCTTACGACGCAACCGAACGCCTGTGTGACATCGTTAAAACGGGCGACGAGGCGACGCTCGATTTCGATCACGACACGCTCACGGTCAACGGCACCACCTATCCGCTCAAGCCGCTCGGCGAAGTGCGCCCGGTGATCGATGCGGGCGGCATCTTCAATTACGCGCGCCAGAGCGGAATGATCCCTGCGAGAAATTAGCGATTCGTTAATGCATTGCTGTTTCCGACAGCGTCTTGATGTGATTTAGCACGCGCAGGTGAATGTGGTGTATGAGGTAGTCTGACCAAATCCGCCAGTAGGGCGCTGGCCAGATCGCGTGACGATACCATGTAGTTCCGCGCAAGAGCGTGCGATTGCCGGCGAGTTTTTCCAATCGGAGTTCGCCACGTTCGGAGACAAGATAGTTGTCGAGGTGAGGAGGTTGAATCCCGCGATACGGTGAAAGTTCCTGCATGGGCGGCGGTTGTTCAGTCACGGAAAATGCGAGCACGTGCGATTCATCCCAAGTGCTGATCGGCTCTACGAACGCTCCCGTGGAAAATACGCAGTGCCGAATCGCGCCGACACCATGCCCGTAAATTTTCGCATGAGTTGGATATGCGATGCCGGTTTTAAACAGCCATTCCGTGGGCGCGGGAATTTCGCTGAACGAAATAACGCGCGGCCAGACTTGCTCCGGTGGCGCATTGATCACCACTTCCGTCGAGACTTGGAGCAGCGTCGGCGGGCCGGACTCCGCATTTTCAATCGTCATCAATAACGGCAGCGCGAGAGGAAGCAGTGAACACGCGTAACAGGGCGGCCTTGTTGACCAGCTCCCGCGTTGCAAGCCAAACGCAATCGCGCCACCAGCCAGGGCCGCAGGCACAGCGATTGGAAAAGCCATCAGCAAACAAATCACGCCTTCGACCGCGATCGCCAGGAGCACCAAGCCGGCCAGCACCACGGACAGGAATGACACGAGCATGCAACTCCCGAAACTTCGCGGTCGATGCACGCCATAAAGCAGCACGGAGCAAAACCCGAGCACGAAAGGAATCCCGATGAACAATCCCCATCCGTAGCGTCCCAGAACTTCGACGCCGAATTTTACCAACACAACGGAAATCGGCGAGACCAGCAAGATACTCACTGCGGCGCTCCCTGCGGGATGATCGGGTAAATAACGCCGAAGCGAAATTCCGAATGAACCACCCCGGCGCTCACTCGCAATCTCGGTGGGCACGAAACAGAGCACCAAAAAAAGCAGTAAATTCACCAGCGGTAAAAAAAAGAAAACAATCAGCCACGGAGAGAGCCCCGCAGAACGCAACCTTCGAATGGTCAGACAGACTCCGATCCACGCAAACGGAGCAGCGACGGCAGCGAGAACGAAATAGAAGCGCCACGCATCCTGCGGCATTTGATTCGCGGCCAGCGCGTCGCCGGGCACGAAATAATTCCAGAAATACCAGGAACGCTTGAAAACAACTCCGGCGATGAGGCGATCGAGATTATATTTGACGAACATTAGCGCGATGCTGATCGCGGCATACGTCCCTCTTTCGATCGTGCCATTCCAGCTCGCGAGCGACAGAAACTTCATCTCAATGATTTAACGCAAACCGAGCTGCAATCCGAGTTCCTAGCCATCATCCGGTGTTCCGATGTTGCAAACCAGCGCGAGATGGATATGCGATTTTCCGAGATCGCCTCACACGCGCGTTTGGCAAGTGGCAGCAGCGCGGGACTCGACAATCGCTGTGACCATTCGCGGTATTCCTTGAGCGCGTAGAGGCACATCACCCACGCGCTCGCGCCCTGGTAAACTGCGCCGTCGTCGGCAATCGCGATCAGCTCACGTTCCGGCGAATATTTTTCAATGCCGGGAAAACGCGACGCGAGAAACGGATCTTGCAACGGCGTGAACCGCAACTCGACGAACGCCGGCTGCCGTGCGAGCCACTGCCGGCATTGGCAGCAAAGCGCGCACTTGGCGTCGTAGAGAATGTGCAGGCGTTTCATCGGTCAGCCCGCGACGATCACGCGGCCTTGCGGCGGCAACGGGGGCGGAGCGCCGTGCAGCAGGGCGCGGCGGCGCATTTTGGTAAACACGAAGAGGTTGAAGAAGTGCATCGCGCCGAGCACAAGCAAGACGACGCCAACTTTTGTGCTCAGGGTTTCAAGCACGCCTTGCAGATCGGCAGGCTTGTCGCCTTGCTTCAACGCGAGCGTCACGTAACCGATGTTGATGAGGTAAAAGCCGACGACGAGCAGGTGGTTGACCGAGTCGGCGAGCGGCTCATTGCCGCCGAAACTGTCCACGAGGAAAATCCGCCCGTTTTTGTGCAGGGTCTTCGCGACCCAGACGGTGAGGCAGACGCTGATGAGCAGGTAGGCGAGGTAGGTGCAGACGATGGGTGTCATGGTTTTTCTCCGGTTTGTTGTTTCAGTAGTTTCATTAAACAGTGAAAGTTGATGGCAAAAAAGTCGCTCATTTCACGAACTTGAGCGCCCAAGGCATGACGGTGCTCTTTTCGGCGCGCGCGATTTTCGTCAGCACCGTATCGGCGAGCGCGAGGAAATCCTGGAGCGCCTTGATCTGCTTGTTGAAAGCTTTCGCCTCGTCGCTGCGCAGGCCGGCGGTCCGCTCCGCACAGTCCTTGAGCACGTGCATGGCCGGCTCGATCTCGCGGCGTTTGCGCTCGCGCGCGATGGTGCAAAACATTTTCCAGACTTCCTTTTCCGCCTCGAAGTATTCCTTGCGCTCGCCCTTGCGCACGACGCTGCGAACGAGCCCCCAACCGACGAGGTCGCGAAGATTGCCGTGCGCGTTGCCGCGGCTAATCTTCAAGTCCTCCATGATTTCATCGGTCGAAAGCGGGCGCGGCGTGGTGATGAGGAGGGCGTGGATTTGCGCCATCGTCCGGTTGATGCCCCATGCGCTGCCGATCGCCCCCCATTGCGTGACGAACTCGTCCCGGGCGCGCAGCAGCTCGGTTTGTTCCTGGGTGGTTTGCTTGCTCATTTTGTATTTTCAGTATTTCCTGAAACTACATGATTGCAAGGAATATCTTTCTCGGCGATGAGTCCGGGTGCCGCTGCGTTGCTCTTCGCCGCCGGATTCATCGCCGGCCTGATGAACGCCATCGCCGGCGGAGGCACGATCCTGACTTTTCCCGCGCTGATTTTTGCCGGCTTGCAGGCGATCGATGCCAACGCGACGAGCACGATCGCGCTTCTGCCGGGCGCGCTGGCGGGCGTCTTTGGGTATCGGCGCAACATTCCCGCCGCCGCTCTTTGGATCAAACGCTTTGCGCTCGTCAGCGCGTTCGGCGGCTTGATCGGCGGAATTTTGCTCACGCGCACACCGCCAAAAACCTTCGAGTGGCTCGTGCCATTTCTCATCCTCTTCGCCACCGTGCTTTTCATGTCGCGCGAGTTCTTCGCCCGCGTCTTCCGTCGCAAAAACGCACAGCCGGCCACGCTGGGGACCCGCTGGATTTTCGGCGCGATCTTCTTTCAATTCCTCGTCGCACTTTACGGCGGCTACTTTGGCGCGGGCATCGGCATCCTCATGCTCGCATCGCTCGGCATGCTCGACGTCGGTCACATCCACGAAATGAACACGGTGAAAAACGTGCTCGGTTTTCTCATCAACATCGTCGCGGCAATTTATTTCATCGCGAGCGGCCTGGTGCATTGGCCGGCGGCGGGCGCGATGGCGCTGGGAGCGATTTCCGGCGGATATTCGGGCGCGCATTTTGCGCAAAAAATTCCGCAGGCCGTGGTGCGGCATTTGATCACCGGGATCGGGATCACGCTCGCAGCGATCATGTTTGTGAAACAATTCGGCGGCCGATAATTCGCGAGATGCGCCGCCGACTCATCAACGTTCTCGCCGCGGTCTGCCTTCCATTTGCGCTGCTCGGTTTGCGAAAGCCGCGCGATCCGTGGCGTCGCATCGCGGAGTTGAGCCTGGCGGGAGACGAAGCGAAATTCACGCTCGCTGCGTTCGGTCTCGCGGTTACCGCCGACACCCTGGAAGACAGATTGCGCGACTTTCTCCAGGCCGAAAACACACCGCTCGCGCGGGTCACTTTGCGGGGGCCGTTTCTCACGTTCGACCAGCACCCGCATCGCTTCGCACCGCCCGATCCCGGTGCTTCCCGCGAGGCGTCGGGCCGCGTCGTGAATTTCACGGCTCGCTCCACCCCGAACGCCGGGCTCGATCTCTGGATGCGGGTAAACCACGCCGTCGCCGATGGGGTGCCGATGCAGGAAATGCTGACGCGGCTCGCGGAAAACTTTGGTCGAGTGCACCAGACCCGCTTTCCAGCGGAGGCACAGGTGACACAAACTTCCTCCAGTCGAGGTGTGGCGATGGCCACCGGCTTTTACGACTTCCAGCCGCTGCTGCAGTGGCGACGCAAACTGAATGCAGCTCTGGAAAATCCGCTCGGCGTCGGCGGGCTCCTCGTGTGGCAGTTGGCACAGCAGCCGGAGTTTGCCGGCGCAAATTTCGCCGTCGTTGCCGACATTCCAGAGGATGACACGTTTCCCCGCGGCGTTGATTTCATCGTCATTCAGCCGGACGAATTTTTCGGGCTCGGTGACTGCGCGCTGGAAGCGTTCGCGAGTGAGTTTGCGAAGCGCCTCGCGCGTGCCCGTTCGCGAACCAGCCGCACCTTTCGCACGATGAAAACGACGGCGCTGCTGCCTGCGCCTCTTGCGCGTGCAGCGATGCGGCTCAACGTGCGCGCGCGCCAGCGCACCTTCGGCACCATCGGAATTTCGATTATCAAGAACGCCGAAGTCTTTCTCGCGCCGATTGGCGAATTCGGATTCGAGCGCGGCTTCATCGGCATCGGCCGGATGGATCTGCCGGCAGAAAGTGGCGGAACCGTCGGCGCGGTCTCGATCAAAGGCTCGCCGGAACTTGTCGCCTCCTATCCCGAGGCACTGCGCCGGGCGCTCGCGGTTCAGTAAGGACCGCGAATGTGCTCCGCGACTTTCCCGGCGTAAAATTCGGAAAGCTTCGTGTGCGTTTCCGGCGCCAGTGGCGGCAGCGTGCTCGCCATCGCATTATCGTGTGCCTGCTGCGGGCGTGTCGCTCCGGCGATCACGGTGGTGACGGCATCGTGGTCGAGAATCCAGCGCAACGCCCATTGCGCCATGGTCATGCCGGCTGGCACGAGGGCCTTCAATTCGTCCGCGAGCATGACGCCGCGCTCGAACGGAAGTCCCGCGAATGTCTCCCCGACGTTGAAGCTGCCGCCGTCGCGGTTGTAATTGCGATGATCCCCGGGCTCGAACTTCGTCGCGCCCGTCATCTTTCCAGCCAGCAATCCACTGGCGAGCGGAAGCCGCACGATCAACGCGACGCGCCGGATTTTCGCCTTGTTAAACAACTGCTGGAGCGGCTTCTGGCGGAAAATATTAAAGATGATCTGCAGCGAAGCGAGGCCGTCCTGCTCGAGGCAGACCAAGGCTTCTTCCATGGATTCCACGCTCGCGCCGAACTCTTTTATTTTTCCCTCGGCCTTCAATTTCCGCAGGTGCTCAAAGACATCGCCGCGCCGCATTTCCTCGGTCGGGATGCAATGAAGCTGCGTCAGGTCGAGCGCTTCGACCCCGAGCCGGCGCAGAGAATTCTCCGTGAACTTTCGGATCGCGGCTTCGGTAAAGTTTTCCGGCCATCCCGGCTCCGGCATCCGGCCGAGCTTCGTTGCCACGAAAATGTTCGCTTTGGTTTCGCGCAAGAATTTGCCGATCAATTCTTCGCTCCGGCCACTGCCATAAACATCCGCGGTGTCGAAGAAATCGATGCCGCTTTCGACTGCGGAACGCATGATCGCGAGCGCCTGCTCTTCGCTCACGCCGCCCCAGTCGCCGCCGAGCTGCCAGGTGCCCAGCCCGATCTCCGAGACGGCGCGCAGGGTTCGATTGAAGATGCGCTTCTCCACGCCCGACGTTCTGGCGGCGCCGTTACTGCGTCAACGCTGTTCAAGCGGTGCGGTAAATCCATTGCCGACAGCGCAGGCGATTCTTTCGCACGATGACTCCTCGTTTTGCGGAGAAAAGAATCACCGCAGCGAGGTTCTCGAGCTTTGCCAGCGGATGCGTCGCGGTTGTTTGTCTTGTCTTGAGCGTGGGATGCGCCGCCTACGGACCGCCGCATGCGGGGGAGAAAATTTATCGCAACGTCCAGTTCGCCGCACCGACTGGAAGCCCTCTGTTCATGGATTTATATGTGCCGCAGTCAGCACGTCCGGCACCGGTGGTCGTCTGGATTTTCGGAGGAAGCTGGAGGATCGGGAGCAAAGGCTACCACCTCAATGATCGGGACTTGACCCACTACGGGATGGCCGTCGCCTCCATCCAATACCGGCTCAGCGGAACCGCGAAATACCCGGCGCAGCTTGAAGACTGCGCTGCCGCCGTGGATTGGTTGCGATTGAACGGCGGCCGCTTTGGCCTCGATCCTCAACGCATCGGGCTGAGCGGTGAATCAGCGGGCGGCCACCTGGCAGCGCTTCTCGGCGTAATGGAAGGAGCGCCTCGCATTCGAGCAGTGTGCGCTTTGTATCCACCCACGGACCTCGTTCCGCTCGGCTGGCGATATGCGAATCGCCAGCGGCCGAGCGCGATCGAAGATCTGCTGGGCGGACCGATCCAGCAGAAGCTCGCGCTCGCTGCGGCCGCCAGCCCGATTAATCATGTGAATGCTTCGTCCCCGCCGTTTCTGCTCATCCATGGCGATCTCGATGAGCTTGTGCCGCTCGAACAAAGCCAATGGTTGCAGCGCAGACTTCGAGGTGCAGGAGGTGAGGCGACGCTTCTGGTAGTCCACGGAAAAGGCCATTGGTTCCTGCTGCAAAAAAATCAGCTCAAGGCAGTGGCTGACTTCTTTCGAAGATATTTTACCAGCGCATCCTGAAACCACTTTTCTTCATCCCAATACCGCAATGAGCTTTAATCATTTGGTCCATCATCGAACGTCTGAAGACCAGCGGCATCTAACCTGAGGTGCCGCTTCGGCACTGACCCAAACTATGAGAATCACTCGCTCGCAAACCTGCGGACTGGCCCTGGCTGCTACCGCCGTTGTTTCCACGTTCGTCTTTGCGCAGTCGAAGTCGCCGGCGAAGGACGAACTAAAATCGCGGCTTTCTGCGATCCAGTATCAGGTAACCAAAGAAAACGGGACGGAACCTCCGTTTCACAATGAATACTGGGATAACCACAAGCCGGGAATCTACGTCTCCATCGTCAGCGGAGAACCGCTCTTTAGTTCGAAGGATAAGTTCGAATCCGGAACAGGCTGGCCGAGTTTTACCCAACCTATCAAACCGGAAGCGGTGAAGGTAGGGACTGATCACACGGCGGGAATGGTGCGCGACGAGGTGCGCTCGGTGAAAGCGGATACCCACTTGGGACACGTTTTCGATGACGGACCGCCACCGACGGGCAAACGTTACTGCATGAACTCCGCGGCGCTCCGATTTATTCCGGCTGAGAAGCTGGTCGAGCAGGGCTACGGAGAATTCGCCAGTCAATTTTCACCTGAGAAATAATGAAACTACCCGCACTCGCCGTTATTACGTCGCTCCTTTTCGCAACCTTCGGCCAGGCCGCAGAGTTGCAGAAAGCCGATTTCGCTGCTGGTTGCTTTTGGTGCATGGAAGCTATCTTCGACCGGGTTCCGGGAGTAACCGACGTCGTCTCCGGATACGCAGGAGGTCACACCGTCAATCCTACTTACGAAGAAAACAGCACCGGCAAAACCGGTCATGCAGAAAGCATCGAAGTAACTTACGATCCTACAAAGGTAACCTTTTCCCAACTACTGGATGTCTATTGGAGGACCCTGGACCCGACTGATGGCCGTGGCGTAGAACCTGACTTCGGATCGCAATACCGCCCGATTTTGTTTTATCGAAATGACGAGCAGAAGACTGAGATCGAGAAATCGAAGGCCGAGGTGCAGAAGAAATACAAGAAGCCGATCGCGGTGGAGGTCGCCAAACTCGATAAGTTCTATCCGGCGGAAGAGCATCACCAGAATTACGTAAGACTGCATCCTGATGATTCCTATGTTCGGAATGTCTCGATCCCGCGCTTGATCCGCTCTGGCTTCAAGCCGTAGGGGCTGGCTTCACAACCTCCGCCGAAACGCAAAACCGGTGGCCGGGATTTCCCAGCCACCGCTTGCGCCAGAGCAGACTCTTAGTGGTGGTCATGATTGCGACCGTTGAGTGGCCTCGCGGCATATGGGGAATACTTTATTGATATCATTGTATTTTTACCACAGCCAAGCGTGCAGGGGTTGCCTGGCGTGCAATTCAGGCACTGATGAAGTTAGTCCCGGCCTTTCGGCCTCGGACGATGCAGCCACCCTACCGCACACCCTCTCGTGATGGGGTATAGCCGAAAAAGCCGCGTTTCCGGATGAGCTCTGAGACTTGAGGAGGAACCATTTCATCCCAACTCTCATCTCCTTTCCCGATCCGCTTGAGCACGTCCCTGGAGAAGATGGAAAGGTAGCTCGGGTTGTAGTTGTCCAGCTGAACGAAGCTGCCGCGTCCGCGAAGGTATTCATACAAAGGGCCTAGTTCAGGAGCGACCTGAACGGTGCTTACCGTTTGGAGCTTATCGCCATCCTTGCGTCGTAATGGATAGATATAAAGCTTCAAGTCATTCTTAAACAAACGTCCAAAGCTTTCCAACGTTCCGCCCGGCAACTGCGTGTAGTATTTCTCCTCGAACAGTTCGAGT
>JAXDQV010000287.1:0-2814 GCA_034667645.1 Chthoniobacter sp.
GCAACTGTGAAAAACAGCATGCCGGCGATGGCTAACAAGTCGCTTTGGTCGATCAAAACAGTCACTAATTCCTATGAGCAGCCCAAGTGCGCGATGTGCATGGAGAATAGTCACTGGACAAGCCGCCCGCCACAAGTTAACTGCGGTACGCGCCGAACCGCACTAGCACGTAGGTGCGCAGCGCTCGCCGACCATTGGCTAGATATTGCGTCTGCGCCGCGGGCGGCATTGATTGGAATCACTAAGCCTCGAAGTCGCGGATCCTACGCCAATATTCGTCGGCTCCCCCCTCGGCGCGCCGCCTGCTCCCAAAGCACGTACGCGCGGTCGCGCAGGTGCTGGTCAAGGGGTCGATGCCAATACTCGTCTGCACGGCCCTCGGGCATTCCATCCTCTTCCCACAGAAGGTATGCTCGTTCACGGACGGTCTGTTCCAAACTCGCTTTTGTTTCGGAATCCCCAGCGAGATTGTCGCCGTAAGGCGCCATCTGGCCGCCGCGGCTAACATGCATTCGGGCGGTCAATGTCCCGAGTTGCGAGTCGGAGCCCAGTTGGCCATGAGCGGCTGCCTCCAGCGCTTTGGCTCTGTAAGCAGTTTCATCCGCCGCTTCCCCGAATCGTCAAGCATGATGGGATAGGTATGTATGACAGCGCCACTGCTGTCCAGCACGTCTACTAGCCGTTCTGCCATTGCTGTGCCTCCGCCCTGTTTTGTTGCCGGTTACCTTTGAACCCTGCGTCGAGCCTTCCGGTTAATCTGTCGTGTGGAGCGGTTAATCTGTCGTGTAGAGCGTCTACCATCACCGTCTATCGCCGAAGCCCACCGAGCATTAAGGAAAGGTCGACATGGACCACATCGCTCCCCTGGTATCTCGCTCAGTAAGGCTTAGGTAAGGGCTTATCGCTTACGGGTGGGAATGCTTGCATTGGCATACTGACTCCCGCACCGCTCGATCCCGAAGTAGACCCCTTCGACGGTATTCCACGACCACTTCCCGCATCAACCGGTGGACGAACTTGTTTTTGCGCTGGAGCCCCGTCGGTCTTTGGTGGCCCAGTTGCCTGCGGCGCCCTCGCTGGCAGCGTCGGCGTATTTGCTGATTGAGCCTCCGCTACGACCGGAGCGCCGGCCGCGGCGCCAAGAACAAACAGTATCGCAACATGTTTCGTTTTCATTCAAGCCTCCCAGCAGAGCTCCGATGCGCGGTACGACGCTTGCTTGTGACCCAACACGTCCTCGGCAGATTGGACCTCAGCAATCGCCGATCCTAACTAACTACACTGCTGTATGTCCTTTTTGGTAAAACAACATGCCCTATTTACTCGGTTGGCTACTCGGCGTTCCCGTCATTGTCTTAGTAATCCTTTACTTAATTTTTCACTGACATAGCGAGTGGCGAGTGGAGGCCCCTTGTTCCTTGCAACGTTGCATACCAATCCCGGAGGCTCAGATGGACACGAATGAAATCAAAGGCGCGACCAACGAAACGATTGGCAAAGTTCAGGATGTTGTTGGAAGCGTTACCGGAGACGCAGGCGCTGAGCTGGCTGGAAAAGCAAAAGAGCTCGGCGGTAAAGTGCAAGAAATTTATGGGCAAGCAACTGATCAGTTGCGTCAAACGACCACTGAAAACCCGCTGATCACGCTTGCCGTGGTGGGGTTGGCCGGCTTCCTCCTCGGCGCGCTCTTCAAGAGCGCAAATCGCGACTCGATGAACTATGATGACGTCCCGCCCACTCGGGGGCGCCGCTACTGACCCTGGGTAGACATCAATGACGCTCAGTTCATTGACCAAGGCGCGAGACCGCGTCCGCGCGTGGAAGGCGGTTGGCGCTTTCTGCGCTCAGCGTGGTGGCGATTACGCGGAGTTGCTACCGCTCGAGCTCGCGGATACGAAGGCAACGCTGCTGCGCGAGGTCATCGCGATGGTCGCGCTCGCGGTAGGCCTGTTGTTCGCCCTCTCCTTTCTATGTATCGCACTGATCGCAACGTCATTTGGAACGCCTTACTTCATCGGCGTTGTCTGGGGCGTAGCGGGAACCTGGATTGTAGTGTCGATAGCGGCGTTCTTCGTTTTGCGAGCTCAACTCCGTGGTGCTTCTCATTTCGCGGCACTTCGATCCGAACTGCGTAAAGACGCTCAAGTCATCAAGGAGGCATTGTGAACGACCCGTTACCACCCCAAGAAGAAAGCGTGGCCGCACGGCGCACTCGCGTGCTCGCTCGGATGGCCACATCCAGATCGGCACTGAGGGCTGAAAACCAAGCAGAGGTGGGCTCTGAAGCCTCATTGTCGGCCCAATCAAGAACCGCTGTCGGCGCTCCGTTTGCCCATGCGTCTCCTCTAACTACTTTCCTCGCGTCACCGAACGCACCGATTGTCGCCACGTTGCTCGTTGGCTCTGTGATTCTCGGTCCGCGACGTGTGATCATCGCCGCGACGGTCCCGTTACTGCGCGCGGTAATCGGTCGGGCGGTGCGGGATATGGCTACGCGCTAGGCGCAAGAAGCGTTTCGAAAGGCACTTTTTCAACGGAGCAGAAGAACCTTAAAACAAGCGCTTTGGCTGTGCAACATGGTGGATAACAGGGCGTTTTCTGAGACTCGAAAACGGTACGAATGCAGCGCCACCCGAGAATCTGTAGTTCAAAGCTTACTCATATTTTCAGCGTCAGGAGCGAAGATTGCATGGCGCCGATGCACACATGCAAAGGGGACGATCTTTGACGTTCATTAGCAAAGGAGTGTCGACTAAGCATCGATGAATGCCGCGAGAACGTGGAGGGGTCCAGGCGAATATCGTGGTGTGCATT
>JAXDQV010000288.1:0-6098 GCA_034667645.1 Chthoniobacter sp.
TGGCTCCGTGCCCAGGGAATCAAAGATGCCAAGCCGTGTCACCTTTTGCGAAAGGAATTTGGCTCGTATGTGGCCAACGCCTTTGGACTGTTCCACGCGCAGAAATTCCTTGGCCACAGCAGTCCGGCTGTGACATCAAGTTACTACGCTGGGTTGATTGATCTTCCGGAACTAAAAGCAGCGCGACTTCACGGCTGACAATGTTAAGCGACACCACATTTGTTCGGTTTGAACGATTCATGCTACCGCCGCAGGTCCGAGATCGACCATGATCTGTAACAGGTGAAGCTCAGATCACAGAAGGAATCGATGAAGAAAATAGCCCGACAAATAAACCCAGCAGAATCAACGGAATCTATATCGGATCGAGCTTGGAAGACAGCCAACCTCGCGGCGATATTGGCGGCGCGCTATCCGGTGCCGCACGGGCAGCCATCACACAGCGTTAGTGCCGACGGTGATTGGACTTTAGTTCGAAACGAAGCAGATCCCGAACTCGATGGTTTCTACCTTTCGTTACTTCGGCGTGCGCAATTTCTTCTCGCACACGCTGAAGCTAGAATTGGTCAAATCCACGCCTGGCAACTATTTGATCCCCGCCGCCGCTTTACTGTCACAGAGACACTGAGAGAATTTAAGAAGGCTGGCTGGAGAGGCCTCACCAGTGAAAATTCTGTGCGCACACTACTTAATGAAATTCGCCAGCAGATAGAAGCGCGCATGAGCAGTGAAATCGAGCACTTGTTACGCGGGGATCTCGATCCTGAATATATTAAGCGCCAGACGCCGAAACTGAGTCAAAGCGAACGCAAGGAAATTGAAAAGCAAATCACCGATTTGCAGAACAATCCGGATCGAATCACTGATCACAACAGGATCACGGCCTCGATCAAAGAACAGATCGCGCTGCTCCGATCAAGGCAGACAATGTATCAGACTGTGGTTGGTGGCGCTGATGGCGGCTACGTTGCTTTTGCGTTGTTTGCACAATGCGAAGACATGAGTATCATGGACGAGAAGCTTTGGCATCCACGCTCAGATTTGAGCCGAGCGTATCCGCTGTAAAAAAAAAGTCCAAAAAGTTCTTGCGTGGGGTATAGCGCAATAAGGCCGCAAAAACTTTAAAATCCCCGCAATCTGAGATCACGATTGCGCCTGCCTACTTCAAAAGTAGCGCAACCCGAGGGTCCTCTACTCTTTGCTAGGTTCTCGCGTGATCTATGCGAGCGAAAGCGAAAATCGACAAAAAGCACTCCGACTTTACTACCCGCCGGGCGTATCGCCTGCGCGAAATCGAAGCCGAGATTGGTGTGCCGGTGAGCACGTTGCGGGCGATGGTGCGCCGCGGGGAGTTAAATCCAATCGTAGCGTTTGGCCCGTGGCTCATCGCCGCGGAGGATTACGAGCGATTATTAAACAGAAAGCTCAGGAACTCCTAAACAAATTGCCGAAACGCAGCGCCGCTGGATCAGGATACGCAACCTACCAAAAATTTGGGACGCCTGCGCAGGCGTCCCAAAAAACTAACTAACTATATGAGCAATACATCCCCCAATGGGGAACTTCACGCGCCAACACAACCGGACGATCTGTTCTCGTCATTGGAAACGCTACGGCTCGATCCAAAAATGTCGGAAGGACCGACCGTATCAAAGGCATTGGTAACGATACCAGTCCGGAAACCTTCGAAGGAATGGTTTGTCCGCACCCATCCCGACGCCGCGAACTACGCCATCGATACCATGGTGCTGGAACTAAAGGAAGATGGTGAGATCTATCTCATTCACCCTTCACTCCGCGATGCTCTTTTCGACGAGAGCACCGTCCATAATAAGCGCCTCTGGTTGGCAGTTACCCGTCAAGGCGACTACTTTGTGTGGCCAACCCGACTGCCGGGATTTGACGGCAAGCTCGACTCGTGGAACCAGAGCGCCCTGGAGGCAATGCAACTGGCCACGTCAAAGTGGGTGCGCCTTTCGGCCAACCGGCGGCTGGGCGGTTACGACATCGCCGTCGCCGCCATCGATCAGAAAGTTGAATGGACGACGACACCATTCAATGAACTTCTGAAAATTGCGTTTAAAGGACGGGTAATCGATTCATTGGATCACCCGGTGTTAAAAAAGCTTCGTGGGGAAGTCTAACACACTCGCAACCAAGAAAGTCTTTCTGGTGGATTTTGAATTCCGCCAGCAAGACGGTGGCCGTCCTTCACCACTATGTCTAGTGGTGAAGGAGTGGCCAACCGGCCAGACCCAGCGCATATGGCTGGAGTCAAACACGCGGTCGCCGTTCAACTTTGGAAACAACGTGTTGGTAGTAGCGTTTTATGCTTCCGCCGAAATCGGATGCCTCTTGGAACTAGGCTGGGATTTACCTTCCCACGTTTTGGATCTCTACCCGGAGTTTAGGTTGTTAATAAGTGGTGGTCGTCCGACCGCCGGCTTCGGACTTTTAGGTGCTTTGATGCACTTTGGTTTAAGTGGCGGTGTCACGGAGGCCCGAAAGGAAGAAATGCGCGGGTTGGCGCAACAGGAATCGCTTTCAGAGGACGAGAAAAGTGCCTTGCTAACATATTGTGAAGGCGACGTCACGGACTTGGGGAAACTCCTGACGGTCATGCAGACTCGGATCGATTTCCCCCGCGCTCTGATACGCGGTCGTTATATGGTGGCTGCAGCTAGAATTGAACGCGCCGGCATCCCTGTTGATACCAAGACCCTTTGCTCCATTAAGAGTCACTGGCAGGATTTTAAAGGCGACTTAATCGCTGCCATCGACGCCGACTTCGGCGTTTTTGTGAACGATTCTTTCAACGCCCAACGGTGGCTGGCGTGGTGTGAACGAAAAAAGATCCCATGGCCGCTACATCCTTCCGGTCAGCCCAAGCTCGACGACGACACCTTTCGCGACATGGCAAAAATCTTCCCGGAAATTCTGCCGATGAAGGAGCTGCGGGTAAACCTCGGACAACTTCGTCTGCAGAATCTCGCGGTCGGTGCTGACGGACGCAATCGTTACTTACTGTCAGCATTCGGTTCCGTCACTTCGCGCAACCAGCCATCAACGTCCAAAGGTATTTTTGGTCCTGCGACCTGGTTTCGATTCCTGATAAAACCACTACCGGGTCGCGCCCTTGCCTATCTGGACTACGAACAACAAGAGTTTGGAATTGGGGCGTCATTGAGTGGCGATAAGAACATGAAGGAGGCCTATGCCAGTGGCGATCCTTACTTGACCTTTGCAAAACAGGCGGGTGCGGTGCCGCCGAACGCCACGAAGAAAAGTCACCCCGGCGAACGCGATCTATATAAGACGTGCGCTCTCGGCGTGCAATACGGAATTGGGCAGGCCTCGCTTGGCGTTCAACTCAATTTAACCGCCGCTCATGGGCGTGAACTCATCGAGAAGCACAAGCAAGTTTACCGCATTTATTGGCGCTGGTCTGATGCCATAGAGGCGAGGGCCATGCTGGGTTGGCCCCTGGTGACAGCTTTCGGTTGGCGGACCGTCGCGGGATCAGCGGCCAATCCTCGCAGCCTTCGCAATTTTCCACTCCAAGCTAATGGCGCTGAGATGCTCCGGGTCGCATGCATCGCCCTCACCGAGGCCGGCATTACCGTCTGTGCTCCCGTGCACGACGCCGTTCTGATTGAGGCGGCGGAAAACGAGATCGAAGAAATGGTGGCTACCGCGAAACACCTCATGGAACGTGCCAGTCGAGCGGTGCTTGGAGACTTCACCCTGCGCACGGAAGAAAAGATCATTCGATGGCCGGACCGCTTTTCCGATCCGCGCGTGCTCTGATAGGCGCCGCATCTCGGACTCTTCCGCCGCGCGTTGTTTAATTTCGTCCTGGTGCGCTGCTTCAGCCATCTCCTTCTCTTTGGCTCGAGTTCTGTCCTCTTCTGCGCGCACCTTTGCTTCTAACTCAGCCTTCTCCTTTGCTATCTTCGCCTTGTCTTCACGGTCCCTTGCAGCTTCATCTCGAAACTTTTGCACAGATCCTCTGACTCCCGAGGGAAGCGCGACGATGTCGTCGCGCAAATCCGCGAACTTTACGCGCTCAAACCCAGTGTCGGTCATTACCGAGAACTCGTCATCACCTACCGACACGAGTGCAACATTCGCGTAAGTTGTTCCATCTTTGGTTTTAAAAGAGAACTTCTGAACTCCCGGATCTGATTTCGCCGGCTGCTTTTTTGCTTCGTCCGCCGTTAACCAGCGTCCGCCTTGTTTTCGTTCGCCTCGTCTAAACCGCTCAAGTTGTTGTGCGAGTTGGACCGCATAGGGGGTGATTTTTGCGGTAGAAACCGGGAACTTCGCCTTTAGTCGATCAAGTGCGGCGATGTCCTGCGCAACACGGTTTGCCTCTTCGTTTGTGGTGAACTCCTGCGGGTTGGAGTCAATTACAGTTTCGCGATCGAGGACAGGCCCGCGCATGGGCTGGAATGCCGGTATCGAATTGATCTGTTGGAAATAGGCACGGTCCCGATAGAGGATTGCTGCGATCCAGTCATTCCGAAAAAAGCTCTGGCTGACGACCGGGTCTTTTGACTAATGCCTCTGCACCGCTTTTCCAGGAGATCGCCTCGAACTCGACCGCCTCTGGCGCCATGGTGCCGAAGTCGGAGTAAAAGAGAACACCTTTGGTATCGGCCAGAGCGCCTGAGATCGGCCATATGGCCCATAGGCAATATGCAAGCGCGCTGAACCGGGATTTCATATTTCTCCCAAGTGGGATTTACGACTTGGAACGTCGACAGCGACACAGAAAACACGGCTTCGGTCAAACATAAAGCCGCATATACGCGGCGTTCAGGACGATGGAGACTGGGCAGAGTGCAGTCGTGCCATCTCGGAAGCTCTTTGGTCGCAATGTGGCCCGGATTCGAGCTGAGACCAGTCTCACACAAGAAAAGCTGTGCGAACTAGCCGGGATCGACCGCTCCTACCTGCAAAGGATTGAGAGCGGCGCATCGAATCCTACCATCGAGGTGGCGGTCCGTTTGAAAAAAGCGTTGCAATGCCCATGGGACGATCTCTTCCACGGGCTGAGTTAACTGACCGCGCCGTAAGCCAAGGCCATTGGAGTGAAACGTGCCCGACGTGAGCTGCCGAGCGAAACACCCGGACCCCTCCAGCGAAGTTGCTCGATACCGAGAGAGCAAGGAGGCGCCTGCAAGCCACCCGCGATGGCAAGCGCGGACGCGTGGAAGGAGATGAATAACGGCGCTGCTTTGCGCTCTGCCTTACATCGCCTTCGGCAACTGGCGCGACTATCTGCGTAGCCGCGAAGAAGTGAGTCTGAAGAAGTATCTCTACGTCTTCCGACCGCTGCTCGCGTGCCGCTGGATCGAGCGCCAACTCGACCAAGTGCCGATGCTCTTCGCGCAACTCGTCGAAGGTGTCCTAGACGAAGCCGACGTGCGCGCCGCACTTGCTGAACTCGTGGCGCGAAAGCAGGACGGCGAAGAGCTGGCCGGCGCGCCTCTGGTCGGAGCGCTCACGCGCTTCATCGAGGCCGAGCTGCCGAGGCTCGAAGCGCTCAACGAGCCTGACGATGCCGCTGGCGAAGTGGAGGAGCTGAATGGTTCTTCCGCCGTTACGCGCTCGCCGCCGCCTGACCGATCGCGAAATGGCCGTGGTCACTGACCCGCAGTCCTAATGCGCAATTGCAACCAAGCCAGTAAGTCGGTGGCGCCGCAGCTCTTTCCATGACAATGCACATGCTTCTCGCTACCGTGCTGGCTTACGTATTTGTGATGCAATGAAAGCACAAACTCTCCAGATACGCCTCCCTCCCGGAACCGAAGTCGAGTTCCAGCTCGCGGGTGGTGCGCGTTTACGTGGCCGCGTTATCGCGGTGGAGGACGAGCTCGTAGCGCTGGATACCGGCGGTTCTACCCACCACGTCTTCGTCGCGGACATCAGCGGCTTTGCACTTTTGTCCCAAGTCGCGGTTCAAAGCAAAGGCGAGCGTTTAGTTGCCACCTCCCAACCCCAGGAGTCGACGGCCGCCCAGCCCGGCCCTGAGCAGCCGCCCCGAGACCGCCGGTTGGAAAAATCGGGAGTATGGACAGACGTTTTTCTTCTAA